>MGAF01000034.1:0-48054 GCA_001789635.1 Candidatus Roizmanbacteria bacterium RIFCSPLOWO2_01_FULL_35_13 | reverse complement strand
AATCAGACGGCTCGCAATGTCTTCGACTTCCGATAACATATGGGTAGAAAAAATAATTGTTTTTGACCTGGCTATTTTTTTTATCAACTTTCTTATTTTTTCCTGTTCAAGCGGATCCAATCCGGATGTCGGTTCGTCGAGGATTAATATCGAGGGTT
Organism: Candidatus Roizmanbacteria bacterium RIFCSPLOWO2_01_FULL_35_13; assembly: GCA_001789635.1. GTDB lineage: Bacteria > Patescibacteriota > Microgenomatia > UBA1406 > GWC2-37-13 > 2-01-FULL-40-13. The sequence goes on along the minus strand of MGAF01000034.1, from coordinate 47,896 downwards.
CTCCCAAAAGTGCAGCCGCCAAACCCACTCTTTGTTTATATCCCCTTGACAGTTCATCAATTTTTGAATTTAAAACATCGTCTAGTCCAACCTGTATAGCAGTTTCCAGATAGTTCACGGAATTTTTTATTGAAGCAATAAATTGCAGGTACTCTGACACTTTCATCTCCTGGTATAAAGGATTATTCTCCGGCAGATAACCGGTTTTTTTTAGCACTTCAATTCTTTCTTCAATCGGATCAAGATTATCAATTGTTACTTTTCCTTCCGTAGGACTGAGATATCCCAGAATCAAACGCATGGTAGTTGTTTTTCCGGCTCCGTTTGGTCCCAAAAAACCTATTATTTCTCCTTCCTTTGCCTTGAAAGAAATATTATCAACCGCAGTTTTATTTTTAAATTTCTTTGAAACCGAAGACAACAAAATCATAGGTTATATGTATACCAAAAAAAACTTCAGTTGACAATCTCTTTGCAAATTAGATGAAAAAATATTGAAATCTTATTAATATTAATTTCTTAAGTAAATGCAAATGGAATAAGATTCTCTGAATCAATGGACTCAATAACACTATTATTATCGATAAGTACTTTAAGTGGTTTGTGGTATACGTAAAGTTGTCTACATTTACCACAGCCATTTACAACTCTATAAGTGTCTGTTTTTGGTTCATACCTAACTCCAACAATTGTGTCAAATACTTCCTCACCTTCATCGAGTGCTTTATAAATTGCACACATTTCAGCGCATGTACTTAAATTTCTCACGTGATATTTTGTATTTGTTCCTGTATAGATTTTGCCACTTTTTGTTCTTAAAGCTCCACCGATAGAAATAAATCCCTCTTTATATCTTTTCTTTATATGATTTTTTGTTAGCTCTATTAGCTCTTTATCTTTTTCTAACAGATTTTTAAGATCCTGCATTTTTCTATTTTAATATAAAACAAATTAAATTTGTATTTATTTAAAGCATAGCTTATTTGAACTGCTTTTTTAGCTTACTTATAAATAATTATAGGTCTAAATGTGATATAATTTGAACATGTATGAACGTCATCAGACACCTGTGGAAAATATGAGAGATTCCTTAGAAGGATTCGGCTCTTTGGAAGCTCATACCCCAACAAGATCGCGTAGATTATTACTTTTATTTTTATTACCTTTTAGGCTATACGCTATTTGGAGAGCAAAATCTCTTGGATTTTCAAATACAGAAATTGAGAGTTTAATTGAAAAAGGTAAAAGTAAACCTCTAGAAAATTTTCAAGACAAATAATATTCACTATTTTTTACTATTTGATTCTTTTTAATATTATTTATGATCATCACAACCGTCACAATCACATCCGCATTTTACAAGAACGTCTTCAAAATTTTTAGAGACTTTACCCCAGTCAAGATTCTCGAAAAATGAATCGATGTAACCGGCGCGGTTTACACCGTAATCAATAAAGTATGCGTGTTCGTAAGTATCAAGCGCTAAGACAGGACTGGCTTCCCAGACCGGATAAGAATTTTGGGCATCTCCCAGATAATTAAACAGCCTGCCCTCCCTAAAATTCCAAGCAGTCCAGACCCAGCCTCTGGCAGCTATTCCAGTTGCCTTCATATCTTTTTTATACATTTCAAAAGACCCGAAGTCTTTTTTAATCTGCTTCATCAAACCAGATATCGGTTCTCCTCCTGCACCTCCTAGATGACCAAAATACAGTTCATGGTTTACTACTCCGCCATAAGCAAAAGTTAGCTCAAGTTTTAATTCACGGATCGCGGAATAAGACTGATTGGCTTTAGTATAATCGTCATCCGTCAACATCGACAGCTTTTCCATGATTTCGTTATATTTAGTCACGTATCCTTGATAAAGCTTTAAGTGCTCCTCAACTGTCTTCTTGGAAATCCCCTTCATCGCATTAAGTGAACCGGAAAAAGTTTTCGCCGAATATTTTGTAAAGTTCATAAAAATAATTTATTAATTAGTAATATATAAATTATTACATTATATGAAATTAATTTCAACCGGCAATGTGATATTAGTCACGCTTTTTCAACTTCTTATAAAAAACAATAAGATTATTCTTATATTGATAAATTTGATATTGTTTAAGCACTCTATCAAATAGTTCTATCCATTTATTCTTCGGAAGCGGTTCTCCGCCATCAAATAACCAATGATATAGATCCAGACACGGTTCACAAATGAATATGTAATCAAAATTATTTACAGCATTTTTAAGAGTATTTTCTTTATTATATGCGTGATGAAGTGAAAAAGTAAATGTAGCCATTTCTCCTTTAGGAAGTTTTTTATTTAAATCAAATTTTTTTACTCTAATTCCTTTTTTTCTCGCTCTTTCCAATAAAAAATCGTTGTGGTCATATCCAACTATTTTACTTGCCTGGAATATCTTTTTTATTCTTTCAGTATTTCCACCATCACCACTACCTAAGTCAGAAATTTTACGATGAAAAAATTCACGAGGAATTTTGGTTTTAATAAAATCGAAAATATCGTCGTGAGATTTATTGTAAAAACAGCCAAATAATCTATAAACAAAATTCTCTCCTAGCCATTCTTTAATATTCATTTTGTCGAATAGAAATTAAGAAATTAGATCCGGTCTTTTTTTAAGCGTCTCTTCGAAAGCTTTTTTTAACTGCCATTCTTTTATTTTTTTATGATCACCGGACAATAAAATTTTCGGCACTTTTTTTCCTTTAAACTCTTCCGGCCTTGTATACTGCGGATATTCTAATAACTTAACTTCATTTATGCCCTCTAACATTAATTTATTAAGTAGTTCATTTTCTCCTATTACTTCGATTAAACGTTTAATCGAAGTAATCATAAATGACTCGTATAAAGTCGCGTCGTCTTTTTTTAAAACACCCGGTAAAAGTCTTACTACCGAATCGGCAATTGCAGAAGCGGCAATTTCACCACCGGTTGTGACAAAGTCTCCCATCGATATTTCTTCATCGACAAAATCCCTAACTCTCTCGTCAACGTCTTCATAATGTCCGGCAATAATTATTAGATGATTTAGTTTTGAAAAATCCTGAGCCTTTTGTTGATTAAATATGTTTCCCTTTGGCGAAGTTAAAATTATTTTTTTGCTTTTGTCATTCTGGAGTCCCGCAAATGGCGGGACGATAGAATCTTTTTTAGATCCTATCGGTCGCTTCGCTCCCTCCAGGATGACAGAAGCTAATGCGGAATGAATTACATCAACACGCATTATCATCCCAACCCCTCCTCCATATGGCCGATCGTCAACTGTTCCATAATTATCTATGGCAAATTTTCGCAGATCAACAATTTCTATTTCCACCAACTCTTTTTCCTGCGCTCTTTTAACAATACTCTCTTCAAAAAAACCGGAAATCATTTTAGGAAATAGTGTCACAATCGATATCTTCATGTTATACCCCTACGCTGTCATTAACGTATAAATTATTAGACAGCTTCGAAGGTATTAACCAACTTTATAAATCTAATCGTATAATACCTCGTAGCTATCAATCATTTGTTTTGATAGCGAAGTGGTATTACTATTGTACTATGAAAGGTGCTATTCTTTCTCTAATCCGCTTTTATAATAAAACATCTTTTTTTCACAAACCAGTCTTCCGTGCTTTATTCATGACTGACAAAATGTGCAGGTTTCTTCCTACTTGTTCGGATTACACCTATCAGGCTGTAGAAAAATACGGAGCAGCAAAAGGCTTATGGCTAGGATTTAAAAGAATTATCCGCTGCCATCCGTGGTCAAAAGGTGGACTAGATCAATTGAAGTAGAAATATCGTTAGAGATATTTTCGGGATGATTTTGAATGCCGCTTGCCGTTTTGAGATAATTTATAAGCAATATATAGAAGAACAATTAAAATAAGAACAAGAACTGTTGTAGTTTGAACTCTACTTGTGATCTCCCAAATATCATTCATTGTTTATTTTCGATAAAAATTGTTATTCCTAAAAATATTATCCCAAGAAATACATCATAAATCAACCTCAAAATATTTGTGACTTCAGAAATATCTGCAATATTTGGAGTAATAAATGCTGCCCCGAACCAACCGGCAGAAAGATTAATACTCAAACCCGCTAAAGCTCTCAAAATCGCTTTTCTTAATTTTTTATTCATTAAGGCTCTGAATAAGATAATTGTAGATTATAAACAAAAATAAAAACTAATTCCTATCTGTTAAAAAACTTTGCTAAAATAACTTATGGCAGATTCTGAAGACGACAAAAAATTCTTAGGGATAAAAAAAGAAACTCTTAAAAATATTGGGAAAGTTGGAGTTGCATTAGTTGCTGTAGGGCTACTTGGATTAATATTTATTTAACTTCACTATAAATCTTTTTTGCTATTTGAGTCAATTCTTCTTTGGGAAAAGATTTAATTTCCGGGACAAAAGAAGTCTCACCTTCTGTTCTGGGAAGAATATGAATATGGGCGTGGGGAACTTCAAGCCCGTGAGTAACATATGTAACAAAACTTGGCGTCATGGCTTTTTGTATTGCTTTTGTTAACTTCAAAACCGCTTCCCAGTATTTTCCAAAATTAGGAACATCATAAACCCAGCGGTAATGTTTTTTGGGAAAAACCAGACTATGCCCCTTAACACGCGGAAAAATATCTAATATCCCCAAAAAATCTTTGTCTTCGTAGACTTTATAACTAGGAAGTTTTCCTTTTACAATTTTGCAAAAAATACAGTCATCCATATTATTTTCCGTTTCTTGCCTCAGAAACTTTTTTGGCTCGAACTAAAAATGCATCTTGAGCGGCCTTAACATTTTCTGATTTTCCTCCCCAGACCCGTAAAGCTTCTTGTTGTAATGCCCGGCCAAAAGAATAGCTTAATTGCCAAGGTACTTTTTCATTTGATTGATTCATAGTCTTTAAATATTCTGTTGCCTGATCAGGAGTAAGTCCACCTGATAAAAATACAATTCCAGGAACTTCTGGAGGAACTGCAACTTGCAAAACCTCTACGGTCATTCGTGCTATTTCTTCGGCTTTTGGTTGATTCAAACTATCTTTACCAGCAAGTACCATATTTGGTTTCAAAAGCATTGAATCAAGTTTAACTCCGAATTCTTTTAACCAATAAAAGACATCTTTCAGTACTTTTTCTGTAACTTCTTTACTTTTATTAATATCATGATTTCCTTTTAGAACTAAAATTTCCGGCTCAACAATTGGGACGAGACCTGCCTTTTGTACCAATAATGCATATTCGGCTAAGCCGATTGAATTGGCTGTAATAGCTGCAGTTGAAGAAAGATTCTCTCCTATTTTATATACGGCTCGCCATTTGGTAAAAACCGAGCCCATTTTTTTATACTCTTCCAATCTTTCTGTTAAACCATCCAAACCTAAAGTAAAAGTTTCTTCTTCAGAATTAAATTTGACAGTACCTTTGTCAACTTTTATACCGGGTAAAATGTTTTTTTCTTGCAGCAATTTACCTATCATCTTTCCGTTCGGTAAAGGATTGCGAAGTATTTCATCAAATAAAATTACTCCGCTTATATATGATTCTATTCCAAATGTAGTTGCCATTATCTCTCTCCATAAAGAACGGTTTTCAGAAGTTGAAGGTATTCCGATTGCATCCAATCTTTTAGTCATTGTCCCAACACTTTCATCTGCAGCTAAAATTCCCTTTCTTGAAACAACTAAGGATTTTGCGATATCTGAAAGTTTCATGTTTGTTAGAATATTATACAAATTTTTAAAGTCATTCTGAACGAAGTGAAGAATCCAGCAAAGCGTAAATTACGTTTCACTAGATCCTTCGCTAATCACTCAGGATGACGAAAAAGAATATGGATAGGAATCTTGCCTTGGAATTCGTAAGAGTTACAGAAGCTGCCGCCATTTCTGCAGCTAAATGGATCGGGAGTGGCGATAAAAATGCCGCCGACGGGGCTGCTGTCGACGCTATGCGCTCTCGCTTGAATCAAATAGATTTTGCCGGAACTGTAGTCATCGGAGAAGGAAAAAAAGATAAGGCTCCCATGCTTTACACAGGAGAAAAATTCGGAAAAGGAAAAAATCCGGCGATGGATCTTGCTATCGATCCTCTTGAATGTACAAACAGTGTAGCTCATGGAAGATACAACGCAATGTCGGTCATTGCTGCTGGCGCAAAAAAAACCTTACTCAATGCCCCTGACACATATATGGAAAAAATTGCGGTTGGACAAAAAGCAAAAAAAGTCATCGATCTTGAAGCGCCGGTAAAAGAAAATATTATAAAAGTGGCTAAAGCTTTAGGCAAAAGTTTGAATGAAATAACAGTATTAATGCTTGACCGAGAAAGACATTATGAAATTATTAAAGAAATAAGAAAAATCGGTGCGCGTGTCCGCCTCATTACAGACGGTGATGTTGCCGGAGCAATCGCACCTTCGCTGGAGGATTCAAATATTGATATTCTGATGGGAACCGGAGCCAGTGCGGAAGCGGTATTAGCAGCTACGGCAATAAAAATATTAGGTGGAGAAATATTAGCCCGCTTTAAACCGTTAAAAGACGAGCATACAGAAGAATTGAAAAAAGCCGGAATTTATAATTTGAAAAAAATATATACAGCCGAAGATTTAGCTAAGGGAAAAATGCTGACTTTTACCGCAACCGGAATTATTGAGGGACCGCTACTAAAAGGAGTTGAGTTTAAGTCAAACAGCGTTATTACTCATTCAATAGTAATTCGGGGAATATCTGGAACAATCCGCTACATAACTACACATCACCATCATCATAATATTTAGTACAATGATTAATACTTTGTCATTCTGAGCAAAGTGAAGAATCTAGCGAGTGAAACGAGCGTAAAATACGCTTTGCTAGATCCTTCAGCTAATCGCTTCAGGATGACAAAAAATAATAATGAAAAGATTAAAAATCGGATTAAATGGTTTCGGTAGAATCGGTAGGGCCTTTACCCGGATTGCCCTAAAAAGAAAGTCTTTTGATCTTTCCGTAATAAATACAAGAAAATCTTCTAACAAAATGATGGCTTATCTTCTTCAATACGATTCTGTTTACAGAAAATTTGAGATGAATGTCAAAGAAGAATCTGACGGAATCTCGGTTAACGGAAATAAAATTTCAACTAATTTGGGTGATGACCCATCCCAGATTCCTTGGGAAGAATACGGAGTAGATGTCGTTGTTGACGCAACCGGCGCATTTGAAACTTCTGAAGATCTCAAAAAACATGTACGGGGAACGGTTAAAAAAGTAATCCTCACCGCTCCCTCAAAACCTGCCCGCAATGCTACGCATAGCGTTGCAGGCGGGGATGATGAAATGCCTCACATCGTATTAGGAGTTAATGATGATATCGTAGATTTTAAAGGAAACTCTGTTATTTCTAACTGTTCATGCACAACCAATTCTGCCTCTCCTTTATTTAAGGTACTAGATGATAATTGTAAAATTGTTTCCGGATTTTTAACCACCTCTCATGCTTACACTCAAACCCAACCATTACTCGATGATACCGGCAAGTCTCCTGACAGATCGCGCGCTGCAGGACTTAATATCGTTCCCACAACTACCGGTGCTGCCAAAGCAGTAGCCAAAACTCTTCCTCAACTCGCCGGAAAAATCGACGGAATGGCAATAAGAGTTCCGGTTCCAACTGTTTCTTTTTCTGATGTATCCGCTGCTGTGGAAAAATCAACAACTGTCGAAGAGGTAAATCAAAAATTCAAAGAGGCATCGGAAAATTCAATGAAGGGAATTCTTTCTTATGAGACAGAAATTTTAGTTTCTTCCGATTATATCGGTTCACCCTATTCCTGTATCTTTGACGCCAATTACACCAAAGTTATTAACGGTAATTTCGTAAAAGTCTTCGGTTGGTATGATAACGAGTGGGGCTACTCTAATAGATTAGTAGACTTGGTAGAAAAATTAACAAACTATATTTGATTCGAGTAGTATATATCTTATGTGGTGGAAAATCTTTTTTTTCTTTAATCTATTTTCATACATTTACAGCTTTTTCCCTCCACAAAATCAAAGGTTACTAAATTTTGATTTAGTTTGGTTAGTAGGGATGATAATTTTCACAATAGATTTAATTGCTTTATATATTTATAGCTTTAAAAGAAAAGTTAAATTAGTAAAATTTTGGCAATTCTACTTTTTTGTCAAAATACTATTTACGTTTTACTTTTTGTTTTTTTCATTACAAACTTTACCGTCTTTTGTCAAAAGTACAATTTATTCCGCAAAATCTTCTTTTCCAACTGATTTATCAATAGAAAATAATAATATCTTAATAACGGCAATAATTATTTTATTCTCTTTAATTATCATTTTCACAGCTCCTACTTTATACGTGGTTTATAAATTGGGAAAATTTAAGAAATAATTTAAATGATTGAAAAAATTATTGATTTCTATAATACTTATTAACCAGTATGTCAAATATAACCTACATTGATGAATTAGAAATAAAAGATAAACAAGTAATTTTGCGGGTAGATTTTAATGTCACTCTTAACCCCGACTTCTCTATAGCCGATGATGTAAGAATCCGCCAGTCTCTTCCCACGATTAATTATCTTCTCAAAAATAATAACCGTTTAATTATCATCTCCCATCTGGGTAGGCCAAAAGGCGTAGACACAAAATTTTCCCTGAAACCGGTCGTTGAAGAATTAAAAGAATTACTAAAGCCGTTCGATGTAATGCTGATTAATAATTTCCTGAATCCTGTCGACAAACTGTCAATAAAAAATCAGAAACCGGACACCGTTTTAGTCCTGGAAAATATCAGATATTTTCAGGAAGAAAAAAATAACGATAATAATTTCGCCCACGATCTGGCCGGTTTGGGAGAAATTTTTGTCAATGATGCTTTTGGTGTAAGTCACAGAAATGATGCATCAATCGTCGGAGTTCCCAAATTCATTCCGGCTTACGGCGGTTTGCTTTTAAAGAAAGAGACGGAAACAATTGACAGGATTGTAAAAAATCCGGAAAAACCCGTCGTCTCAATTTTAGGAGGAGCCAAAATCTCAACCAAAATAAATTTGGTCGAGAGGCTTATCGATATTTCCGATTATTTATTAATCGGAGGAGCGATGGCTAATACTTTTTTTTGCGCAAAAGGTTTGAATATCGGCAAAAGCTACTGTGAATATAATGAAGTAGAAAATGCCAAAAAATTACTTTTCTTGGCTTCAAAAAAACATGCGGCTATTATTTTACCGACAGATGTAGTCGCCAGACATCCACAACAATCAGAATCAGGCGGCAAGGTAAAAAACATAAAAGACATTGAAACTGAAGAGGAGATCCTGGATATCGGACCGGAAACCCAGGCCGAATTCGGTTCCGCTATTGCCAAGGCAAAAACCATTATCTGGAACGGTCCCATAGGTTATATCGAAGAATCTGCTTTCACCCGCGGAACTGATTTTGTCTACTACTCAATTGCGCAAAACTCTTCAGCTGTATCCTTAGTCGGAGGCGGAGATACATTGGCTGCAATTTCTAAAAAAGAATACCTCGATAAAATTACCCATATCTCCACCGGTGGCGGAGCTATGCTCGAATTCATTGAAAAAGGCACTCTTCCCGGAATCGAGGCATTGAAAAAATAAGGATAATTTCTTAATTATTAATTTGTCTTTTTATAGTCCTTAAAGATTTAAAAATTACCACTCCTGCTGAAATAAATGCCACCGCAATTAGATGATAGATTGGATTTGTTAAAAAACTACCCTGATATTCTTGAATATAATCCACCTGCTTTCCAACTAATGCTGCCGTAGCACTCACGCTTGCAGTTGTTAATACAGTCAAATAACTTAAAATTGAGTTTAAATCTTGATTAACACCATTTTTCCCAGTTAAACGATCAGACATATTTAATGTAAATTTTATTTTACTATTTTTAGTGGTTATTTCAATAACTTTATCTGACGGTTTTGGGAATTTAACCGTTACAATTTCCTTACTCTTTTCAATTGAAGGCAAATTCAAAGCCGTTAAATGGAATAAATATAGTTTAGTATCGAATTTCCGACGACTTTTAAACTGTCTTTACTGCATTTATCCAGCGTATCTTCAGTCGTATGAAAATATGGATAGTCATAATCAATAATAAGAAAGCTGGGAATTCCTGAAGAATTCAAAGCCGTATGGTCATCTAAAATTCTGTATTTGGATTTAGTATTAAAATTTAAGGGCCAATTCTTCCCGGCTAATTGCCAAAAATCATTAACTTGCTTACTCGCCTGATCAAGCGAATCCCCTTCCTGAAAAATATTTAAATCTTTATCACAGATCATATCGACTACGATTCCGACAAGCGGTTTGTTTTCCGGATACATTGTTTTTAGTTCTTTGACAAAATACTGTGAGCCGATGGGCTTCCAATCTGTTCTTGAAAGATCTTCTCCTTCCTCACCATCAAAAAAAACGATATCGACACCCATGCGTGGCGGAGTATCAACTTGGGATAAAAACTGTGCTATCTCGAGGAGCACGGCTACACCTGAAGCTCCATCATTGGCCCCGGGCATAGGATCTTTCGGATTGATTTTATCTTCATCGGCGTATCTTTTAGTATCATAGTGTGCTCCTAGTAGGATTCTGTTATTTTCCCTCGTATTAAATCTACCAACTATATTTACTAGTGTATTTGCTCTTCCATCAGAGGACTTGTAATTCCACTTTTGTGTAATTGTCTCATCACTTAGTTTGTTTAATTCGGAAGTCAGAAATAATTGCGTTAGTTTATGTCCTTCACTACTCATATAGCGGGGCCCGAATCTAAGTTGTTTTTTTATATAGTCTAGTGCTCGATCGGGATCAAATTCATCCATCTTTTTTTCAAAAGTCTGTTTAACAACTTGCGCTGTAAGATATTCAACCGGCGCGTAATTATCAGTTAAAAGAGTATATGAGTAAAACGTTTCTTTCCCGATGTCAATTAATTTATTTTTCAGATTGCTGATTATTTCATCCTTATTATTTTTTATTTTTGGGTCTTCAAAATTAATTTTTTGGCTGGAATTTAATCCTAGGAAAATTATATTTTGCGAACTTTTTGAGGATGGCAAATCAAGCGCAAAAAAATATGAATTGGGAAAAACTGACCGGAAAGTTTTTATCTCCGAGATCAATAAAGATTGTTTGTTCCTTTTCAGGTTTCCGATAAAATTAGCAATAAAAATTCCGTCCGAGGAAAGTTTTTTTTTTGCTAATAAAAAAAATTCTTTCGTCGTAAAATGCACTGGTACTGAATATAAAGAATAATAAACATCGCTGAATATTAAATCATATTTATCATTAGAGTTAAACATAAATCTTCTCCCGTCCTCGACATAATTTTTTAATCGGTCTGTTTTTTTTAATCTGAAATATTTTTTTGCCAAATCGTATAATGAGGGCTCAATTTCAACTATATCAACGCTTGCATGCGGCAACTCTTTAAGCACTGCTTTTGGAATAGAATAAGCTCCACCTCCTAAAATAAGTACATTATTTGGGTTTTTTTTTGAAAGTTTATATAACGCATAATATTTTGTGTAATCGTATACGAGCTCGTCTGAATCCAAAAACATCGCCCCGGATGAGCTTCTGTCCTGCTGAAAAAAGCGTGTTCGTCGACCTTCAAAAAATCCGTCATAAATGCTGATTTTTTCATATACCCCGTCTTTACTGTATAAAAAGTTTTTCTCAACTTGAACATTAGCAATTAATGTAAATAAACCAAATATTACTATCAAAAATAAAATTATTTTTTTATTTTTTTCACCGGAATCAATTAATCCAATAAATCCCAAAAAAAATAAAACCAGAGCAACTCCGTTGATAATTTGATTCAAACCAAAACTCGGAATTAGGAAAAAACCGGCCCCAATACTTCCTCCTATACTTCCCAGTGTGGACCAAAAAAAAACCTCTCCCGCTGCCCTGCCGACCCCTTCCTTAGGAAAACTCATTTGTCTTAACTTTACCGCATAGGGTGAAAGCATACCCAACAAAAAACTAGGAATGAAAAATAAAACCGTTGAAGTTATTAATGGCCCGCTGATTATCGTAAAACTTTTTCCTAATATGGGGAGTAAAAAAGACATCAAAACCCTAAGAATCAGAGTGCTAAAACCGCTGAGTATTATTATTGAAAAAAATAATTTTTGAGTAGGATATTTATCGGAATAAACTCCTCCTATATAATAACCCAAACTCAGAGCCGTTAATACAACGCCGATAACACTGGAGAATGTATATAAGGTATTTCCAAAATAGGGAGAAAGTATACGGGTTGCCGTGATTTCAACAATTAATACCGCGGCCCCTGTAATAAAAATCGCTGTCAATAGGAAGTATCGTTTAAATAATAATTTCATAATATAAATAATTTGTAACTTGTCCTGAACGAAATCGAAGGATCTTTTCTCTCAAGTTTATCATCAATTATTGAAAAATCCTTATATTTATTTTGCAGCTCTCTGGATTCTTTTACCCGTTTGCCACCTACTATAAAAAAACAGCTAATAGAATGAGAATTAAAATAAGAACTATTTTTTCACAGTTACATAAAATTAATCTATCAATGTTTATTTACCCCTAAACTATAGTTTATTTTAACTATACTAACCAGTTTCAATTTATCAAAGATTTTGTAGATTATCATGAATGGCCAAATATCTATCGAATAGTAATCCCCGACAGGAAGATCTAATCTATTTCCATAAACCGGATAGTGAGATATTGCAAGAAAAGATTTATATATTCTTTCTCTATCTTTTTTTGTTAAATTATCAAGTGTTTTTTTTGCGCTATCCTTTAGACTTATTTCGTACTTCATATTTTTTATTAGATTTATCTTTTACCAGATAACCATCTTCTTCTAATACTTCTTCCAAAGTTGGATATTTCTTATATTTTCCTGTTTTAAAATCTTCTTCTGTCTCTTCGATTATTTTTGGCAAGTCTGGATTTTCAATTAGTACGTCAAGCGTTTCCCGCATTGATTCAAATTCTTCTGCAGACATAATGACGGCTTTTGGTCTGCCTTTTTCCGTTACTATAAAACGCGTCCTTCTTTTTTCGACTTCATCTACTATATTGAACAATTTTTTTCTTACTTCCGTTATTGGAAGTGTTGTTTTTATATCCATATGAGTACATAATAACGTACACTATAAATCTTGTCAAGCGGTACATTTTACTATTTTTGAAACCATTTTTAGCCAACGAAGTATTTATAGACAAAAGTGCTTAAAACGCCTAACGTATAAGAAATGCCAAAATAAAAAGTTACCGGAAGTTGATTATATTTTCTTTTTGCAAAAAAGCTGTTTAAGTAGATGGTAAAGTATAACTGTCATCGAAGGAAACGGCAGCATTGCATTAAAATCCAGCCAACGTAAGAATTCAAAAGGCTGCAAGTGAAAAGAGGTTAAATTTTTGCAAGTCTGTTTAAAGAAAGAAGAAGAATATTAAGCGATAATCTTGTGAGAATGAGGTGGATGGTTTTCACTTTATTTATTGGATTTGTCCACCATATCTTACCTCAAGACTTAACTCCTCGCTACTTGCCTTGCTGAAGTGTAAGAGCTTTATGATAATGTCATAGCTAGCAAAACGAAAATGTCACCCCTCCCAAGTTGGGAAAAGGTAGTTTGATTTCTTTTGGTATCTTATTTGTTAAAAGTGCTTTTCTGTATTTTACTGGAAATACAAAATAGTAATGTGTTTGCCAAACACAGTGATATCCTTTTTGAACTTCTATGTTCTTTAGGATATCATAACATGTGAAAACCTGATTCGGTTTTCACACTTTCTCTTTAGTTGTTTCCCTGTGGCAGAGGCCACAGGGAATTATAAGTAAAAAATCCAGTTTAATAAGAAAATTCTTCTTGCGCAAAACGCAGATGTTAAAAAAAGAAATCTTCAAATAGTGCGGTTGACTTATTGCAAATCGTTTGCAATAATAAAACCAGATGAATACTTTTGCCAAGCTTCGTTCCAAAGGTCATAGAATCACTGATCAAAGAGAGAGAATCCTGCAGAAAATAAAAAGTCATCCCCAAACGGTTGAAGAAATTCATGAATCCTTGGATAAAAAAGTGAATTTAGCTTCGGTATATAGAACCCTAAAGCTTTTTGTCAAAAACAAGGCAGTAAGAGTGATAAATTTTGGCGACGGCAAGAAAAGATATGAACTTCTTGACGAAAAAAATCATCACCATCACTTTACCTGCAATAACTGTAAATCCATAGAAGATATTTCGTCCCAACTGGAAGAAAAATTAATCGAAGATATTCAGTTAAAATCAAAATTAAAGATCGCGAGTCATTCTCTGGAATTATTTGGAGTCTGCCATAACTGTACCTAATATTATGAGCAGTTTATATTTAATCATTCTCGCCAGCCTTGTAATCAGCTCTATCTCACTAATTGGCGGGGTATTTCTATTTTGGAAAAGGCTATCTGTCAAGAAATTTTCTTCTTATCTCGTTGCTTTTGCAGCCGGAGTAATGCTAACTACAGCTTTTATAGACTTGTTACCAGAAGCATTAGAAAATAATGATGACCAAAATATTTATATATATGGATTATTAGGAATTCTGGTTTTTTTCCTGATTGAAAGATTGGTCATTTGGTTTCATCATCATGACGTAATGAGAGTAAAACCAACCGCATATTTAGTTCTTCTGGGAGACGGTCTACATAATTTTTTTGACGGCTTGACAATTGCAGCGGCTTTTCTTGCGAATCCCGGACTGGGATTTATTACTACCCTGGCTATATCAGCTCATGAAATCCCTCACGAAATAGCCGATTTCAGCATTCTTTTACACGCAGGAATGAAAAAAAATAAAGCGCTTTTTTATAATTTCCTCTCTGCCCTTACTGCACTTATAGGAGCAATTATTGGATTTTATTTTTTAAATAAGTTCGAAAAAATGCTGCCGGCTCTGCTTATGTTTAGCGCCGGAGTATTTATCTATATTGCTTGTACAGATTTGATACCGGACCTACATCAGGATTTCAAAAAGCAGAAAAAATGGGCCACTACATTTACTTTTATAGCAGGCGTAGTTTTAACTTACTTCTTGATAACCCTTTTAGAACATTAACTGCCGTAATTATTTACCAAAATCTCAAAATCCAGAACATTTACTTTACCGTCGCGGTTAAAATCTCCAAACGCCGGACCGTTAGTTGTGGTTTCTAAATAATGGAAAACTAATATATATAAATCCAAACTGTCTACTCTTCCATCTCCATTTGCATCTCCGGGTTTATTTGTTCCTGTTGTAGGAGTTGGACTTCCTATAGTAGGTATAGGGGAATTAGTTACAGGAATGGGTGTAACCGGATTTCCGCTTACAGTCAAATTATTAAAAATTAAATTTTGACCGGAAGTAGTTTGCCAAACATTCATATTCGCAAATCTAACTGCGTATTCGGGTCTTGTGCGTATACTTGTTGAAGTATCAGGCAACCAAAGAGAAACAGAGTAATTTCCGTTAGGAACGTCCTGAGGTATCGGGACATTTAAATCAACTTTTATTATTTGACCCGGAAACCAACGTCTCACATCAACCGTTGTTAGGGAAATTTCTTTTTGTAAACCGGAGCTAATATTTTTTAGTACCAATATTGCCGGACGCTGATTATAGGGCGAAGCAAATCCTTTATTTTCCAGCTCCAAATGAAACTCTAAATTTCCTCCCGGAGCAACCTGCTGGGAAAGGGATAATTTATTAAGAACAAAGCGGTAACCCAATCTTTGCCGGATTTCCGGCATGCATCCCTGAGAAACCCAGTGATTAAGAGTTACCATACTGTAGCCATTATGCAGAAAGGAAAAATGGAGTTTTCCCATCATAGGCACTGCTTGAGAACAATCTGCCTCAGGAGATGCGCTACTGCTATGCGTTCCGGCTTCTCCACCGGCAGGTGTATACTTGCTTGTTTGAGAATAATAATCCTGCCAGCATAATGTCTGATTGGCTGAGCCGTCGCAATATGAAGAAATTTTCATACCCATTGCATTTGAGGTAAACGTTCCGTCATGCGTACTATCTTTAAATGCAGCGTCATCATGAAGAGCAACACGGCTTAAATTTGATTGATTAAATGCCTGAGAATCAGAAATCGGACCGCCATAAAAACTTTGGACATATTTTGGATATCTCACCTGGATAGTCCGATCAGGAGGTACAACTGTTAACAGCTTGTCAACAATTGCTTTTCGGTTTGCTACAGGGCTTAAATACTTGGAACTGTGCCACTCCCCCCAATATCCGACAAACCCTGCCTGTACTGCCGCAATTACATCTTTATTTTGTTGGATAACCGGACCCAACTGATCAATATGTCTTAGAGCAACATCAAGCGGAGCATCCGGTTCTGCATTAGCAAAATCCGTAGTCGATCCGATTCCTCCGTATCCAAGATAAAGAAATCTAATAACAAGTTTTAATCCTTTAGCTCTGGCATCGTCAAAAGTTTTTTTGACAATATCCAGACCTTTGCCGGATCCGACAGGTTCCAAAGGAAGAAATTGGTAATTTGATACTGTTACTCCTTTACCGTCTCGCGGGTCCCGGTATTTTTCCATGTGAAAATATACCCAATTTACAGTATCGTTCGGATTTACTTTACCCAGTTTAGAAGTATATGGTTGGTCTAATTGAATATTGGACTGCCTCATAAAACCTCTCTCGGGATTGGCGATCTCGTCACTACTTGGTTGAAAAGTTACAGTAGTCAAAGGACCTGCAGCAGAAGAAGTACTTGTTTGTTTTTGATTTTTTAAAACTAATCTGCTGACTAAGGCTAAAACCAAATAAAATGAAAAAAATAATACTATAACCCAAAACTTCGAATTTTTTACTTTATCTTTTTTCAGTTTGGTCATTGTCTATTACTACCATTTTAAATTAAACTAACTATTACCACAACTGAAATTTCTTCCAAAATATAGATTGAAACTTTAGGAATAAAAGAAGATAATGATTATCCTCAAATGTTAAATAAACCTTATACCATCGTCGACGTTGAGACTACCGGCATGAACGGTTGGCGTGACAGAATAATTGAAATCGGCATGCTCAGAATAGAGCATAATAAAGTCGTTGATGAATTTAAATCACTGGTGAATCCGGAAACTTATATCTCGCCTTTTATCGAAAGCTTTACCGGAATTAATTCTAATGACCTGCAAGATGCTCCGGTATTTTCCGCTATTAAAGATAAAGTTTATGACCTTCTTTCCGATGCTGTCTTTGTCGCTCATAATGCTAGATTTGATTACAGTTTTTTAAAAAATGAACTGAAAAGAACCGGAATATCTTACAATTCCAAAACATTGTGTACTGTTAAGCTCTCAAGAAATTTATTCCCTCAATTCAGAACTCACAGCTTGTCGGCTATTATCGAAAGATATAATTTTGACTGTAAAAACCGCCATCGGGCATATGACGATGCTTTTGTTATTTGGCAGTTTATTCAAAATTTATCAAAAGACCTTCCGGCAACTAAAATACAGGAAGTAATCAAAAAACTTCTAAAATCCGCTTATTCCAGCAACTCAAAAGTCGCCAAACAGATTGAAAATTTGCCCGCATCTCCCGGAGTCTATATTTTTTATGACGATAAAAACCTGCCTTTATATGTTGGAAAAAGTAAAAATATAAAGGACAGGGTGGTCTCTCATTTTTCAACCGATTATGAATCAACCAGAAGATTATTAATGATTAAATCAATCGCAAAAATTGATTTTATTCAAACAGCCGGTGAACTGGGAGCTCTAATTCAGGAATCTCATCTCATAAAAACTCTTCTTCCCTACTTTAACCGTACACTGAGACGAAAAAAACAGTTTGTGACTTTGATTAAAGAAAAATCTGAAACCGGTTTTTTAAATTTTAAAATGGAAGTAATCGATCAGATTGATAATTCAAACTTTGAGAATCTCTTTGGTGTTTTCAAAAATAAAAGAAGCGCCAAAGAAGTGATGGCGGAAATCGCCAAAAAATACTCACTCTGCAATAAACTGATGGGGCTGGAGAAAACCAACTCTTCCTGCTTTGAGTATAAACTGGGAAGACGCAAGGGTGCCTGCATCGGTAAGGAGAAAAAAGCAAATTATAATGCCCGCTTTTTAATAGCATTTGTCGAGAATAAACAGTTCAGACCCTGGCCATTCAAGGGATCGATTGAGATAGTTGAAAAAAATGAAGAGGAAGAACTATATGAATCATTTTTAATCAACAACTGGTGTCTTTTGGATAATTTCAAAAATGGAAAAGAAAACTCAACTGTTAGAAATCCGACTGATTTTGACATTGATACCTACAAAATAATCTCCGGCTTTATCAAAAATCGGAATCCAAACTACAAAGTAGTTAAAAATACAGATTTTAACTCACATATTTATTCCTACTAAGAAAGTCTAATGTTGGCTAAACATGTAAAGATAAGAGTAGACCGTATATCCTATAGAAGTAACGCGTTCGTTGTTCAAAATGCTAGAACAATTTTTTAGGAATCGGGAAATAAACCATAAATAGGCCTTCCTAGGAGTCTTTTGCAATATCCTGATTTTGCTTCATTTATTTTTTTATTCGTCGAAAAGTTAATCCACGGATCCATCCAAAGATTTTTATACCTCACTAAATAATGTCCAAACGGATATTTCTTGGATCTTTTAATAAAAACAATGATTCTATCCTGATATATTTTTTGCTTTAATCTTGGCTGTAGATATCTGAAAGAATAGTTTAAATTAAATCTTTTTAAAACCTTCACTAAATCCCTGCAGTAAAATCCTTTTTTGGCTGCTCTTTTTCTTCCTAAAATTTCTACGGCTTCCTCATAGCTTTTATTTACTACAAAGGCAACACATGCCACTCCACACCCAAATTCATGTTTTTGTGTTATGGATTTTCTCACACGCTGATTGTAGATTTTATATTTATTTATTCAAGAAGTTGAAATTTGTATGTCAACTTGACATACAACAAAAAATTGCTAATATTAAATTATATGTTTAATACTGTTTCAGCTAGACAACTACAAAGAGGGTATAAAAAAGTGCTTGAAAAAGCAAATAAATTAAAAAAACCTCTTGTTGTAATAGCTAATAATAAACCTCTCGGAGCTATTATTGGGCTTGATCTACTTGAGGAGCTCGAACTTGATTCTGTGCTAAAAGAGGCTATGACAGAGTACAAAGCTGGAAAAACAAAAAAGATTTCAACCGAGAAAGAACTTGAAGATGATTTAAAAGAGCTTGAGAAGTATGTCTAAAATAGTTATTGACTACAGTCCTAAATTTATTCGAGAAAGAAAAAAATTTGTTAAAAAAAATCGTGAAAGATTTGAGACTTACGGAAAAACTGTAAAACTCTTTATCCAAAATCCATATCATCCAGGTCTAAATCTTGAGAAATTAGAAAAGTCTCTTTATTGGTCTATAAGATTAAACGAATCTGACAGGATATTCTTTATTTGGACCTCCTCAATTTCTGTTCTGTTTGTTGATATCGGCGAACATGATAAATATAAAAAATATTAAACTTGGTAATATAGAAGGACATTACCATTCTTAAAAGATCTTGTTTCGAGAAATTTTAGATTAAGTTTATTTTTCACATTCTCAAACATTGATTTACCTTTGCCGAGAATAACTGGATTAACCAGTAATCTGTATTCGTCAACTAATCCAAGATTAGTAAATGCCTGCACGATTTGACCGCTTCCTAAAATCGTAATATCGTCACCTGGAGTTTGCTTCAGTTTTTTGATTTTATTCGGATCTATCTTATTAAACAAGGTAATATTTTTCCAATTAGGTTCTTCTTCAACCTTTTTCAAAGTTCTGGAAAAAACAATTTTCGGTAAAGTATTCAGGGCATTTGCAACAATCGGGTCATTCTTAATTGCATCCCGAGTAGACCAATAACTTTTCATCATTTCATAAGTAATTCTCCCAAAGATGAGAGTTTTAAATTTTTTAGCCTGCTCAATGGCAAATTTACTGAACTCTTCATCAGTATTATGCCAATCAAGTTCTCCTTTTGGTCCGGCATAATAGCCATCCAGTGAAACTAAATTAAATACAACAATTTTTCTCATAAAACTAAATGTAACAGAGTTTACTTTGAACAAAGTAATTAAGTCATAAAAAGAGGCCGACAAGAAAATCAGTTGGAGGAGTTTAACTATTTGTGACTTGGTCTTAAAGTCTTGTTCAGTTTTTCTAAGGCAAATTTTTTTACTCTAATCACTTTCGTTTTATCTCTAAAAGGTGGAGGGACGATAAGTAAAGCCTCTGATTTACTTTTTACCTCAACGTTTATCCACGCATAATGAACTCCATCCAGACAGCCAAAGTCTGCATTAGTTAAAAAATGCGATCCTGTTGATTTGAAAATATTTACAGCAAGATCACAATCCGCTTTTGTATTATTGTGTGCAACTTCAATTAAAAATCTTGGCATGACTATATAATAGCAGAAACAGAATTTTTTTCCTCGTCCATATTTTATCCAACCAGCTTGTTATGAGAGAAATCGAAGGATTAATCAATAATATAATTTCAAATTTGTTTAAGCGTTCCAATTTCGCGGTCGACAAAGACAAATTTGTACAATCGATTAATCGATTGTACATTTTTAACTAATTGACTTTCTATATCTATTAAAATCTTTGACATGAACAAAGCCCACTTTTTCGTATAATTTTCTTGCTCTAGCAATATTTTCTCCGTTTGTATGCAAACATACTTAATTTATATAATTTAACCTCTCTTAGCTCTTACTTTCTTGTAATCTATTAGGGAAGGGAAAAAAGTTGGATATGTTTGAAGTAAAAACTTTCCAACTTCTACAACTGATCTGACATATCCATCTAAGCCCAGTTCTCTTGGTGAAAAACCTAAACATTCAGCGATAACTATTGCAGATCTAGACCAAAGTCTACCTTCCACCACATCGGGTTTATTTGGGTACTGCTCCCATAGATCTCGCTGTATTCCTATCATAATTGCTGCAGGTCTAATATCATTAAAAAGATAAGTTTTTAGTTCTCCTGTTATTAATTCTGACATACTGGTATTATACAATTAACCATAGCATAAATCAAACTATAGGATATAAATGGCGCTTAATCTCTTTAAGCATTCCGATTTCACGGTCGACTGCTTTTTTACATTTATTTAAAATAATTCTCGTGGGCGAAATGTATTTGTTCGATAAAGATTCTTTTAATATGATAGATGCTTTTTTGTTCATACATCAATATTAAAGCTTTTTTAAAGTCATCTTCATCGACACTTCTGTAGGAAAGAGGATATAGATCATATGCTAAAAATATCGCATTTGTCAGCATCCGTCCTAATCTTTTGTTTCCGTCAGCATAGGGCTGAATATAAGGAATCATAAAATGAGCAATAAGTGCTTTTTCAAAAGGACTAGCTAAATTATTTATAATTTTAATAAGTCTATCCACAGCTTCCCTGATCTGATGTTGATTATCCAATGGTCTGTAGACTGTTCCGGTTATCCCAACAGCGTTTTTTCTAATTCCTGTTGAGATATTCATATCTTTCACTAAGAAATTATGTAACTGGTTTATCTTAAAGACAGTTAGGTTTGTAAAATCTTTCTTGTTGTTTAATATCTGATCAAAAGCTGATTTATGATTTAAGATCATCACTGTCTCTTCTTTGCTTTTTCCCTTAGCTTCTTTTTGTTCTTTTATGAGTGCTTCTGTTTCTAATAGCGAATAAGTGTTGCCTTCTATCTTCGACGACTTCCAGGACAATTCAATAACAAATCGTTCAAGTTCTCTTTTTAGTATGTCCGAACTTAGTTTTTCTGTTTGTTTCGTAAAACTTCTGCTTTTATCTTTGAGTTCCTTTAATTCAATTGGAGTAATCAGATGATTAAGACTGCTAAATATTGAAAAATCAAAATGCTTAGCAACCACACTCCGCTTATCCGGATCTTGTTGAAAATAAACTTCTAAATCAAAGTAACGAAGAATTGGATTTTGAGTATAAGGAAGATAAAGAGTGCTTCTTGCGTTTCCCTTTGTTTTTATAAGTTGATTTTTTAGTAATATATTAAGATCCCGGATTAATGTAACTTTTGAAATTTTGTCTATTTTCTCCAGTTCTTCTTGTATTTGTGAGCGCAACAAACCGTTTCCTCGACTAATGAGGTTCAAGATGCACTTTTGTCTTGTGCTAATAATCGTATCATTCATATACGATAATCGTATCATTTTGATACGATTTGTCAAGCTTACAAATTTTTCTTTGCTAAAATATTCTATGACTTCTTCTGTAATTAATAAAGTTTTAATAGATCAATTTGGCGCGAGTAAACCTCCGTGGGTTGAAAAATATTTGTTCTACAAACTTCCATTTAACTACTGTGACCGCTGATGCGAAAGATGCAGGCTTTCCGGTATCTGCCGTGTTTATCAGATTGAAAAAGAGAGAGAAAAAAGGTTTGTTAAAAAAGGAATTGATCCCAAAAGCACTAAAGCAATGTTTCTTTCCATTAAGGAAAGTTTTGAAGAAATTAGAATAATGTTGGAAAGAGACATGAAGCGATTAAGAATAACCATATCTGAAGAAGAAAGTAAAAAATTTGAAGATGAGGAAGAAAGAAAAGACTTGTTGGCAAACAACGATAAACTAACTCAGATAGCAAGAAAGCTTTGTTTTAGCCTAGTGAAGATTGCTGAAGACTTGCACTATTATTTTGCTGAAAATACTCCAAAAGAACTTGAAGAACCATTAACAATTCTTAGATACTATATGCATTTTTTCTATGTTAAAGTCCAGCGAGCAGTTTCTAGTGAATTTGAAGATCGAGAAATGGAAAAAGAGTATTCTACTATTGATGCAAAAAACTCTGCCTTTTTATCTTATGTTTCGACTGTGAAAATTATTAATGCCTTAAAAATAATTTCTCAAAATAAAAAAATGAATTCAGGAATCAATCAAAAAGTTAAAAAAATTATTCCGTTATTTGAAGACTTGAATATGGTATTGGAGAATAGATTTGATTTTGATTTTAAATCTGAAAGTTAACTAATACTACCAATATTCAGTTATTTCTTTCAATAATTTAAATTTCATGCCTGTTAAAATGGTTTTATGGAAAAATCGTGGAAAGTAAAGTTGTTTGAAAGCAAGAGTAGAAAAAGTCCTGTTGAGGAATTTATAGATTTACTAGACGCTAAGGCAAGATTAAAAATAACCCGCACAATAGAACTTCTGGAAGAATTCGGATTGGAAGGCGGCTATCCGAATATCAAAAAACTTCAAGGATCAAATCTCTGGGAATACCGTATCCTAGGAAAAGACAATATTCGTATTTTTTACATTACTGTGAAGGAAAAAACTTTTCTCCTACTTCATGCTTTTAAGAAAAAGAAACAAAAAACACCTAGAAAAGAAATAAAAATTGCCGAATACCGGTTTAAAGAATATTTAACTTTAACAAATCAGGGCAGTTAATTTTACCCCTTGACAATTATCGCAAATTTGCGATAATATATTTGGAGGAAAAATTTTATGAAAGACTGGAATAAATATAAACAAAAATTGTTAAAAAATCCTCAATTTAGGAAACTCTATGAGGAGTCTCAACCGGAATTTGAGATCGCCAGAGCTATTATCCGTGCAAGGATCGAGGGAAAAATAACCCAAGAGCAGCTTGCCAAAAAGATGAATACCACACAATCTGTTATTTCCCGTGTTGAACAAGCTAAAACCAGTCCGTCTCTATCCTTTCTTAAACGTCTAGCCGAAGCTCTAAACGCTACTCTCCAAGTTCAATTTAAATTCTAAAACTTTTTTAATCAATCATAAAGTCTGCAAACTAATCAAATTAACAACAAAAATTTCCTCACATTTATTTTTTAAGATCGTATTTGGAAAATTTTTCTTTCTCCCAGGGAAACATTGTCCAATCTCCTTTTTCGATAAGTACAAAATAGTTGGGCCAAAATTCACAAACATCTCCATTTGCAGCTAAAGTCGCAGTTTTTAATTCATTTGCTTTATATCGCTGAAGTATTATTTCTGAAATTTTATGTAAAGTTTTTCCACTCTGAGCTATTTCATCAACAAGTAAAACCTTCTTATCTTGTAAATCTACATTAGGTAGATTTCTAATCGTAACAATTTCCTCTTTATCTTTTGTAATTTTGCTTGCAGTTATTGTTAAAATATTTTTTATTTCAAGTCGTTTAGCTAACATAGCTAGTGGAAATAAGCCTCCAGTTGTTACTCCAATTATGTAATCCGGACTAAATTTACTTTCTTTAATGTTTTCTACAAGTTTATCTGCCGTATTTTCTACCTCATTCCAAGTCAATTTTTTCATACGAATATGTGATTTAATTCTCTTTAAGCATTCCGATTTTATGATTTACAAACCCAAATTTTTTATATTACGCCTTTAAGATGTAATTCAATTATTACTTACCAAGTTTTTCTCTCAATTCAAAGAAAGATTGAGGGCGATTAAACTTCCAAGGTCTTTTAACATTGCATTTATAAATTTCAACTGTTTTCCAGACTTTACCTGTAACATAAGGTTCTCTATCAAGCCATTCTTGAAGTTCCTTTTCTGAAGCAAAATCCATTACCGCCATGGATCCAATCATTCTTCCATTATCGTCCAGCATTACACACCCATACCACCTGTCCCCTGATTTCTCCATCTCGTCCCCTAACTTAAGGTGAGCTTCTCTAACTGCCATTCTGCGATCCGTCGCTTTTTTATCTTTGCCGTCTTTTCCGATTACCAGAAATTGCATAAATTAACGAAGTTATAATACGAGATTATAGCAAAAAATAAACTTTATTTTTTTTGTATAAAAAAATAGACCATGAATCCATTTAGGGGGGAAGAGATTGAAAACATTTGTGAGAAATGATTTTTCTGTTGCGACTAATTTAAAGTCTGCTTATTCTTGCCCGGCTTAGGAGTAGGGGTGGATTGAGGTTGGCTAAACCAGTTTATTAAACCGTTATATAAACTTTGTGCTATTTGCTGCTGTCTTTCTCCACCTGAGTTATTAAGCAGGTCGCACTCGTAATTATTAGATATAAATACCGTTTCCTGAATTGTTGCAGACATTGTTGACTTTAAAAGAACTCCTGAGGCAAAATTAGTAACTCCAAAATCAATAAAATTTGGGGTGTAATTTAATCCTACCCATAATGCGTTATGAAGAACCTGTGTAAACGCTTTATCCTTGCCGATTTTTCCATAAAGTCCGAGTGTTCCGTCGGTAAAGACATTTGAAGAACCGTTAAGATGTATGGAAACAAGTACTTCTCCTCCGTTACTATTTGCAAAGGTATAACGATAATTATTAGAATGAGTTGAATCGTCTGACCTTGTCATCAGCACTTTCGCTGCATCCGTCTCAAGCAGAGTCTTCAGCTTATTTGTAATCTGCAGGTTAACTTCTTTTTCAGGCAGACCATAACAAGCCGTTGAACCATAATCATCCCCGCCGTGTCCGGCATCAAGAATAATTTTGTGTCCCGTTACTGCTGTTTCCAAAGAGTAAGTAATTTTTGGAATAAAAAAGAGAATTGCTGATAAAGTAATAAAAAAAATAAGTAAACTTCTTCTCATTATGTAATTATACAATATTCTGTATTGGTGAAAAATCGTTAATAACATAATCGGTTTCTTTTAGGGTTTCTGGCATTTTGTTTGTTGCAACTGCAATAACCGTCATTTCTGCAGCTTTTGCCGCTTTAACACCTTACATAAAGTCTTCAAAAACTAAGCACTTATCAGATTTATATATCTTATGAATTATATCCTATTTGATTTCAAGGCCATTTCTCTATTTTTCAATTTCACCACAATAAGTGTTTTGATTCTTTTTTTCTCAACTTCCTGGATTTTTAATTCGATATTTCCAATTCTTACTGTGTCTCCGATTTTTGGTTCTTTTCCCAATATTCCGAATACTACTCCACCGATTGTAACGTATCCATGACCCTTTATCGGAATATTGAATTTTTGCCTTATACTTTGTACGGAAGTTAAACCGTCTACTATGTAATCTCCATTAATATTTTTCTTTATTTTTACTTCAGTTTTGTCAAACTCGTCATAAATTTCCCCGACAATACTTTCTAATATATCTTCTAAAGTAACAATGCCCGAAGTGCCACCATATTCGTCATTAACAACTGCCATATGAACTCTTTTTTTCCGCATCGCAACTAATACATCATCTATGCGCTGTGTCTCCGGTACATTTATAACTTCTCTTATTATCCCGCTATTCAATACGGTTAAATCTTTTTCGGCTTTAAGTTTAGTAATATCCCTTACATGGACGTAGCCTAAAATCGTATCAATCGCCCCTTTATAAACCGGATAACGGCTCAGATTATTCTTGCGTAAAAATATTTTAAATTCTCTGATCGGCATATCAGCATCAATCGCCTTAATTTCTGTTCGTGGCATCATTATATTCCTTACGGGAATATCGCCTAACTGCAATATTTTATGCATCATCTCCACTTCCTGTTTCTCAAGTGTTCCCCCTTCTGCGCTTTGCGATAAAATCATTTTGACTTCTTCTTCTGAATGTCCAAGCTGCTGACCGATTGGAGCTGAAAAATGGAATAATTTTAATACTAAAGTCCCCGCCCCATTCAGAAACCAGATAAATGGTTTAAAAAACTTTGTAAATAACACAAGGGGGAAGATAACAAAAAGAGATACCTCTTCTGCTCTTTGCAAAGCCATAGTCTTAGGAGCTAACTCACCCAGGACAATATGAAGAAAAGTAATGATAGAGAAAGCAATTATTACAGCCAATCCGTGTGCTGTCAAAAAAGCAGTTTGCTGAGGTAAAAAGCTAAAGAATGGTTCTAAAAAATGCGCTATAGCCGGCTCTCCTATCCACCCCAGAGCTAGACTTGCTAAAGTTATACCTAACTGGGTTGAAGAAATATAACTTTCAAGATCATTAAGTGCCTTCGAAACCAATTTGGCCGATTTACTGCCATTTTTAATAAGTTCCTCTATGCGTGTTTTCCTGACCGCAACCAAAGCAAACTCAGCCGCAACGAAAAATCCGTTAAGTAAAACAAGAGTTATTACAAATAGAAGCTGTAGAAAAAAATACATAAGTTATTATACAGTGATGTGGGACTTTAATTATGGGGACAGGAAAAACACTAAGGTACAATTTGTCTTTAAACCTTTATCAGATATTTATTTCTTTATCCTGACAAATACATAGGCTGCGATCAATGCTTCAATATATCCTGTAATTGTCCAAAGAAGCACCATAGCTAATGATATTTTAAAACTCGTATAGGTAATAAACATTCCGGGAATTGTTGCAATTATAAAGTATAATTTTGCAAACTCAGCCGGTTCTGGTTTTCCCAGTTTTTCCCAGAGATATGCCGATGCTACTCCTACAATAAAAGGATAAACAAAAAATAGCATCATCAATGGATCAGTCCAGGATCGAAATATTCCAGTATTCTTATACTCTCCGGCAATCGCAGGCAACAACATTTGAACAAACATATTTAGTCCGACACCGACTAATAAGTTGACAAGACCCGCCATAAGTCCTCTTTTTAAGATTAGATTCATATTTTTCACCACCTTTTACTGGAAAAAGTTAAGACAAAATGCCTGAAAACAAAAGGGAAACTAACAAGGCGGTAATAACTCCGAAAGAAATTAAGGTCTGAATAAACAAATTCACTGCAATTTTTTTCTTTCCGTCAAAATAAAGTTGGGCGGGTTGGTAGAGAAAAAAATAGCCCATCATTGCGGCCGAAAGGGTAAATAGAGAAATCATGGCGACCGGGGCAAAGAATGAATTGGCAGGTCTCATGTTTTTAGTCCCGTAAAAAATAACGAAAGCAATAATAAATATGTATAAAACCGCTGTTAATGCATTAATCAACGGATTCCTGGTCATAATGAAAATAGTGTAGGACGCTTATTGTTATTTTTCAAGCCAAAATTTCAATGTTTATCGCGAAGGCTGAAGAAGACTGACTCTGTTTCCTTCTGTATCACGGAAAGATACATACCACCCGACTGTCGGAATCTCAACCGGATCTCCCAATACTTCACCGCCAGCTTCTTTTACTTTCTTTATGTGTTCTTTGATGTCATCAACCGCAATTACAACCGATGGAATCTGATCGGGCTTGCTTTTGTCTTTTTTGAAAAATCCGCCGTTTATCGCACCTGGCTTTTTGGGAAGTTGGTTTTTTTCATCCATTTCAGTCGTTGAGACGACAACATATTCCCCAAAATCCGAACCCATCAATTGAGTTTGCCATCCGAAAACATTGGAATAAAAATCCCCCATTCTTTTTTTATCTTCAAACGGCATCTCAAAGTGTACAACCGGATTCATCTTTGCCATATTTTTATTTTAAAAAAATCAAAATGTTAGTCACCCAAAACATTCTACCAAATCCTTAAATAGAAGATGAGAATTATTCTGGTTGTTCTTTTGTATTTTGATACCAGGAAAAAAGATTGAATGCATCCTTATTTATTTTTTTCAGTTCTTCGATTACTTTATCTCTTAACTTAAGCGAGGGCAACTTGGAAAAAGCTTCTTCATTTAGCCACTTAGTAATAGCAGAAGTTAATGACTTAGCTTGAGACTCACTAAGTCCGGCTGCGACGACTACTCTTGTAATTTTAGTCTCTTTATACTCCTCCATTGATCCGTCTCTTTTGATTACCTTTGGGTTCATTTTATGAATTATAGCAAGTGCGTTAGATTTTTTAGTAAGACTAATTAAGAAAGGAGAATGAATTATTTACAAACAGCAGATTTCAATTTCTAAAGATCCAGTTCGGTTCTGACATCAATGAAGTTTCCTTCTATTTCGCTGTCGCTGTTGACCCAGACTTTTTCAGGAATAAATTTGTAAGTTCTTCTTGGAAATTTTTTTAAAAACTTTAATACATCATACGGATGTCTTTTTTCCCGTTTATAGACTTCCTTTAATCCCAGAAAAATATCCTTGGGATTTTTCAGTTCGTAAGCTTTTCCCTGCGTATATACTCCGAAACCGGTACCGGCTTTTGCAGTGGAATCATAAATGGTTACGAACACATTGGAATTATTTCGGATGTTTATCGAATGTTGGTTGAGCTTCCAGGAAAGCCAGTAATAATTTAGTTGCTTATCAAAGGCGCAGTAAACCGGAGTATTCCAAGGTTTGCCTTCAGGAGTTATTGAGGCGATATTGACATAGAGAATGTTTTTTATTACTTTAGCTGCTGCTCTAATAAGACCTTACATACCAAATTTATAGCCTATTATAGTAAGTGTATTTAAAATTTATATATTTAAAAAAATTGTTTTTATTTTTTCAAGAAAATTGGAGATCAGAGAGGCGGTTTCGGCTTCGTGATTATTTAATCCATGATCGCATTTTTTTAGCTGATGGATTTCTACCTGGTGATTTTCTTTTTTTACCAAATCAAACGCTTCTTGAAAAGGAACGAATAAATACTCTTTTTCGACTTGATCTCCCAAAATCCAAAGCAAAGGAACTTTAATTAAATGTCTGTACCCGCCTTCCCCTTTTTTTGCCATCTGAGTAGACTTGAACATTTCGCTACCGGGTGTAAAAAAAAATTAATATATGTTTGAACGCTAACCGGATAGTAACCAGCTAAACCCCAAGGATCGTTGATGAGCCAAAGCCTGCAACCGTTCCCACTACTTCTGCAAAAAGAGCGCTAAGAAAGAAGAAGATTGTCATTTCTTAAGTTTATCAGAAGCCTTGCTCTACTTAATCGATAACATTAGAACTTATTATAAAAGTAATTTCCTTCAGATTCCACATCTTGAAGAAGTACCAAATAGATACTTACTACCTTAATTACGATTTTATTCAAATTTTTCTAGTTCTACAGGATTAGGAGGAATAGCTCCTTCTGGTTTGAAAAAGTGAAACTCAACTCTTGAAATTGGAAAATAAATTCTTGCGTTCATTCTTTGAGGTAACGGAGTTGCTGACAGTTTATTTGGATAGGGACCTTTAATTTCTGGTTGACTTCCTTCAATTGCATTGTTTAAAGATTCTGTAACTCTATAAAAACCAACTGCAAGGGTTGGTAAATGAAAGCCTTTATGGTGCGATTGAGGTTTCTCTGACATGCTAAGAATTATAACAAATGATGTGCTATTTGTCAAAACTATAGGGTGTCTTAAAGATCGCTAAGACTTTAGAAAGAAATCTGAATCGAGGCCGTAGAATGCTAAAATTTGCTCACCAGGCTCGATTGGGTAGGTCTTTAGGATTCTCAAGTAATCTTTTCTTGACCATACAAAGGCTATTTCATCTTTATAGATTATTATTGATCTTTCTTAAAAACTGCTTCTCAAATACAAATTTATATAAATATATTGTTATAACAATCTTTCTTTAACGATACAGAATATAAAGAACGTCTTATAAGTCTCATATTTTTAACATATAATTGATACGACTTTTGTTTACGATCAATATTAGATTACGGTCAATGTAATCTGCTTAGACTATATCGGTTCACTTAAAGCATGCGTCTGAAAAAGATATCACTACAAATATTACTGACTGACTAACTTATATGTGTTTGGGCGTCATTACGCTCCGACGTCGCATAATACTTATTTTACGACGTCAAATTTAATAACAAACTGTATCAAATATATACAAAAAGAAAGAAATCACTGGTTATAGGACTAAAATTTATTCCTTTTTTAAGGATACGCCCTAGGCTAAAATTCTATTTTTGATCGATTTTACATCGAATCTATCACTGTTCGTTGGGGGAGGAATTTTCGAAAGTCCTAAGAAGTGGTATACTTGATCATCTTTTCATATCAATCTATGGATAACAAAAAATTAAGCCACCTTGAATTTGTCCAGGGCGTGATTAATCGATTAGGTACTAATTCATTTTTAATAAAAAGTTGGTGTATAACCTTAGTAGCTGCTTTAACTGTTTTGTCTTCTGGAACAAAAGAACAATATATCCTTGTTGCATATTTTCCAATTATTATATTTTGGTTTCTTGATACATATTATCTCTGGCAAGAAAGATTGTATAGAGCTAAATATAATGAAGTTAGAAATCAAAAAGAAAATACTATCGATTTTTCAATGAAACCATCAACAAAATCTTATCAGGATAACCAATATCTCAGTACATTATTTTCAAAAACCATCTGGCCTTTTTATATTATTCTTTTAGCGACAGTATTATTATTTATGTTTGTTTTTCATGACTAAACGTGTTTTTTTCAGCTTTCATTATGATGATGTAAAAACATTTCGAGTAAATGTAGTAAGAAATCATGGATTAACAAAAGAAACTGGTCAATCTGGTTTTTTTGATGCATCAATCTGGGAAGACGCTGAACTCCATGGTGATCCAGCGGTTAAAAGATTAATAAATTCAAATTTAGAAAATACTACTGTTACCTGTGTCTTAATAGGAACAGACACCTGGGAAAGAAGATGGGTTAGGTACGAAATTATGAAAAGTTATGATCGTGGAAATTCATTGTTAGGAATCCATATCAACGGAATTCCTGATAGATATAGGCAGACTTTCTTAAAAGGAAAGAATCCATTTGACTATTTAGGCTTTTACATAAACTCATCCGGTGTTGTTAATAATTATCAAGAAAGTAATGA
The DNA here is from genome assembly GCA_001789635.1 of Candidatus Roizmanbacteria bacterium RIFCSPLOWO2_01_FULL_35_13. Lineage (GTDB taxonomy): Bacteria > Patescibacteriota > Microgenomatia > UBA1406 > GWC2-37-13 > 2-01-FULL-40-13. The sequence continues at coordinate 16,140 of MGAF01000034.1, read as the reverse complement.
TACTAGATGGTCAATTTATCAAGATTTAACTCCTAACATTGGTCCTTTTGCGAACAAATACTGGAATACAGGTCACAAATTATCTAATTGGATTCAATGTTACGATTGGTATTCCGATGATGGTTATCAAAACTTTGCTACATGGGTTGAAAACGCTAAATAATCAAATTTTTGATATAATTCTGAAATGTCTGATAGGAAAGCTTTAATTCTTCATGCTTGGTATAGTAAATCTGAAAATAATTGGTATTCGTGGTTAAAAAAACAATTGGAAGATAAAAAATACCAAGCTTTTCTTCCAGAAATTCCAACCTTTAATACTAAACTTCCTCAATTACAAACTTCATTGGAATTCATTGAAAAAAACTATCCAGTTGACGCTAATACTACTGTGATTGGTCATAGCTTAGGTTGCATATTAGCTTTAAGGTTGGCAGAAAAGTATGTTTATAAAAAAATGATTTTAGTTGCTGGTTGGGATTATGATGATTTAACCGAAGAACATAAATCCTTTTGGCCAAATAAAATCAATCACGCTAAAATAAGAGAAAATGTAAAAGAAATATACTGTGTTACATCCGATAACGATCCATATACTACTTTATTTAATGTTGAGGCAATGAATAAACGCTTGGGAGGTAAATTGATTGTCATTAAACATAGAGGCCATTTTGGATCAAATGAAAAATGCAAACAAATTCCTCAATTATTATCATTAATTTGAAATGATCGAAACACATAATCCAAAACAAAAACCAATTGCTATTATTACCGGAGTATCACGAGGTATAGGCAAAGCTATTGCCATTAAGTTTGTTGAATTAGGTTATAAGGTCGTCGGAGTATATAAATCCAATGAAAAATTGGCTAAACTATTAGAAAATCAACATAGTGATATTTTTACAATAAAGGCAAATGTAGGTGAAGAAAAAGACGTTAAAGAAGTAATAAACGAAACTATCAAAAAGTTCAATACGATTGACGTGGTTGTTAATAATGCAGGAATTGATTTATTCGGTGAAATAGAAACTTACGATACAAAAGTTTGAGATCAGATGATTAATACAAACCTTAAATCTATTTTTCTATTTTCAAAATATTCAATTCCTTATCTCAAACATTCAAAAAATCCAGTAATAATTAATATTTCGTCACGAATTGGATTTCCAGAATATACTGAACCAAAATTTGTAATTTACGGTATGGTTAAAGCTGGGGTAACAAATTTTACAGTTGGACTCTCAAAGGAACTTGTACTAACTGGAATAAGAGTAAACGCTGTTATTCCTACTCCAACAAAAACAGATTTATTTAATGAGGTTTTTACACCTGAAGAAGAAAAGGGATTAATAAAGAAAGGTAAATTAGGCAAACCTGAAGATGTTGCTAATTTAGTAATAGAACTTATAAACGACAAATCTGCAAATGGGAAAATCCTAATAGATAAAAGAGTCTATTTATAACAATTTTATTCTTATTTATTTTGGAAATTAATTTATCTATCTTCCCAGGAAAAATCACAAGATTTACAGACATTAAGATTTTTTGGTTTTTGTCCAGCTCCGGCCCATAACATAGTACTTGCCGCCATATATTTACTGTAGAAGTCTGGTTTTACTTCAGTCAGTCGCAAACTTCCACATCGAGGACATTTTTTACCTAAACCAAAAGACCTAAATAAACCACTAATGATTTTTAATGGAATGGTAATTGGCAAAAAGACAATTTTAAAAGGTAACGTAAAGATAAAATCCAAAAAGTTAAAAATAACTCTCATATTTATTTAATTAATAAAAATAATATAGACCTATACAACAGTAAAATCAAGAGATAACTAACACGGATCGTATGTAGACTGTCAGGGTGCAGATATCTATAATCGCTTCATGAAATTATCCAAAGAAGTCTTCCTTAAAAAATTTGGACAAAGAGTAAAATTTCTTCGCAGACAGACTGGATTATCACAAGAACAATTTGCTGATAAGGTTGGCATTCATCGAACCTACATGGGTAGAATTGAACAAGGAAAATCGAACACTCCGATATTTACGATCTACCGAATTGTTAAGGCTTGTGGTCTTAAATCTTCTGAATTTCTTTCGCTCTAATTAAGCTTTCATCATCTTCGGCCGGCATTAACTGATAGAATATTCCTAACTTAACGATAAGAATTAAAATAAACATGTCAAAACAGTTTACCGATCCTATTACTTTACTTTGGACTACTGATCTTGATTTTAAAACAAGAGTGAAAAAAGCTAGGAAAAAAGTTGGTCTAGATTCAAATAACTTACCTGATTATTTTGGATTTGAACTCATATATAACGCAAATTGGGATGATAATAAAAAGGCTTTATTTTTTGATGAAGTTATTCGTCTATTTGGCGAATACAGGTTATATGGCTGGAAAAACGAACTTAAATATTTTGTTGCTACAGGTAAGATTTTACCTTTTAAAGAAAAGCCTATATCTGATCCGATAATCACAGAGTCAGAGGACGGGTTGAATGTAACATTCAAAATCACAAAACCAATCGAAAAAACTAACCTTGTTGATTGGATAAAGATAAATTGGGAAAAAAAGAAAGGCTTTTATAAAAAAATAAAAAATTATTTTCAGAATCCAGATTTTCTAAATGAAAGTAAAATTGACACTAAAAGAATTAAAAGAATTCTTGAGTTACGGGATAAGGATAAACTACCTTTTTCACAAATAGCTGACAGAATTAAGATTGAGTTTAATGTTAACGATCCAAATGGAAAGGTTAACGAAACGTCAATTAAACAAATCTATCACTCATACACAAAATACGCAAAAAAAATAAAAACAAGAATAATTCGTTTGCCTGAATTAAACAACCTTCTTAAAAAGTAATTTTATTTAGTCGAACTCAACTTACATACTTTTACAAAGCTCCAATATATACTCTGTTTGTAGATTTCATTCGCTCTATTTCAAGAATAAAATAAATATGGAATATCAGGATAAAAATAACTTTCAAACTTTTGATTTTTCCTTAGCTATTTATCTTTTTGCCAAAGGAATTATCCTTCTTGGTCTTCGTCAAATTGCAAATACAAATCGCTTTCTTTTTGTCTTTCAAAAATCTAAAAACATTAATTCATTAATACAAGAGTTCTGGTCAGGTCAAGCTAAAATTGAACCTCTTAAACTTTTCAGTGCGGAACGAGAGCTTAAAAAAAGACTTTATTCTGACAGCTATAAATTTATTCGTTCAGATAATGTTAAGTAAAGAGGCTCTAAACGAATTCAGGCAGATTTGGAAAGAAAAGTTTAACAAAGAATTATCAATCCAAGAGGCCAATCAAAGGGCTTTTGAGTTATTATCAGTTTTTAAACTGATTTATCATCCTATGCCAAAAAAATATTCAGAAAAAGGGTGGAAGTAAACAAGTGTTAAATTCGTAACCATAAGAATAAACATGGATATTAATAATAAACTCCAACAGGCAATATATTATTCCGAAAGTCTAAATTGGTCGATAATTCCTATTTCAAAGAATAAAACGCCGCTAATAGATTGGGCTAAATATCAAAACAAAAAACCAACAAAGGACGAGGTTGTAAAGTTTTTTAGTGAAAATCCAGACGCTAATATTGCAGTCGTAACAGGACAGATCTCAAATATTATTGTAGTTGATATAGATCCAAGACATGGCGGATCAAATGAAGCTTTTAATAGAACGACTACTTTGACTTCGAAAACAGGTGGCGGTGGCTTTCATTATTTCTTTAAGTTTGAAGAAGGAATACAAAACTATACTGGTCTAAGGCCGGGACTTGATATAAAAAGTAATGGTGGCTTGATTGTTCTACCGCCATCTGTACACGAAAGTGACAAAAAGTATGAATGGTTGATGGGACCGTATGCGAGTACACCGATTATTGCCTTGCCTAATTTTGTTAAAGATTGGATTAAAAATAAACAGTCAGTTAATCCTGCAAAATTTGATCAAAATATTTTAAAAGGTGTTTTTGCAGGTCAAAGAAACGTAAGTGCTGCCTCTATGGCAGGCAAGCTTCTTAACCTATTCTCGCAAGACGAATGGCAAACAGGTGCATGGCCAATGTTTCAAGCTTGGAATACATTAAATAAACCACCGATGTCAGAACAAGAATTACAATCAGTTTTCAAAAGTATATCCAGTAACGAATTAAGGTCAAAAAGTCAGTCTATATATAGGAATGACCTGTTGACCAATCGTGAGCTTGAGATCATTTCTTTTGATGAAATGAAGAAAATGCCGATACCACAAAACCTTTGGTTAGTGGATAAATTAATGCCTAAATCTGGCATTATTTGTCTCTCGGGTAGGCCAAAAAGTGGTAAAAGCTGGTTAATATTATATTTGGCTGTTTGTTTGGCTTCCGGCTCCAAGTTCTGCGACCACTTTTCTACAGAAAAATCTAACGTACTGTACATTACCAAAGACGAACCGTTGAGTCTCACCATTTCAAGGTTAAAACAAATGACGCTAAACTTAAATGGTTTGTCGATATCTTTTATAGAATCGCCTTTTCTTTTTTTGGATACGGATACCTATATTGATAGGTTAACCTCATTTATTAAAGAAAAAGGGATTAATGTACTTATTATCGACAGCTTCAGGCGAATATTTGAAGGCGATGAAAACAGTTCGCAGGTTATATCCAAAGTTCAAAACCAACTAAAAAAGTTACAGAGTCAGGGTCTAACCATTATTTTTATCCACCATCATGGTAAAGAAAGTCTTTATAAAAAAAGCGGCGGTGATCAACTAAGAGGATCTAGTGATATTTTAGCTATGGTTGACAGCGTAGTCATCCTTGAAAAAAAAGATAATACCACTTTAAAAATATCACAGACCGATGTAAGAAATAGCTTGCCTTTAGGATCGTTTATTGTTACTTTACCAGATTCCAGTTTGGGCGAAATAGGTTTTAAATTTACCGGGTTTGTTGACGAAGACAAGGCAAAAATAGAGGAAGCTCAAGAAGATATACTAAACTTACTTTCTAAGTCTAACCACAACCAAACAGAAATTATTAGCGTATTGAAACCATCAGGAAAATATGGCGATACGACTATAAAAAACGCTATCCAAGAGTTATACGAGACCAAAAAAATTAGCTTAACTTTAAAAGGTAAACAAAAGATATACTCCGTTACTACGAGTAATAATAAACAGCTTAATTTAGATAATAAGGCCTAATAAGGCTCTAAATCTTGACATCAAGTTATTAAGTTCCTATACTGAAAATTAGATTTAGATTTACATATGGATCCAATCAAGTATTTTACATATCGAAGAAAAAGCTCCGAAGATAAAGATCGTCAGATGTTATCAAACGAATCTCAACAGAATGAACTGTCAGAGCTTTCCAAAAGAAAGAACTTAACTGTAGTTGATGATTTTGAAGAATCACGATCAGCTAAAACGCCAGGCAGGCCAGTATTCAACGAAATGATCGATCAGATAGTATCTGGAAAAGCTAATGGTTTAGTAGTTTGGAATCCGGATCGTATTTCCAGAAATTCTGTGGACACAGGTCAAGTGATATATCTTTTGGATATAGGTAAGCTCGTTGAGATCGTAACACCAAGTCAGGTTTTTAGAAACACACCTAACGATAAATTTCTTTTTTCTTTACTTTGCAGTACGGCAAAACTGGAAAATGATAATAAAGGTGAAAATGTAAAAAGAGGACTCAAAACCAAGGCTGAAAAAGGCTGGATGCCGTCAGGCGCTAAACCTGGCTATATGAATGACAAATACGCTGAAAAAGGCAGTAAGACTATTCTGAAAGATCCTATTAGATTTCCACTGATTAGAAAAGCCTGGGACCTTATGCTGACAGGATTATACACGCCTCCTAAAATCAGAGATATATTAAATAACGAATATGGTTACAGAACTCCAAAACATAAAAGAGTTGGTGGTAATCCGCTGACGAGAAGTACGATCTACATAATTTTTAGAGATCCGTTTTACTACGGTATGTTTGAGTATCCTGTCAGAAGTGGAATATGGCATAAAGGACGCCATGAACCGATAATCACTAAAGACGAATTTGATCGTGTTCAAGTTCTTTTAGGTAGGAATGGCATGCCAAAACCTAAGACTCATGAATTTCCTTTTACCGGTATGGTGAAATGCGGCGAATGTAGCTGTCTGGTTACCTGTGAAGAAAAATGGCAAATAATTTGTACAAACTGTAAATATAAATTCGCTTCGTACAATAAAAATGCCTGTCCAAAATGCAAAATCTTGATCGAAGAAATGAAGAAACCGAAACTGCTCCATTATATCTACTACCACTGTACTAAAAGAAAAAATCCTAACTGTACTCAAAAATGTTTGAAAGCTGAAGAATTGGAAAAACAGATTGATCAATATCTGTCAAAAATCCAGATTGCCAAAGAATTTAAAGACTGGGCAATCAAACACGTTAATGAAATGTACGATAATGAGGCAGAAGACAGAAAATCAACGCTAACCTCATTACAAGAGGCTTACAACGACTGTGTTAAAAGGATCGACAACCTGGTTAAGCTGAAAATATCACCACAAAATTCAGATAACAACTTACTTACCGATGACGAATTCAGAAAACAAAAAGGGACCTTAATGAATGAAAAAGAAGAATTAAAAAGTAAGTTAAGTGGAACTGATAAACGGGTCAATCAGTGGGTTGAATTATCAGAGAAAACTTTTAATTTTGCCTGTTATGCTCGTTATTGGTTTAAAAACGGTGACCTTTTAACAAAAAAACAAATACTTGCCACTATCGGTTCGAACCTAATTTTAATGAATAAAACGTTAAGTCTTGACGTGCCAAAACCATTTCAACTAATTGAAGACGTGAATAAAAAAGTAGTTGAGATTATTCCATCGTTAGAACCTATAAAGAAGACTGATACAACGCTCTACCAACACTTCCTTTCGCTTGAGAATCTATCCTTGCTCCCCGGAGTGGATTCGAACCACTAACCTTGATCTTAACAGGATCCTGCTCTACCGTTGAGCTACCGGGGATATTACGTTCTACTTTTTAAAAATCTTCTACCAAATCCAGTTTTGAAATACCTTTCCCTTTTAAAGGCTTTTGCTTCTGATAAACACGCCTCGTAATAAATTAAAATTAATGGTCTTCTTAGTTTTGTTGCCTCAACTAAACCGTTATTATGCTTCCTTACCCTATTTTTTAAATCTCTAGTTGCTCCTATATAATGTTTTTTATCTTTATTACTCCTCAATACATATGTATAAAACATGAAAACATTATAAGCAACCTGCTACTCTCCCGCAACGCCTCACAGGCTCGGCTGTGTAACACGGATGATACCGTTGAGCTCGCCCGCTAATCACCTGAGCGATAGCGATGGCGAGCGGGCTACCGGGGAAAAATAAAGTACACAAATATTACAAATAATCAAATCGCTAAATTATCAAAGAACAGGATAATTATAACTAAAACACACTCAAAAACCAATATTAAGTTTTGTTTTTACCTGATATAATCTTTCAAATGAACCTGCAAGTTATAAAAAGGGACGGATCAATTGAAGAATATAGCGAGTTTAAGATTATTAGAGTGATGATTGCTGCTGGACTCAAACCTGACAAAGCTCAATCATTAACTCACTTAATAACTAAGTTGCTAAAATCAAACTCTCCATTAAGAGTTTCCTCGCTCGAAATAAGAGATAAAGTTATCCAGGAATTAAAAAAGATAGATAAAGATGTCGTAAATTTATATTCCTGGTACGAAAAAACAAAAGAATAGAAAAAAAGATGAGTCATTTGTTAAAATATCAAAGTGTTAATAAAGCTTTCTTCCCTAATAATTTTATTAATCATTTTCTTAAATTTTAACAAGCCAAGTTTTGCCCATGGAGGAGTTCAAAAGGCAAGCGGCCCGGTTACTGTAGATATTTTTCAAGATCCTCTATCTCCATTAGTCGGTGAAAAAGTTAAATTGTCTTATATTTTTAATGACAATGAGTTAAAAAGTCGCATTCCTGATTTGCCGGTAAAAATAAAAGTTATTGATACCTTTACCGGTGATGAAGCCAAAGATAAGGTTATTCTTGAGACAGACAAAAAAAACCGGTAAAAACGGGGCTTTAAATTTCGAATATACTTTCGACAAAGAAAACTAATTTGATGTCGAACTGGAATTTACAGATCATCATGACAAAAAACAGACCATCGGATTACTCATCCAACCGCGTAAACCAAAAACCGAATTAAGAAGTGAAAAAACCTCTCCTTTTCCCGTTTTTCTTTCCGGATTATTAACCTGAATTGGAATATTTTTTCTGAAAAATAGATTTTCAGCCAAATAATTGAAGATGGATTCACCGAACAGTCCAAAACAAGAATATACTTGATAAATATTGTGATAAAATTGCTTCATGAAGATGATAAAGGCTTATTACTTTGACGTACTGTTTGTGATCTTCATTATTTTTTATAACTATTTAACCAAACAGTGGGACAACCTTCATTTTATTGGATTATTTATAATCATCGCTTCTCTCCCATTTTGGCTGCTGGCGCGTGAGCAGTTGGGAAAATATTTTACGGTAAAGCCCAAGGCTACAGGTCTAGTCACGACAGGATTATATTCCAAATTCAGAAATCCTATTTATCTCTTTTCCTCGATCACCGTTTTTGGCGCTATTCTTCCATCAAGAAGCTTAATTCAATACTCCCTATTTTTTATCCTTTTGCTCGTTCAATTTGTTAGGATTAAAAAAGAAGAGCAAGTGCTGGAAAAAAAATTCGGCAGAAAATATTCAAAATATAAATCAAGAACTTTCATATGAAAAACAGGGAAGCTTTAAAATATATAAAAGACTTTCTAAATAATAATTTTCAGATGGTTATTGCAACAAATGGAAAACATCCCTGGATCGCAACGGTATATTATTCAACAGATAAAGACTTAAATATTTACTTTTTGAGTGACCCTAACACAATTCATTGCAGACATATTGCTAAAAATCCCAAAATAGCTTTATCGATTGCCGATTCGCCCCAAAAACCCGCAAGCAAGAAAAAAGGGCTTCAGATCTATGGCTTGGCCGAAAAAATTTCGGGCATGCATAAAATAGTCTATGCACTTAATCTCTGGAGAAGAACTTTAGGCGTAACGAGCAATCTATATACTTATGAAGGGATGCTGAAAAAAGCCGTCAAAGGAAGAATGTATAAAGTAATTCCGAAAAAAATAAAGTTTTTTAATGAAGAATTGTGGGATGAAGGCAAAGAACCAATTCTCGAAGTGTAATTATTGACAAATAAAATACAAAGGATATAATTCATCGTATGAATAAATCGCTTCCTGTTATTATAGTCGTAATACTTCTTCTTTTAGGTGGTGGGGCTTTTCTCGCATTTAAAAATAAACCGGCACAACCGGGCGCAGTAAATACAAATGTTGGCCAAGGACAAACTCAGGACGGGAATGTCTTTACCTCAATAAAAGATGCTCTCTCAAAATCCTTAAGCCTGGAGTGTACTTATAAAGATGAAAAAGGCACAGAATCAACAACCCAAATCAAGGGAGGGGCGATCCATGTTGTAGCCAAAACTTTGACAAACGGAAAAGAAATAAATTCACAAATAATCATGAAGGACCGGAAAATGTATAGTTGGGACGAAGAAACAAAAAAAGGGTTTGTTTTTGAAATTCCCGATGAGACCCTGCAAACGACACCGTCTTCTCAAACACCGACAGGCGAAAACAAAGGCGAATCATTTTTGGCCGAGATAGAAAAATATAAGGATGCCTGCAAACCTGCTGTCGTATCTGATTCTTTGTTTACCCCTCCGACAGACGTGGAGTTCCAGGATTTCAGCTCAGTCTTTCAGAATATTCCGACAGGAACCTCCGGTAATGGAGCCGCTCCGAGCTTTGATCTGGAACAGCTTAAAAAACAATACGCTCCTGAAAATCAGTAAGATTAAAACGGAAGCGTTAAATGGGTGTCTACTTTTTCCGAATCTTCCAGATATTTTTTCCATTCTACTTTTACAGAAATTTTTCCCTTTTCATTTAGATACATAACTTCACCTTTTTCTATCCCAAACTCAAACAATTCTTTAGTCAACATCACATCGTCTAAACAATACTTTTTTAATTCATTTATCTTTCCCTCTTTAAAAAGTTCTATCGCCTGTAAACCATGACCGGTTTTTTTCTTTCCTAAAGTAGCGAATAAAAAATCATTTAAAGCCAACCTTCTTCCTATCTTACTCCTAAGGTCATCCAGAAGATCAAATACGGGAAAATGATGAATTTTTCCCGGATAATATCCCTGCAATACCTCCATGTCAAAACCTTTGACATTAAATCCGATTATGTACGAGCAGGTTTCAAGCAAAGTAAAAAGTTTTGCCAGATCTTTTTCTTCAAAAACTTTAGTTTTTTGGTCACGGTAGTCATACAAACCGACGACTGTCACGCCAAGTTTTTTAGGATCCCTAAACTCGTGGAAAGTATGTTTTGTTTCTAGATCAAGAACAACGGGCAGTTTTTTCATTAATTTGATTTTCTTTTTGCAGAAAAATCCTTAAAGATCTCCATTTCAAATACCTGGGATAACTTAGGTCTAATTTCTTTACTCACATTTATCTTATTTAACTCTTCCTGATACTGATCATAAAGATTATCAAAAAGCCTGAAGAAAACCTCTTTCTGGTTATTTCCCAATTTGTCATACTCTTTTTGAAAAACCTCATCAAGCTTTCCCAATCCCCAGAGAGTTTCAATAAGCTGGTGATTTTTTAACTGTAATAAGGAGATGTCGCCCGAAATAGGCCTTATCTTAAAACGCATCATGCGGATCTCTTCATACATTTTTTCGTGCGTAGGTTTTGTACCCAAAGCTTTCTTTAACTTTCTGAAAATGTCAGTTATGTCCTGGCTATTTCTTTTAGTCATAGACTATAATTAAATTATGTTAAGGAAAAAAATTGTCGCTGATCAGATTCAATCTCTTAAAAATCATGATCAGGAAAAATTATCGATTCTTAGATACATTTTAGCACAAATTAAAAATAAAGAGATTGATAAAAAGATTGAATTAATAGATGAGGAAATAATTACTGTTTTGCGGAAAATTGCTAAAGAGTTAAACGAATCCATCGAGGCTTTTAAAAAAGGAAAAAGGGAAGATTTAATCTCCGACTATCAGAAACAACTCGATATAGTATCAGTCTACCTGCCCAAGGAAATATCGGACGAGGATCTTAAGAAAGAAATAGAAAAAATTGTAGCTGAAAATAAAGAAATATATGATAAAAATCCCGAAGCAATCATAGGTGTTTGCGTCGGAAAGCTGAAAAACAAGGCAGAATCTTCCAGAATCGTAAGACTTTTGCAGTCTAGCATTAAAGTATGAATTACATTCTGTCATTCTGAACGTAGCGTAGCGGAGTGAAGAATCTAGCGTATAAGCGTAATTTAGATTATTAGAAACGCTTTGCTAGATCCTTCGCTAACCCGCCTTGCCGGCGAGGCAGGTCGCTCAGGATGACAGAAAATTTAAATTCTGTTATGAAATTTATTAGAAAGATTGTCTTTTTCCTGTTGCTGCTCTTCTTTTTCTCATCCCTTACTAAAAATCTTTTTGATTATAAAAGTAAAGTTTCTTTTTATCAGAGTTACCTGAGAGACTATGAAAATGAAAAGAAAAAAAACATCACACTTAAAACCCAACTCCTGAAAAAAAGCGACTTTAATGAGGTTGAAAAAACAATCCGGAACAAACTCAATCTGCTGAAAGAAGATGAGGTTGCCATTATTCTTCCCCAGCCTACTCCAACTCCAATAATTATAACTCCTACTCCCCTTCCAAACTGGCAGCGGTGGAAACAGGTATTTTTTTAGTTAATATTATGGCCACTTTATCCTGATAAACTGCTTTGAAATTATTTTTTTTGAGGTCTTTTATGAATTTACTGACATAACTCTTCATAATATCTCTACTTTTTTCATCTGTCCACCTGCGGGGAAGCAGTACGGTATCGACTTTGTATTTTTGAAAAACCTTGGCCAATGAAGTTTTTGAAGTTATTAGAGACATATACTCAGCAAAAATATAGTCACTTTCACCGGTTTTATTTTTTTGGCTCATACTTGACATTCTTCCGTCAATAAAGACTTTCTTTTGCGGTAACTTCCAAATCAGATACCCGCCCCACTCGTAACTGCTGAAGATTTGTCCTTCGGGTAAATGATCCGACAAATAACGGACAGCCAGACGCGGATAAAAGTTTTCTTCATTGAGATTTTTCCCGGCATTATAGTCCCCCCATAACTGGGCTGAGCCTAAAACAGAAACCAGGGTAAAAAAAACAACATAAAACAAATGAAAACGGGAAGCTCTTATTTTATTTACCGTAATATCCGAAATAAAATTATCTAGACCTTTCCGAATCAAAATTAAGGCATAAATAATAAATAAAGGAAAATTTCTGGCCGATGAAAAAGCGGCTAGGAACAAAAGAACCGCCAGAATTAATTCGTGCCTAGCATACTTTTTTCTATAATGTAAAATAAATGCCCCACAATATGCCAGGGAGAGAAGTTCCACAGAGGTTATGGCAAAGAGAATAGGACGCCATTCTAAGATTGAAAAACGGATGTACGGATCTTTTACAAAAATCCACACTTCTTTCCATAACTCCAGACCATAAGGGTTAATTAAGGTTATTAAAATACTCGCCAGTGTTACTATGACTTCCGGAAATTTTCGCTTCTCAATTGTTATAACAAATAAAACAATCCAACCGATAATAAATCCCCCATGCAGGTTTGCCCAAAACAAAAAAAGGACCGGAACAAAAAATTTATATTTGCTCCACCAATCATTATTTAAAATCCACCTGCATAAAATAGCAAAAAATAACCAGGTAATTACCTGCGACCTTATCCCGTAATAGGAAATCAGAACTCCGCAAATAAACAAAATCTGTATCGGCATGAACCTGATATCCGATTTCCTGACTACAATCAATATTGTGCTCATAATGATAAACGTAAAAATCAAAGAAAGTCCGCTGTATCCCGCAAGTGAATAAAATTTAGCCATACCGACATGAATCAGCCATTCGTGATCCGCATAAGTATAACTTGGCATGGTATAGGAAAAAGGATCTTTTACAGGGAAACCGCTTTTTAAGATAATCTCTCCCAACCGCAGTCCCCAGCCAAAATCCGAATCCAGATAGGTTTTCGCTCTTATAAAAAAAAATACCGCATAAATAATAAGCAGAACTGCAGATACAAACTTGAAATTAAAACTATTTTTACCCAATTTCATATTTTCCTCTTAAATAGTATAAAAATTGTAAGCAATAATATTAATGGCCCTAAATTAAAGTTGATGCCAAAAATAACAGGCACAACCAAAAAAAATATAAGCGAATACAGCAATACAGCTACATAAAATATCTGCTTATTATCTTTATTAAACTCGTAATATCTGTTAAACAGGATTAATATCGTTACATTTAAAATGGTTAAATCATGGGCTAGAAAATGGACTGAAAAAAGGGCAACTAATAGTGTAGAGATTGCAAACATTTCGTCAAAACTGCGGTTTTTTAAATCTCTTTTGAAAAATAACAATGCGAAGACATATAAAAAGATGTTCACTGTCAATAGCCCAACACCATTAATTCCCATCCGAAACAATAAAGAAGCCATTGCAAACGAATCCCATAAATGACTTCCATATATGCTTTTTTCGGTTTCTATAATAAAGCCCAGGTATTTTAGTAATCCGGGCAGACCAACCACCCGCAGACTTATAAAAAACAATAATATCGAACTCAAAATAAATCCGGTTATGAACTTTTTTTTGTAGTTAGAGAGCAGGAAAATAAAAGGAATGAGTATGAATAGCTGTATTTTCAAGAAAAATATCAATCCGCCAAACATTCCAGCCATAAACCAGTTTTGACGTTTAAGAAAGACATAAAAAATCAGAAATACGAGAGACAATAATATCGGGGTTTGACCGCTCACTAAAGCACGGAGCGTGGGAAGGGATAAAAAAATTAATATTGCATAAAGAAGATTACCGGAAATATGTACAAATATCTTCTTAGCCAACAAATAAAATAAATATAAACCTAATATGTTTATATAGGCAAAAAGAAGATATGCTTTCCCAAGTCCTAAAAAAGTAAACGGAAAAAACAGTAAAGCAACAAGCGGAGAATGTCTAAAAGGTAAAAATTCTATGGCGGTATATTTAACAATTTTACTTTGATTGATCTTCTGCCAATCTATATCATAAAGCTGATTTCCCTGTCCATTTTTTACCATAGATATTGCGGTATAAATATTGACAAAATCGCTTGTTAACACAAAATTCCTGTAGTAAACCCTAACGAAAATAAAGAGAGAAATGACTATGGTTAAAAGAAAAATCTTAGAAGAAGTCATCTGTTAATTTTAATTGAATTTGCCGCCGCAGTCTATTGATTTAATATGAAATTTTAGATATAATTCGGCTGCAGTTTTGCTTTTGTACTTTTAAATACGGGGTAGTGTACGGTTGCACAGGAGGCTTAATAAAATGGGCTCATATGAAAGCAATTTCATTTGATAATTGGCTTATAACGGCGAATCCCCGCTTAGCGGGGGAACGCCGCGGGAACCCCGACGTAACGTCGGGGACCTGTAGAGACTGAACGCCAACCCCCGCTTAGCGGGGTGAAGACACAGTCCGACACTCCAAGTAATTGGAGATTACAGTTGCATAATCTCCTAGACCGTGGTTCAACTCCCGGCCCCGTAACCATGTACCAGAGCTGCTTTGCAGCACGGTACATGGCCATGAAGTGAACTATGTTCTACTTCATGGCACTTCTTGACTCTAAAGAGTCAATAAAAAACTTCATTATTTCGCTATAATATTTGCATGACTAAAGATTTTCTACTCTCTATTGTTATTCCGGTCTATAATGAAGAACAAAACATCAAACCTCTTCTTCAAAATCTACTTCCGATCATTAAACCTTACCGTCATGAAGTTATTTTCGTTGACGATGGATCAAACGATAAAACCGTTATAATCATAAAAAAAGAGGCTGAAAAATCGCAAAATATTAAACTTATTGTCTTTCAAAGGAATTTTGGTCATCAAATGGCCCTTACCGCCGGATACCAAAATGCTTCGGGAGATTGCGTAATTACTCTGGATGCCGATCTTCAGGATCCACCCAACATAATTCCTCAGATGATCGATAAATGGCAAAAAGGGACAAAAATTGTCTATGCTAAAAGAGAAAGGAGAGACGTAGACAGTTCTTTTAAGAGACTGACCGCACAATTATTTTACAAATATATAAACTTTTTATCGGACAGTCCAATACCTGAAGAAGTTGGAGATTACAGACTTATAGATAAAAGTGTCGTGGAATTCTTCAATAGTCTCCCTGAGCACTCGAGATTTTTACGCGGATTGACGGCCTGGGGTGGATTTTCCGCAGACTATGTATTTTTTAAAAGAGAAAAACGCTTTGCCGGTGAAACTCACTATACGGTTTCCAGGATGCTTAACTTTGCCTTGGAGGGAATCACTGCTTTTTCAACTAAACCTCTCCGCTTGGCAATATACTTAGGTTTTTTAACTTCAGTTTTTAGTATCTTTGTAATTGTCGTAAAATCGATTCAGCATTTTATTTTAAATCAGGGAGATTGGTTACCCGGTTGGGCTTCCTTATTTTTTTCAATTGTCTTTTTAGGCGGAGTTCAACTTATTACGATAGGTATTATTGGTGAGTATGTAGGAAAAATTTACCAGGAAGTGCAAAATCGGCCGAAATTTTTGATTAAAGAAAAAATAAATTTATGAAAGTTATCGGTGCAGTTTTAATTGCAATTGGACTGGCGCTTCTACTTTTTATTGCCTTCAATTTTATCAAAGAAAAAAATCGCCCAGTTTCGCCGCTTCCAGAAGATAAAGGAGTAAAAGTGATTTTTGTCACACCTACAAAGTAGTCAATAGCTATTAGTTAGTAGTTAGGATAAAAAAATCCGGAAATTTGGCTTAATGGAACAAAAGTGTGGGTTTTTAAATCCGCTTAATTTTTCTTCTGGGATAATTTCTTTTG
>MGAF01000033.1:28668-58335 GCA_001789635.1 Candidatus Roizmanbacteria bacterium RIFCSPLOWO2_01_FULL_35_13 | reverse complement strand
TTCATCTACAAACGGTCCTTTTTTTTGTGATCTTGCCATCTTTAAAAAATAAAATATTAAATATAAAAAATTAAATATACATATCAAAAATGAAAAAATATTTGATATTTAATATGTATATTCTATATTTGATCTTTAATTTTTAATATATTACCATGACGCCTTGTGAACTCCCGGGATTTCACCCTGCAATGCTTTTTCCCTGAAACAGATCCTACACATTCCGAATCTTCGCATATATGCTCTGGCCCTGCCACAGAAAGGGCAACGGTTTCTGTGCCGGACTGTAAACTTCTGTTTTTTTAAAAATTTTACTTCATCTGATGTCTTTGCCATATTTTATTTCTGAAAAGGAATCCCTAAAATTTCAAATAATTTTTTTCCCTTGACCTTATCTCTGGCATTAGTAACTATCGTTACCTCCAAGCCTCTGATTTTATCAATTTTATCGAACTCAATCTCGGGAAAAATTGTTTGCTCGCTAAATCCTATATTTAAGTTGCCGTGATCGTCTATACTATTTGCATTAATTCCTTTAAAATCCCTGAGTCGCGGAATTACTATTTTTATTAATTTTTCCAGAAAATTGAACATTCTTTTGTCCCGGAGCGTCACTTTAACTCCGATCGGCAATCCTTTTCTTATTTTGAAAGCCGATACGGATTTTCTGGCTTTTGTAATAACCGATTTTTGACCCGTTATCAGATTAAGATGTTCCTGAATCTTTTCCAATACTTTTTTATCTGTAACAGCTTCGCCGGCTCCCACATTAACAACTATTTTTTTAATATTCGGCACTTCCATAACATTAACTAACTTTAGTTCGTCTTTTAACTTTTTCTTAAGCTCGATGTTATAAAATTCTTTAAATGACATGATAATAAAATAAAATATTAAATATAGAAAATTAAGTAACTATTCACAGTTCTTGACAAAGATTATAATCAATTGTCATTGCGAGCGGTGAATTTTGGAGCGAAGCAATCTCATTAATGGGATTGCTTCGTCGTCGTTCCTCCTCCTCGCAATGACATAGTCTGGTATAGTTTTGTCAAGAAGCGTGAACTCTTACAAAATTAAATATACATATCAAAAATGAAAAATATTTGATATTTTATATTCTACTACTGCACTTCTTACAGATTCTGTGTTTTTTGTTCTTGATTATCTCATACCCGACTCTCGTCATTTTTTTACATTTTGGACATAATAACATTACTTTTGCCACGTCCATCGGTCTGGGAACTTCGACTGTTCCGCCCTGCGGCATTTTTTCATTTTTCTTAATATGTTTTTTATATATGTTAATTCCCGTAATCAAAACTTTATGAGCTTTTGTATACACGCGTTCAACAACTCCCTCTCTCCCTGAGTCTTTCCCGGCCATGATTTTAACTTTATCCCCTTTTTTTATCTTCATAAAATAAAATGTGATGCTGATCTACAGATTCTATGCGGATCTACGGATATGCGGATAAAAAATCCGTAAGATCCGAATATCCGCGGCATCCGAATTAGATCCGTAATCCGCATTTCAATTTTTAATATATTTCTTCAGCCAAGCTGGCTATTTTATTAAATCCTCCATCTTTTACTTCTTTTGCAACCGGACCGAAGATCCTTGTCCCTTTTGGATCTTTGCTTTCTTTTTCAAACAAAATAACACAGGCATTATCGTCAAACCGGATATAACTTCCGTCTTTTCTTCTTTTTTCTTTTCTTGTTCTGGTTATAACGGCCTGGTGTATCTCTCCTTTTTTAACCTGGGAATAGGGTGATGCTTCTGCAATAGTAACTGTTATTACGTCGCCAACATAAGCATAATGCCTATTTCCTTTAGCCGGTATTCCTATCATCTGTGCTTTTTTTGCACCGGTATTATCGGCTACATTTAGTATTGTTCTTAACTGCAACATATCTAAAATATCTAAAATTTCTAATTTCTAATATCTAATTTCTAATCAAATCCTAATTTCCAAATATCAAAATTAATTAGATCAATTAGAAATTAGGTTAATTAGGTTAATTTTCTTCTACAATAATAAAGTGTTTATCTTTTGATATCGGTCTTGTTTCCCTGATTTTTACCTTATCGCCTTCTTTTAACTTTAAATTTTCATTGTGTACTTTATATTTTTTATGTTTAACTATGGTTTTTTTGTATAAAGCATGTCTGAACCTTCGTTCTACCTTGACAACAATTGTTTTTTGCATCTTGGTTGAAACGATTATTCCCTGTAATATTTTTGCCATATATTAATAAGTGTCATTCTGGCTTGCCCAGAATCTATTTAACTTCTAACCATTCTCTCGTTTAAAAGAGTCAGAATAACTGCTAATCTCTTCCGCTTTTTAAAAATTATGTTGCTGTCTTTTGGCGGATTCACTTTATTTTCCAACTTTAATTTCGCAACTTCTTCCCTGATCTTTCTCTCTTCTTTTTCAAGATCGCTAACTGACTTTCCCTTAAATTCAGAGCTTACTTTTTTCATAGTTCGATTTTACTCACTGACCCTGAACCTGGACTTCGGCTGAGCTCAGTCGAAGCCTCGAATGGGTCATGTTAATCTTCGGGCGACTTTTGTCCTAACTGATAATTTAGAGGCTACATTTTTTAAAACTGCCATACTTTCATCAGTTGTTAATCCGTCGATTTCAAATAAAATTCTTCCCGGAACTACGCTTGCTACAAAGTGTGAAACATCTCCCTTACCCGAACCCATAGTTACTTCCGGAGGCTTCTTGGTATAAGGTTTGTCAGGAAAAATTCTTATCCAGAACTTACCGTTCTTTCTGGTTGCGCGGGCTAATGTAACTCTTGCTGCCTCTATCTCCCTATCTTTTATCCAGCCGGCAGTTACACCTTTTAATCCGTACATTCCGAATATCATCTTTTCACCTTTGGTGGCAATTCTCCGCCAGATACCTCTGAATTGTTTTCTGTATTTTTGTCTCTTCGGTGCCAGCATTTTGAAATATTAAATATAAAAAATAAAAAATTAAATACACATATCAAAAATGAAAAAATATTTGATATTTAATATGTATATTCTATATTTGATCTTTAATTTTTAATATTAACGACATATCCATACCTTAACTCCGATATATCCGGATTTGGTTAAAGCCGGATATTTTGCAAAGTCAACCTCTTCACGAATGGTTGAGGTTGGCATCATACCCTGAAAATACTTTTCTCTCCGGGAAATTTCCGCCCCGGCAATTCTGCCGCCCAACTGTATTTTTACTCCCTTGGCGCCCGCTTCCATAACCCTGTTCATAGTATTATGGACTACGGATCTGTGGGGAAATCCTCTGATAAGTCTTTCGGCAATAGTCTGAGCGACATAATAAGCATTGAGATAAGGTTTTTTTACCGGCTCTATTTTAATTTCCAGTCTTTGAGCTTTACCTTTTTTATCAAATCCCAAATAATTAGCTACAAAATTTTTGACGTCTTCCAGACCCTTACCGCCCCGGCCGATTATCATACCCGGCTTTACCGAGAAGATAAATAAAGTAATTTTATTAATTGCTCTCTCAATGTCAATCTGGGTAATCGATGCGAAATTAAGCTTATTCATCAATAAACTTCTGATTTTACTGTCTGAATACAGGGCTTCTCTAAACAATTTTTTATTCGAAAAAAACCACCTGGAACTCCAGTTATATATAATTCCTAATCTCAAACCTCTAGGATGTACTTTTTGTCCCACTTTTTATTTTTTATTTTTTATTTATAATTTTGGTTTATTTTTGATTTCTGATTTTTTTGTTTCTTGTATCTTGTTACTTGTAATTTTTTCAGCAACAGGTTCTACTGCTTCCAATATGATATTAATATGTGCGAATCTTTTTAAGATTGGCTTAGCTGTTCCTCTTCCGCCTGCCCTGAACCGCTTTAATTTATGGCCTTCGTCGACGCTCAGATGTTTAAATTTCAGGTGTTTCTCATCGGTTTTTAATAAATTTACAGCATTGGTTAAAGCAGATTTAATCGATTTGTAAAAAATTTTAGCCGGCCTGTTTGGCGTATATAACAGACGAACTAATGCGTCCGACGGACTTAACCTCTTTATTTCTGGCAGCAAAAATCTCAATTTCTTGGGTGAAATTCTCAAATTCCTGCTATATGATTTTGATTCCATATTTATTTGCGCCTTTTGACTAAAAATTTATTTGTCCATTTGAATTTATTTCTTGTCCTTGTCCCTCTGGCTGACTTACCCCAGGGAGTTTTGGGATGCATACCTTCACCGCTTTTGCCTTCTCCTCCTCCATGCGGATGAGTGCGGGGATTTTGCGCCGTACCGCGGACAGTCGGTCTTATCCCCATATGGATTTTTATTCCTGCTTTACCCAGTACTCTGTTTTTATGATCAAGATTACCAAGTTGTCCTATTGTAGCAGAACAATCTGCAAAGACTCGGCGGATTTCTCCTGAAGGTAATTTGAGCTGAACGTAGGGTCCCTCTTTAGCGATAACTAAAGCATAAGTTCCTGCACTCCTCATCAGCTGGCCGCCCTGCCCCGGATATATTTCAATATTATGAACCTGGATGCCGAGCGGAATATTTTTTAATTTTAAAGTATTACCGGCTTTGATTTCTGCCTTTTCTGAAGCTATAACAGTGTCACCCAACTTCAGGTCTTTCGGATGAAGAATGTAGCGTATTTCGCCGTCTGAATATTTTACCAGGACTATATCAACATTCCGGTTAGGATCATACTCAATTCTTTCAACTTTACCCTCAATATCTTTTTTATCTCTTTTAAAATCTATGACTCTATAAAATCTTTTTTGCCTGCCGCCCTGATGCCGGACCGAGATTGTGCCACTTGAATCCCGACCCGAATGTTTTTTCAGAATAACCTTTAGGCGTTTTTCCGAACTGTTTATTATTTGTTTTTGCTTTTTTTCTTTTTTCATGCTTGTGGGAATAAATCAATCTTACCTTCACTTAACTTAATAAATGCAATCTTTCTGTCGGTTAATTTTTTGCTGACCATTTTTTTTCCCACCTTGCGTTTTTTTCCTTTTCTGATCAGTACTTTTACCCGGCTGACCTTGACTTTGTATAATTTTTCCAATGCCTCTTTGATGTTATTTTTATTAGCTTTAATATGAGTCTCAAAAAGATATTCTTTATTGTTGGCTAAATTTGTGCCTTTTTCCGTCAAAACCGGTTTTAGCAAAACTTCGTCAATTTTCATATTTTATCCTTCGATTTCACTCAGGATAACCTCCTCGAGTCTGAGCTATTTGCTCGGAGTCGAAGACCTGAGCTTGTCGAACGGGTTAAAAAATACTTTACCAGAACTTGTAATCCCTGCTTAACTATTAAAACTTTTTTATTTCTGAGAATATCATAGGGATTGATCGAATAAGCGTCAACCATTTTTATATTTGCTAAATTTCTCGAGCTGAGTATTAAATTATTTTTCTCCTTTTTTGGTAAAACCAATAATATTTTCTCTTTCTCAACTCCAATTGCTTTTAAAAAATTTGCGATTATTTTTGTTTTTGCTTCGATCTTAAGAAAATCATCGCTCAAACCATAGATTCCCCTTTCTTTTAATTTCATTGATAGTGCCGTAAACAAAGCTTTTTTTGTCTGTTTTCTGTTAAGTCTTAAAGAAAAATCCCTGGGCTTTGGTCCGCCGACTACACCGCCGCCGACAAAAATCGGAGCATTTCTGTCTCCGTGTCTGGCATTACCGGTTCCTTTTTGTTTATATATTTTCCTGGTGGAACCGGTTATTTCACCCCGGGTTTTAGTAGAGGCATTGCCTTGGCGTTGATTAGCCAAATATACTCTGACGTATTGCGCTAATAGTCTTGGATTAACTTCAACAGAAAAAATCTCTTTTGGCAAATCAACCGGTGTTTTTTCTTTCCCGTCCACTCCATAAACCGGCAATGTTAAACCGGCTTTTACATTTTTTTTTCTTACTTCTTTTTTAGTTTTTTTTATTTTTGGCATTTTTTAGAAATTTGAATTTAATATTTTGAATTTATTTGGAACTTAGAAATTAGAACTTAGAATTTCTAACAATCCTCCCCTAGCTCCCGGTACCAATCCCTTAACCAAAATTCCATCTGCCTTAACTTCTACAATCATTAAATTTTTAACTTTAATCCTGTCACCGCCCATTCTTCCGGCCATTCTTTTACCTTTATAAACTCTTCCCGGAGTGGTTGTCTGACCAATAGATCCCGGAGCTCTTTCCCGGTCAGACTGTCCGTGAGTCCTGGATCCGCCCTTAAAATGATGTCTTTTTACAACTCCTTGGAATCCTTTTCCCTTGGACACGCCGGTTACGTTGACTAAATCACCTTTTTTGAAAAATAATTCAGGTTTTAATTCATGACCTGCCGATATTTTCAAATCGGCGCTTTGTTTTAATCTAAACTCCCTTAAAAAACGAAGCGGGATTTTTATTCCCGCTTTTTTTAGTTTGCCTTGATTTGGCTTTTTAATATTTTTGGTTTGGCCAAATCCGATCATAACTATAAGATCGCCTGTTCTGGCTGAATCTTTGAGATGAACAAAATAATTAGGTGAAGTTTTTATAAAAGTAGTCGGAATCCTGACGCCTGATTCATCAAAAGTCTGTGACTGCTCTGATTTTTCTCCTAAAATAAAACCCGGCATAGTATTTATTTACACCAAATAAAAAAGCCCCAGATTGGGGCTTTCCAGTTTGAAAACCAATCTGTGGATGTTAACTTTTATGTTCCCGAACAAAAAGAAACATGTGAAAAGTATTATATACTACTCTTTATTAATGGTCAAGATGATGTTAGAATTAAATTGCAATGAAAAATACACAAAAAATGTCCCCGGAGTTTGATTATTTTATTCACCACCCGCTGACTAAATATGAAGGTCAGTATGTAGCAATTTTGGGTAAAAAAATTATCAGCTCAGGAAAAACAGCTACTGTTGTTTGGAATAAAGCTCAAAAAAAGTATCCAAATTCGCTACCAACCATTGCAAAAATACCAAAAAAAGAAGCCATGATTCTTTTATGGAAATAGAATTCCATTATCGTAAAGAATATAGTCGTATCTTTGGCTCAATATTAAGACCTGTAGCAAAAATAACGCTGCAAAATAAAAAAATAATTATACCTCAGCTATTCTACGTAGATTCGGGAGCTGACCTTTCATTAATTCCTCGATCACTAGGTGATTTACTTCTTCTTGATAGCCCAAAACCCAGGGAAATCTCAGAGATTAAGGGAGTTGGTAAAAAGGGTATTCCAATGGTAGTTAGAAAAGTAAAGTTAATAATGGGTAGTTTTAATACTAATATTAGAATTGGCTGGTCAATGATCGAAGATGTGCCACTATTACTTGGCAGAGAGGATTTTTTTAAGCATTTCGATGTTATTTTCTCCAAAAACAAAAAAACCGTTTTTAATAAAGTAAAATAACTCTATGAAAATACTTGGTTATCGAACTATCATACAAAAAGACGGTAAAAGATATCACGGTTTTGTACCCTTACTTCGTGGCTGTCACACAGACGGAGATACGATTGAAGAGACTCAAAAAAAACTTAAAGAAGTAATTAAACTATGGATAGAAACCACTAAATATCAAGTTTGGAAAATCCCAGTTGAAGTAAACTAAATTTTTTAAGAATTTCTTAAACTTTTAAGAAAGAAATAATTAAGGTCTTATTAAACCAACTTCAACTAAAAAAGCAAGAGTTGAACCGCTTAAAGTTTTTGATCTAGAATTTGCAACTTCAAGTAATTGCGCAGCCGATAAATTTTGAACATCACCTAATGTCATGTGTATTCTTCCAACAATACCGCTTGCTTCTCGCATCACATCGTATACCGCATGAATTCTTATCGATACGGCATTCTTTTCTATGCCTTTTAAACTTCTCTAATAAGATATCCATGAGTTAAAATTTGGATCATTAATGGCTTCTTTAGCTTGAGGATCAATATCTTTTGCTTCCCTAAAGTATCTTAAATTTCTTTCAGATAAGTCTGCTGTTAACAAATAAAATGGAGTACTGTCTTTAACCCCCCCCAGTTGACTTTTAAATTTTTTAATAAATTTGGTGTTAATCGGAGAGCTTCGTTCACTTCGTAAAATGTTAAAAAACTTTGGTCTATCTGTCATATGATTTAATACTATGTTACATCTTCACCTCAACCTCAACGCCGGCAGGGAGTTCAAGATGGGTTAAGGCGTCAATGGTCTGATTTGTAGGATTATTAATATCAATGAGGCGTTTGTGAATTTTCAAGCCGAAATGTTCACGTGCATCTTTATCAATAAATGGAGATTTATTAACCGGGAAAATTTGTTTCTTTGTAGGAAGCGGGACCGGACCAATGACAAAAGCACCTGTCCTGATTGCCGAATCAACAATCTTTTGGCAAGTCTCATCGATTAGACGATGATCGTAGGCTTTAAGTCTAATTCGAATTCTTCCTTTCGGCATAGTTTAAAAGTGCAAAAAATATACGAATAATACGAATATACTAATCCTGACTTTATAATTTGAATTAGTATATTAGCGGCATTCGTATAAAGATTCGCATCATTCGTATTATTTTACGATCTTAGTGACTACTCCAGCTCCGACTGTGTGGCCTCCTTCACGAACTGCGAATTTCAATCCTTCTTCCATGGCGA
The DNA here is from genome assembly GCA_001789635.1 of Candidatus Roizmanbacteria bacterium RIFCSPLOWO2_01_FULL_35_13. Lineage (GTDB taxonomy): Bacteria > Patescibacteriota > Microgenomatia > UBA1406 > GWC2-37-13 > 2-01-FULL-40-13. The sequence goes on along the minus strand of MGAF01000033.1, from coordinate 49,670 downwards.
CCGGATAGATCAGTTTTCCGCTGATTTTTACATTGTCTCCGGGCATCACCATCTCAACTCCGCTTGGCAGTTTTAATTCTCCTGTTACATCGGTTGTTCTGATATAGAACTGCGGTCTGTATCCGTTAAAGAATGGAGTATGACGACCACCCTCTTCTTTTGTTAAGACATAGATCTCCGCTTCAAAGTCAGTATGAGGTGTAATTGTTCCCGGTTTGGCCAAAACCTGACCTCTTTGAACATCGTCTTTTTCAATTCCTCTGAGAAGTAATCCGACATTATCACCGGCTCTGGCTTCGTCGAGCGTTTTCTTAAACATCTCGATTCCTGTTACAACAGTCTTCCTAGTTGCTTTCAAACCAACTATTTCAATCTCTTCGTTTAATTTAAGCGTTCCTCTTTCAACTCTACCTGTAACTACTGTACCCCGACCGGCAATTGTAAACACATCCTCAATAGGCATCAGGAATGGTTTATCAACTGGTCTGACCGGCTCCGGTACATATTCATCAACAGTTTTGATAAGTAATTCGATTGCTTTTATTGCTTCCGGATCATCCTGAAGCGCTTTAAGCGCAGATCCTCTGATAATTGGAATTTTATCTCCGGGAAATTTATACTTCTTAAGCAAATCTCTTACTTCCATTTCAACTAAATCAAGAAGTTCTTTATCCTGAACCATATCAGTCTTGTTTAAAAAAACTACAATGGCGGGAACATTAACCTGTCCGGCAAGCAAAATATGTTCTCTTGTTTGAGGCATTGGGCCGTCCGGAGCTGAAACAACGAGAATTGCACCGTCCATTTGGGCGGCTCCAGTGATCATGTTCTTAATATAATCTGCGTGTCCAGGGGCATCAATATGGGCATAGTGCCTTTTGTCTGTCTCATATTCTGAGTGATGAAGATTAATGGTCACACCTCTTGCTCTTTCTTCCGGAGCTTTGTCAATATCTTCATACTTTAAGAATTTCGCCTGGCCTTTTTTGGATAAGACATAATGAATTGCTGAAGTTAAGGTAGTTTTACCGTGATCAACATGTCCAATCGTTCCAATATTTAAATGGGGTTTGTTTCTTTTAAAAACGCCTGTTGCCATATAATATCAATAAAATAATAATAACAATGTTTCTCTATCATAATCGGAATATAATTAAAAGTCAAGAGGTAATCATGAAAAAATGACGTAAATTATTTTTTCTTCACTAACTTAGCAGAGCGGACGATTTGATAGGCTTCACCGTCCGGTCCAAGGAATTCGGATTTTTGAGTAAGAAGTATATATCTATTTAAGTAATCCGAAAGACTTTGCCTGGCTTCTTTTAATTCTGTCTGCAACTCATCGATCTTCATTTGAACTGCAGATACCGCATCTGTTTTAACTATTCTCTGTTTCTGTTCTGTTTTTTTTCTGATTAATTCTTTAGCTTCTTCTTCCGCTTTGCTGTAATCCTTATCCTGTTCGAATGACTGTTTGAACATTTCCTTCTGGGTTTTTATCTTTTCCTGAATTCTTACCAGATCACCCATGTATCCTTTTATCATCTGCTCAAGAGTCATCAATTCATTTAATTCTGCCATAGGAATTCAGTATATTAAAATAAAAATAAAAATCAATGTTATTTTTTACCCACCACCTTTTTCTATCATCTCTTCAACCTTTCTTTTGACTTCTTCCAAAAGTTCCTTTGATTTTTTTCGAGCCTCATGAGATTTCCTAACTAAATCAGCAATTTTTTGTTGGGTTACTTTAGGAATAATTGGAATAATAACTTTTTTTATTTCTTCCGGTTTCCAGTGAACAATAATCGACCCGCCAGCATCCTTCTCCGCCTGCATTTGACCAATTAATGAATTCATACACAAGGCTAAATATTCCAGTTCGATATTTTGATTTAGTTTAAGCCGCAAAACTCCTCCGGAAATTATACTTTCTAAAGGTTCTTTTAAAACATAAGCTATTCCTGGAGTTGCATCTTTAGTCAAAAGAATCTCACCAATTTGCGGCTCAAAATCTTTTTTTAATTTTTGATATAAATCATCGCTTAGGTATTTTTGATCGACTTTATCTATTCCAAATTTTGAAAGACTGCTGACGCGCATAAATAATTTACCTTGCTCTTGATAAACTTCACTCCCCGGCTCAATACCCTTTTTCATTGAAACAATTTCTCCAAGACGATTTGAATTCTGACTTTTGATTATTGATATTAGTTTTTCATACTTCGGTTGAAAATACTCCGCATCCACCCTATTTGCAGTTTTTATATCTGAATAATTAACGACACAGCTCAATTCATCCTCTATTTTGTAATCTCTCAATCCTAACTCTTCCAAAAGCAAATTTTCCGCTTGTTGGTAAATTTCATTTGAGATCTGAATTAATGAAATTGATTTCAGGTAAACTTTCTCAATCATTTTTTGATCATTCTCTAGGGGTAAAAATACTCTAATATTTTCAATCTGTTCTAGATGTAAATGAGGTTGAGAAATACCAATTGTTAATCTTTTAATTTGACTTTGACCAATTTTACTATTCAAAAAAGTTGCCAAAAAATACGGATTTATTTTCTTAGCTCTTAAAAGGGCAACTCCTTCAAATAAATTACAATTTATATCATGATTAAAAACTGTAGAAACACCAATATTGCCTGATTTTGAAATCAAAACATCATTTAGTTTTGGTTTACAGTGAATTAGTTTATGATCTTCAATATTTGATATAAACTTTGCATTATCAAAATCTATGTAGTTCTCATGAATGAGTCCTGAGCTTAAAAATAAAATCCCCTCATTTTGATAATCAGGTGTCTGATGAGCTCCGTCCGTTAAATATTCTATGTAATTGCTTAAGCTCTGAGAGTTAAGCCTTCTTAATTGTTTTCCCAATTCCAAATGTTCAGGTTGATAATATTCCGCATCAATTCGCTTCGCGCCCTCGAATTGGGATTTTTGGATAATCGAATAGGTCATTTTTATTTCCAAAAACTAAACTTCTGTTCTTTGGCGAAGCTTATAAATTTTTCGGCGATTTCGTCGAGGTCGTGGTCGAGCACTTTGCGGAAGTTCCCATCATGAACATAACTGCCCTTTTCGTCTTTTTTATAGATATAATCTCCTGAACTATCCTTACCGGATTTTTTCGAAACAGCCATAAATATTGGGTAGTCCTTAGGTAGTATTTCCTCTTCTCCCCATTTTTGCAAAAATAAAACGCTGGTTTTTGTGCCGGTATGGGGTTTAAATGTATTCCCATGCAGCCCGACTACAGCCAAAATCCTCGCTTTGTCAAAAAGATAATCGCGCACATATTCCATATTGGTATTATTAAAGACTCCTTGCGGCAGGACAATAGCAAGCCTTCCTCCTAGCCGTACAGCGTCAAGCGATCTTTCAATAAAAAGAATGTGGCGCTCGACATTGTTTTTCAATTTTCCTCCGTCTTTTTTAGCCAGTTGATACTGTCTTAATAATTGAGAATCAGGATTTTCTCCGGCAAAAGGCGGATTCGTCATTAAGATATCGAAGTTAAGGTTCTTGAATGTTAATTGATTTTCGTTTTCATCCGAGGGATTATCAAAACTTCGTAAAAGCGGCCTTAAGGAATGTCTGGCATCTTCGGCTTCCACACCCTGCCAGTCGGTCGCATCAAGCGAATTTCTTTTAAATATGTGATGCCGCCCGTCTCCTGCAATAAGCATCAGGGCTTGAGAGATACGGCGCATATTATCATCAAAGTCTATGCCAAATAGATATTTTCCGGCATAATTTTTCTGTGCAGCATCGGTTCTTAAAAAATTTTTCCAAACCTGATACATCGTATGCAGTAAAAACCCTCCCGATCCGCAGGCCGGATCGATAATATACTCGTCTTCTTTGGGATTAAGCATCTTGACGCACATCTTGATAACATGACGAGGCGTAAAATACTGACCTTTAGTGCCTTTTGATACTTCTGTAATCAAATACTCGAAAGCGCTATCTATAATTTCATATTCGCCTGTTCCGATTTCAAAAAGTCTTATATCTTCCAAGAAAGGCACACAGATATTTAATCTAGACGCGGGTAGTTTTATTCTGTCTGATGGTTCAAAGGTGTCCGGCCACTCGCGTATGGCATTTTTGAAAAGTTGATTAATTATTTCATAGGTTTTTTCCGGATCCTGATATTTTTTGAAAATTACTTCCTGGTTAGTTCTTCTTTCTCTGGCTAATTTTTCATCATAAAGCTTGGCATAAATAAGTTTAAAGATTTCCTCAAAGACATTGGCGCCTGACCCAGCCAACGCCAGCTCTTCAATTCTTTTTATGATAAAGATAAAATCAAACTTGGGTTTTAAAGTATTCCAGCTCCTTTTAATATCAAAAAGATCATCTATTGTCTGGTCGGCTCCGGGAATCTCACTTAAGGAATCCTGAAACTCTTTCGGATATGGTCTATAGAGAATTACCCTTTCTTTACCGTTTGACCAGACGCCGATTTCCGAACCCTCGGCTGACAGGTAGCTTTTTAACTGTTCTATTCCTTTTTTTTCATCCGGACTTTTTACTTCAACTATAATGTAGGGAGTGATTTTGTCCTTTTTATAGACGATGATATCTGCGGCTTTGGCGGAAATTTCCCGGCCAAAATGAATGCTTTTTTCCGTATCAATCCGGTCATACGGATAACTATAATATTTGTTCAGCTTATGAAGCCATAGCTGACGAACGATCTCTTCCGGTTTACCGATATTTTTTACTGCATCGAAGACTACCCGAAATTTACCTGTCTTCAGATCTTTTATGAAATAGCGGTTTTTTTCTTCTTCCGTAATAGTCAAAACGTCCTCCAGGTTAATATCCTCAAATTCTTTCAGCCCAAAAACGGCTGATGTATTTTTAAATATTTTGTTGATTACCTCTATGGCTTTATTTAACTTTTGCGTAGGCATATTAAAATTTTATGAAACAGGCCGCCAGTAACTTTCCTTTAAAACCGAAATTACCTTTCCTTTAAGAGTCATCTTATCTGTGGCAGGAATAATATCATATTTTGGGTTTTCCGGCTTAAGATAGATATAGGGCGGATTATCATCGGAGATGAATCTTTTAATCGTAACCTCATCGTTGATCTGGACTAGGACTACATTACCCGAGACAAATTCTTTTTCTGTTTTGACTAAAACTAAATCTCCGTCATCTATGCCGGAGTTAATCATCGAATCCCCACTTACCTTAAGAATAAAAACTTCATCTTTTAGTTTAGCTATATCCGATGATAAAGTCTGCCACTCGCCGGTTATTTCGATTGAATTAATTGGAGCTCCGGCCGAACTGACGCCTAAAAATGGCGCAAGCGGCGGTTTTCCAAGCATCTCGTAGCCAATTGGTAATATTGCTATACTTCGGGCTATGTTTTCATTTCTTTTAATAATTCTGTTTTTTTCTAATTTGTTAAGAAGGTCAATAACCGATTGGTTGGAAACGACTTTTAAGCGTTCTCTCATCTCATCAAAAGTCGGAGGATATCCTTCGTTAATGATGTAATCGTAGATAATTTGAAGTAATTCTTTTTGTCTCGGCGTCGTTGATTTCTTCATCGTTTTTATAGTACCCGACTATTTGTTCTGTGTCAACAGAAATATTCTATAGGATCTGTATTCCAAGAACGTATTATTTACATACTCTTGTGATAGAATTTAAGACATGAAAAATCAAGAAATCGTATTGAATAAAGAACAACAAGAAGCTGTGAATCACGATAACGGATCTCTCCTTATCATTGCTGGCGCAGGAACCGGAAAGACCACGGTGGTTACGGAAAGAATCAAACGTTTGATAACCGAAAAAAAGGCTCTACCTGACGAAATTCTGGCACTGACTTTTACTGAGAAAGCCGCCCAGCAAATGGAAAAAAGAGTCGATGTGGCTTTACCTTACGGTACTTTTGGCTTGTGGATCTCAACTTTTCATTCTTTCTGTGACAGAATTCTTCGAAGTGAGGCAATAAATGTCGGCTTATCACCGGGATTTAAACTCATGACCGATGCAGAAACTTACTTGCTCGTTAAAAAAAACTTCTGGTCTTTCCACCTGAAATATTTCCGGCCGCAGGGTAACCCTTATAAATTTATCGAGGGTTTAATTCAACATTTTTCCCGATTAAAAGATGAAGATATAACTCCTGAAAAATATTTGGACTTTGCAAAATCCGCCAAGGAAGACAAAGACAAATATCTGGAGTTGGCAAAAGCTTTTAAAACCTACGAACTTTTAAAGATTAAAGAGGAGGTAATGGATTTTTCCGATCTGATAATCAATGTTCTTAATCTATTTCGGAAAAGAAAAGAGATTCTGGCAAAATATCAAAAAAAGTTTAAATATATTTTGGTAGACGAATTCCAGGATACTAATTTTGCACAGTATCAGTTAATAAAACTTATGGCTGAGTTAAAAACTTCATCCAACATCACTGTAGTTGGAGATGATTCCCAATGTCTACCAGGAAATACAACTATAACTACCGCTTTGGCCAAAAAAAGAATAGATCAAATAAAAAAAGGAGAGAAAATTTTAACAGCCATTGGTAAGGGTCATACATCTATTTCAAAAGTGAAAAATGTATTTCGAAGACATGCTAAAGTTTGTCTCCTTACTTTTGTTCTCGAGGACGGCAAAAAAATAACTCTTACGAATAATCATAAAATGTTCTGCTATATCCCGTCAACTGAAATTAATAAGCAATATTGTTATGTATATATTATGTGGCAGGTAAACATCGGTTGGAGGATTGGAGTAACAAAGGACCTAGCTTCAAGACTGCGCCTTGAACATCATGCAGATTCAATTATTGGTATTGGCAGTTATAAAACTGAGGCCGAAGCTAGATTTTTTGAAAGCTATTATTCAACAAAATATAATATTCCAACAGTTCCTTTTAATCCAAGACAAAGACAAGCTATAGCCGGTAAATGGCTGAAAAAACTCTATGACGAAATAGATACAAAGAAATCTGCAGCAGTTCTTGCAAAGGATCTAAGCTTAGAACTTGATTCACCTCATTTTTTAGTGAATGGAGTCAAACGAGGAGTAACCGATCGGGTAAAAATTAATCTCCATATGTGTTATCGTAACCATAGAAGCAAAACTCATAAGAGAGGCTTCGTTAGTAATCCGAGCGTACAGCACGCTGTTTGGGTCGAAACTTCCTCAAAAAAAACTATTCGAAAACTTATTTCAGCTGGTATTAAATTGACTAGAGCTAAAAAAGGTTTTCGCTATCGTTTTAGCACTAGCGACCTTAAGCTTGCTTGGCAAGTGGCTGAAAGATTACTTGCCATAACTGATGGTATTTTAGATAAAAAATTTTCTGTTGGTACTATTTATTATCAACACAAAGCAGCTCGAATCATGCCGGCCAGTCATATCCTTCCTGGTAACTATCTACCAGTTTGTATCGACAAAAAAATCATTTACAAAAAAGTTGTAAAAAGGGTTGAAGAATTAAAACAGATAGAAGTCTTTGACTTGGAAGTAGACAAAACTCACAACTTTATAGCAAACGGAGTTGTAGTTCATAACTCTATCTACAAATTCAGGGGAGCTGCCATATCTAATATTCTCTCTTTTATGAAGGACTACCCTGAATCAAAAAGCGTCATTCTAACCACAAGCTATCGTTCCCCTCAAACCATCCTGGATGCTTCTTATAAATTAATAAAAAATAATAATCCCAATACACTCGAGAGTCAACTCGGTATAAGTAAAAATCTTAAAGCTAAAAATAATCATGAAGGTGAAAAAATCGAGTTAATTCATACTGATCGGGTCGAAGAAGAGGCAGAAAAAATTGTTCATTTTATTCGGGACTATAAAAAGGAAAATAAAAAAGAGTATAAGGATTTTGCCATTCTGGTTCGTGCCAACAATCACAGTGATGCTTTTATAAGAGCTTTTGAAAGGGCCAGAGTTCCCTATCAGTTTCTGGGACCCGGAATGCTTTTTCAGCAGCCGGAAATAAAAGACCTCATCGCCTATCTTAAAGTCTTATATGACTTTACCGACTCCGTCAGCCTTTACCGGGTTTTATCCATGGATCTTTGGAATATTGAGGCACGCGACCTTATAGCAGTTCTCAATAAGGCAAAAAGATCCAATATCTCTCTGTTTGAACAGCTTGAACAAATAATAGAAATTAATATCAGTGATGATTCAAAAAATAAACTTAAAAATTTTGTTGATATGGTTCATAAACAGCAAAAATTAATTCCCAAAGAAACTGCCGGACAGATTCTCTATTATTTTCTTATTGACAGCGGTCTTTTAAAACTGGTCGTAGATTACAAAACCCAAGCCCAGGAAAAAAAAGCTTTAAACATTACAAAATTTTTTGATAAATTAAAAAGTTTTGAAGCAACTCATAGGGACGCAAGCATCTTTACTGTTGTCGATTATCTCGATCTGGCAATGAATATGGGCGAAAGCCCAATGGCGGCGGAAATAGACTGGAGTGAGGTGAATGCAGTCAATATTCTTACGGTTCATTCGGCAAAAGGACTTGAATTTCCCGTCGTTTTTTTAACTAATCTGATCGAAGGTAGATTTCCCTCAAGAGAACGTAAAGATAAAATTCCTATACCGGATAATTTAATTCAGGAAATCTTACCTACTGGTGATTATCATCTACAGGAAGAAAGAAGATTATTCTATGTCGGAATGACAAGGGCTAAAGAAAAACTTATATTGTCTGCTTCCAACTTTTATGGTGAAGGAAAAAGAGAAAGAAAAATGTCACCTTTTATAGGCGAATCACTTGGAATTGAAAATTTATACAATACCGCTCCGTCTGTTAAACATTCACAAATACCCCTTTTTGAATGGGAAAAAAGAACTGAACCGGTTGTAGAAAATATCAGTGTATCTAAATATAATTTAGGATTTTTGTCTTACTCTGCTATTCAGTCATTTCAGATCTGCCCGCTGCATTTTAAACTCCGCTATATTCTGCGGGTACCTACTCCACCGACTCCCTCACTATCGATCGGAAACTCAGTTCATAATGCCTTAAGGGACTTTTATACTCTAAAAAAAGATGGCGAAAACGAAAAGGAATTAATACTAAACATGCTGGATAACAACTGGATCAGATATGGTTTTACCAGTAAAAAACACGAAGAACAATCTAAGGAACTGGCAAAAACTTTTTTGCTAAATTATTTAAAAGATCCTCTGCATCTGAATGCCAAACCTATCTATATCGAAAAAGGATTTAATTTCAAAATAGATCCAAATCTAAAAATTCTGGGAAAAATAGACAGAGTAGATGATTTGGGAGGCGGAAAAATAGAAATAATTGACTATAAAACCGGCGCCAATATTCCCCGGCAAAAGGATCTTGATTCAAATTTACAGATGACCCTATATGCTCTGGCTGCAATAAATCCCGGTATCTTTGCTAAAAAAGTAGATCAGATAAAACTTTCACTTTATTTTTTTGATAACTCAACCAAAATGACAACCTATCGATCAAAAGAACAGCTGGAAGAAGCAACCGATGAACTTTTAAAAATACGCGATAAGATCACCTATTCGGATTTTAAGTGCAGCCGGGGAATTATTTGTCAGAACTGCGAGTATAAGATTCTATGTAACGGCTAGTTTTAGTATAATAGGACAAATGATCCGTTTATTTGACGCTATAGTCCCTGTTCTAAGTTGGCTTTTGATCACAATGCCGATCTGGCTATCACCTTTTCATCCGGCAGTTGTTGCTTACTTTATCATCGCATTTGATCTTTATTTTCTTTATAAATCACTCACTACTACCTACTTTGCCACACTTGCCTATAAATATCTCCTCGTTCATCTGAAAATTCAGTATGTTATAAAATTGAAAAAAATAAAAAGAGGTGAAGAAATTAAACATTTTATTATTATTCCTAACTTTAAAGAACCTTTATATAAATTAGAAGCAACTATTCAATCGATTGTCAATTCGGATTATCCTTATAAAAATATTTTTCTTGTTCTCGCTTTTGAAGAACGTGAAGCGGATGCTAAAGCAAAAGCTTTAACACTCCAAACAAAATTTAAGGATTATTTTGCAGACATTTTTACTACCTTCCACATGTTGCTTCCAAAAGAAGAATCAGGCAAAGCCAGTAATCAGACTTTTGCAGCAAAAATAGTAGATACTTTCGTTGAGAAAAATAATTTAGATCGTGGGAAAATATTGATAACTATATGTGATGCTGACAGCTCGTTAGCAAAAAACTATTTTTCTTATCTAACCTATAAGTTTATCCTTGATCAGGATCGCCTTTATCATTTTTACTGGGCGCCCGTATTACTCTATAACAATTTTTGGCAGCTGCCTTTTTTTATCAGAATTCAGGCAACTTTATCCTCTATACTCAGATTGGCTTTTTTACCGCAAAAAGACAAACTTATTCAAATTTCAACCTATTCAACCAGCCTATGGCTCTTGAAAAAAATAAAGTTCTGGGATGTAGATATTATTCCGGAAGATTGGCATATCTTTTATCAAGCTCTTTTTACTTTCGGCGAAAAAATTAAAACTATTCCTCTTTACACAATTACTAACGGTGACGCTGTTTATTCCGGAGGATTTCTCAAAACATCCGGCAGCAGATACGAACAGGAAAAACGCTGGGCCTGGGGGGCTTCCGATATCAGCTATACTTTAAGTAAATTTATTGCGACTCCCCATATTAATGCGCTGGTTAAGTTAAAAAGAATCTTATTCTTAGCGGAGACTCATCTTCTCTGGACTATTTCCTTTTTTATCTTAACTATTTCTGCCTCAGTTCCACCCTTGGTTAATCCTATCTTTAAAAGAACCGTGTTGGGTTTTTTGCTCCCCAAACTTTCAGGAATTATCCTTACTCTTTCTTCTTTAATGTTAATTTTGTATGTTTATCTTGACTATCAGCTTCGAAAAAAACTCGACCATAAAATAAGATTACGATCTATACCTTTTTTATTCATCCAGTGGTACCTATTACCGATCGTTTCCTTTATCTTTTCTTCGTTACCCGCACTGGACGCCCACACTAGGTTATTGTTTGGAAAAAAGATTAAATACAAGGTAACAGAGAAAGTGTAAACTAATAATCATAACAACGATTCTGGAGTCGCTTCGCTCCCCAGAATGACGCTCGCCTCGCTGGAGCTCTGGCGAAGCGGGTCATTCTGGCAAGCGACGAAGGAGCGCGTCCAGAATCTATATCTGAAAAAGCGCTACATTTAATAAATGTTAAATTACCTATTTATCCACACTCCTCTCATTTTTTTTACCCAGAGTCTTTGGCGGGATGAAGCATTTTCCTATTTTCTGGCCAAAAAAAACGTATTTGAAATAATTGCTTTCTCTGCAAAAGATTTCAATCCTCCTATCTATCACCTTATTTTGCATTTTTGGCTGAAAATGTTTGGCGGTTCCGAAATTACTCTCCGAAGTCTTTCCTTAATTTTTTTCTGGGCAACACTTTATATTTGTTTCCTATTTTTGCAGTATATTTTTAAATTCAGCCAGAAAAAAAGTTTAGTTTATTTATTACTTTTTTTAATCAACCCATTCTTGACATACTATGCGTATGAATCCCGATCTTATTCTTTTTTTGCATTCCTGACAACTTCATCTTATTACTTCTTATATAAAAAAGATTACAAAAAATATCTAATCACGTTAGTACTCGGTTTTTATACCCATTATTTCATGCTTTTTGTAGTAATAAGTCAATTTTTATTTAATCAATTATTAAATAAAGGAAGAATTCAAGAAATAGTTAGGAAAATAATTTATAAATCTTTATTTATTTTTTCTCCCTGGGTAATCTTTGTTCTTTTGACTAAGGATTTACTTTCAGCTTTTTGGATTGACAGAACCAATTTCAAAACATTTATTATGCTTTTAGGTATTGTTTATACCGGTTTTGAAAATAATGTAACTTGGACTTCGCTTTTTCTCATAATGATTATTGCAATAGCTCTAGTGAAGTTGATAAAGAAAGAGCATAAATATAACAATAGATTATTTGTATTCCTACTTCTTTGGGGAATTGGCATTCCTGTTTTAGTTGCCTTCATTTCCCTTTTTAAACCGATATTTTTTCCCCGCTATTTTATTTTTTCATCCGTTGGGTTACTCCTACTTTTAATTTATGGTCTGGAGCAGATGAAACCTAAAGCCAGGAATATATTTCTCATTATGCTTTTTGTTATTGCGGTTTACTATCAGAAAGATTCTTTAGAAATAAGAAAAAAAACCGACTTTCAAAAAGTTACCAAAGAAATTACCAGGATGGCAAAAAAAAATGATCTCATATTTGTAACCAGTGAACTGGATTTTTTTACTGCCAAATATTATTTTCCGAATAAAAAAGTTTATATTTATAACAAAACTTATGAAGAAATCCCTGATTTTGTAGGTAAAGTTTTAATCGCAAAAACTGATATCGCTCCTTCCCTTCCTTTTTATCCCAATCGAGCCTTTGTCCTAAAATCCAACGGAACCTACAACATCCAAGCTCTTTATTAAAATTGATGTTTTGTCATTCCTGCGAAGGCAGGAATCCAGTTTATAAATTTAAATATTAAATCTGTTGACAAAAATTAATAAGTTGTTTATTATTCTTTTAATATGAATCCAAGAGTTAACGTCTTAAACAACTATTCACCCCAATTCCTAAAAACTGCTTAAGGATTGGGAGACTCTTGTGCTAAAAAAATATTAACTAAAAGTAAATATATAACCTCCCGATCCGGGAGGTTTTTTTTGTTACTTAAAAAATTATGAAAACATATCAAGATTGTTTAAAATATATATATAGCCATATTTCTGATAGGAAGGATTTAAAAAGAGATCTTGAATTACTACTTGTCAGACCAAAATATCTACTGAAATTGCTGAACCATCCCCAGGAAAAATTGCGAGTAATTCATATTGCCGGAACTTCTGGAAAAGGATCAACCGCATATCTTATTAGTGCTTTACTCCAATCACAGGGTTTTAATGTTGGTCTAAGTGTATCCCCTCATATAAATGATATTAGGGAACGTTGTCAAATAAATAATAAATATATTTCAGAAAAGGAATTTACTCAAACATTTCAAGAAATTATTCCTGCTATTGAAAAAATTAACAGATCACAATATGGACGGGCTAGTTATTTTAACATATTGATTGCTTTTGCATTCTTTCTTTTTTGGAAGAAAAAAGTTGATTTTGCGGTAATGGAAACAGGCTTCGGTGGATTATACGACTCTACAAATCTTGCAAATAACAGCGGAAAGATTGCTGTCATTACAAAAATTGGCCTTGACCATCAGAGATATTTAGGCAATACATATTCAAAAATTGCTTTTCAGAAAGCAGGAATAATACAACAAGGTAACAATATAGTAACCATAGATCAAAAAGAATCAGTAATTAAGGTTATTAATAAAAAAGCTCAAGAAAAAAAAGCCAAACTCTTTATTATAAAACAGGGAACTAATATCAAAAATGTAACAATTGGTCAAAATCAAACACAGTTTGATTTTCAATTTCAAAATCTAAACTTGTCGAGCGTTAAGCTTAGACTTATAGGCTATCATCAAGCTGAAAATGCTGGAGAGGCGTTAACTGCATTGGCCATCGCCAGTAGACAGTATAAATTTAAAATACAGACCAATAAAGTTCGTGAAGTTCTGAAAAAAACAACAGTTCCAGGTAGGTTCGAGATCATTCGTACAAATAATCGCTCCATAGTCGTAGACGGAGCTCATAACCCGCAAAAAATGAAAACTTTTATCAGAAGCCTTATTAATATTTATCCAAATACAAAATTTGATTTTGTAATTTCATTTGTAGCAAACAAAGACCAAATCGACACAATAAAAGGCATGTTAAAACAAATCACTCCACACGCAAAACATATTTATGTAACTGAATTTACTCTAATTTCACAAGATAATAAACATAGGGCTATTGCTTTTTCTCGATTACAAAATGTTCTTAGCAGATTACACTTTAGGCAATATACTCAGGTTAAAAACAACTCTTCCCTTCTTACTAAATTAGTAAAACAAAAGGGGAATCCACTAGTAATTACAGGTTCTTTATACTTAATTAGTAGTCTGTATAAACAGATTCAAAAACTAAAAAAATCATGGACATTTTAATCATTGATAATGGAACTCACCATCTTGTAAAAATTAAAGAACTTTTATCAGAGTCAGCTATAACAATTCGTCCATATTTCTCGGATAAAATTGAAAGTCTCCCATTTTTCGACCTTTTCATATTGACTGGAGGTTCAGCTCATCCTGTTGTAGGAAATGAAAAATTATTTAGCAATGAACTACGACTTATTAAAACAATTAATAAACCAATTATTGGTATTTGTTTAGGATTTGAACTTATAGCAAAAGCATTTGGAGCTAAACTTCAAAAACTCGTAATGAAAGAAAGAGGAATCATCACAATTGACTGGCTTGATCATCGGTCTAATATTTTTAAAGACTCTTTTGATAGACCAATTAAAGTGTATGAAAGCCATAAGTGGATTATTCAAACTCTTTCAAAATCTCTTATTGGTCTGGCTAAATCTAAGGATGGGTATGAAGTAATAAAACACAAAACAAAACCTATCTACGGCTTTCAGTTTCATCCTGAACTTTTTGTCGATAAAACATATGGCAATGAAATTTTTGAAAGAGTTTTTAAAAAAATAAGTCAGAAATAATTAGGCATTTTGACAAAATTACGCGATCGCGTAAAAATGTCAATAATTTATAGTTCGTGCTCGTCGAGAATAATTTTTGATATAGAAATATCCGTTGATTTTTTATATATTCGCTGTTAATCTATTTCAAACATGAACCATCTTAAAAAGACTGATCCGGAAATTGAACAATTAATAAAATTAGAATCCAAAAGACAAAAAGAAGGACTCGAGATGATTCCTTCGGAGAATTACGTCTCACCTGCAGTATTGGAAGCCATGGGTTCTATTCTCACTAATAAATATTCCGAAGGCTATCCTCATAAAAGATATTACGGCGGTAATGAGTGTATCGACGAAGTTGAATTACTTGCCCAGGAAAGAGCCAAAAAATTATTTAAAGTTCCTTATGTCAATGTTCAACCATATTCCGGATCGCCGGCAAATCTGGCGGTTTATCTGGCAACAATGAATCCCGGAGATACTGTTATGGGTTTGGATCTTACTCATGGTGGTCATTTGACCCACGGATATAAAGTTTCAGCAACCGGAATTTTTTATAAAAGTTTTCCCTATCATGTAAAAACAAATGGTAGAGTTGATTTTGAGGAAGTTCTAAAATTAGCAAAACTGCACAAACCAAAGCTCATCTGGACAGGAGCTACGGCTTACGTCTATGAGTATGAATTTGAAAAATTTGCTGAGATTGCTCAAAAAGTTGGAGCTTATCTGGCTGCCGATGTAGCCCACACAGCCGGACTAATCGCAGCAGATGCTCATAAAAATCCTGGTAAGTATGTTGACATTATAACTACCACAACCCACAAGACTCTCAGAGGACCAAGAGGAGCTATGATAATGGTGACTAATAAAGGTATTAAAAAAGATCCTGAGCTTCCTGAAAAAATTAATAAAGCTGTATTTCCCGGCTTACAAGGTGGACCTCATGATCACACAACTGCAGCAATTGCCGTTGCCTTAAAAGAAGCAGCCAAACCAAACTTTAAAAAATATGGAAAACAAATAGTCAAGAATGCAAAAACTCTTGCTAAAGAATTAATAAATAAAGGATTTAAACTTGTCGGCAACGGTACAGAGAATCATCTTTGCTTAATCGATCTGACTACTATCTTTGGACCAGGCGGAGGCTTTTTTATGCAATACGCTTTGGACAATTCCGGTATAACTCTAAATAAAAATACAATTCCCGGTGAGCCGGCATCTCCATTTTATCCATCGGGGGTAAGACTCGGCACCCCTGCCTTAACAACACGTGGAATGAAAGAAAAAGAAATGAAAAAAATTGCCAATTGGATTTGGGAGGTAGCAGAATCTATTAAAGAATATAAACTGCCAAAAAATAAAGAGGAAAGAATCGAATATCTCAAAAAATTCCGTAAAGAGGCTAAAACTATTAAAACCCTAGTAAAAATTAAAAAGAAAATAAAAATCTTTGCCTCAAAATACCCAATTTTTGCATAGTAATTATTCGAAGGAGGTGTAATAATTATGCCAACACAATCAACAGAAACTAATACCCCAAAAGTCAAATGGCATACCGATGGCACAGATTTAGGTCTAACATTTTTTTGCTGGAACATTGGCCATGTTTGGAAACCCATTAGTAAGTCTTCTAATAGCAGGTGGCGATCTAGCAAGAATATACAATAAAATTAGAACTGCTGAAGATGCAAACGATCAGGCGGTGGTAGATGAATTCGGACAAAAAATGTATCAGAAGGGAAGAAAAGATCAGTTGCATACTGATACGCAAACAGCAAAAAAAGTTCTTAAAGAAAGAAAGCGATCTTAATCGTATATAATTAGTTCATGTCTATCGGAGTTAAGTCATTGTATCAACTTATTGCTGCAAACGTATTAATGGCTTTGATTGGAGTTTTTAAATTTAATACCCTACCTCCTCAAATCCCGCTTTTTTATTCCAAACCGGTTGGTGAAGATCAACTAACAGATACTTGGTTTATTCTTATTCTTCCTTTGTTTATGAATCTGCTCTTTTTTCTAAACAAATTTATCTTCGGACGATTTTTTAGAGAAGACACCTTCGTTCAAAAAATATTCTACTACCTTAACCTGTTTCTACTGGCCGGTTTTACCTTAATCTTTGCAAAAATAATTTTTCTGGTCACATAACAGTACTTTGTCATTCTGAACGATGTTTTTTGAAGTGAAGAATCCAGCGCTAGCGTAATTATAGATTATTAGAAACGCTTCACCACGTC
The DNA here is from genome assembly GCA_001789635.1 of Candidatus Roizmanbacteria bacterium RIFCSPLOWO2_01_FULL_35_13. GTDB lineage: Bacteria > Patescibacteriota > Microgenomatia > UBA1406 > GWC2-37-13 > 2-01-FULL-40-13. The sequence continues at coordinate 32,719 of MGAF01000033.1, read as the reverse complement.
AAACGTGGCTTCGCTGGATCCTTCGCTAATCGCTCAGGATGACTAATAACACATGATATACGTAATTGTTTTAGCTATTTCCACGTTTTTATCTTATCTCCTAACTATTCCTACAATCCACTTTGCTAAAAAATTTAAGTTAGTAACGGACAAAAATAAGAGGATTCATCCGGCTCATACTCATATCGGCATTATCCCGAGAGGCGGCGGAATACCAATCTTCTTAACTCTTTTATTGTCTGCAGTAATCTTTCTCCCAATGAATAAAATTGTTTTTGGGATTCTTATTACTTCTGCGGTGCTTGTTGTCGTTGGCATTCTGGACGACTATTTTGATCTTTCACCGTATCTGCGATTCAGCCTTAACTTAATAATTTCAGCTGTATTGATCGGATTCGGCTTGGGTATTCCTTATATATCAAATCCATTCGGGGGTGTAATTCAACTTAACCAATGGAAGCTTTCATTCGATTTTTTCGGGACGCATTCGGTTTTAGTTTTGGCCGACGTTATCGCAATTATTTGGCTGACCTGGATTATGAATATGGTCAATTGGAGCAAAGGTGTAGACGGCCAACTCCCCGGATTTGTAGCCATAACTGCTTTTTTTCTCGGCTTACTTTCACAAAGGTTTACTGCTCATGATATAAGCGCTCAGACAGTAACTTTACTGTCTTTTATTGTAGCTGGTGCTTTCCTTGGTTTTTTACCATTTAATTTTTTTCCGCAGAAGATTATGCCTGGTTACGGGGGAGGCTCTCTTGCCGGTTTTTTACTGGGAATTCTTTCCATACTATCTTTCGGCAAAATAGGTACGGCTGTCTTAATTTTAGCTATACCGACTATTGATGCTATCTATACGATAATCCGACGTATTAAAAATAAACAGTCTCCTTTTCGGGCCGACTGGGGACATTTTCATCACAAACTGTTAGAGCTTGGCTGGGGAAAAAGAAGAATTGCTGTTTTTTATTGGATTGTTTCTATTATTTTAGGAACAGCTTCTTTATTTTTAAGGGGGATCGAGAAACTTATAGCTTTTCTGACTATTGGAATTATACTTATATTTTTTATCGTTATAATATCAAAAATCAAAGATCAAAAATCAAACACACATATAAAAAATCAAAAATATTTTTAATATTTGATATGTAGTTTTGATATTTAATATTTAATCTTTAATATTTCTATGAAATATTTTATTAAAACTTTTGGCTGCCAACAAAATAAAGCCGATTCCGAGAGAGTTTCCTCAGCTTTTAAAGCCCGGGGTATGAAACCGGCACGTGGCTATAAGGACGCTGATTATGTCGTAATAAATACCTGTATGATCCGCGAATCCGCAGAAAACCGGGTTTACGGATTAGTCAATAATTTAGGTAAACTAAAGTCGGCTAGTCAGAGTCTAAAAATAGTTGTAACCGGCTGTATGGTTGGTTTGGCATTCAGAGATAAAACCGGAAAATATCTGCAAAAAATAAGAAAAGTCATGCCCGAAGTTGACGAATTTATGCCGATTGAAGAGGTCGGATTTGATAATCAACCTATCAGACAGGACCGGGAAAACGCCTGGGTCCCAATCTCCAATGGCTGCAATAATTTTTGTACTTTCTGCGTTGTTCCTTATACCAGGGGCCGCGAAATAAGCCGTCCTTTTGAAGATATTCTTGCCGAATGCTTACACTTAAAAATAAAGGGCTATAAAAATATTACACTTTTAGGACAAAATGTAAATTCCTACGGCGCAGATTTAATTTTGCCATCTTCTGTTATTCCGAACGAAGTGAGGGACTTAACTCCGGCAAAATCGGAAGGTAAAATTACATATTTCGAGCCTGTCCACCCGCAGGGTGGACACGCACAAAAAGTGAAGAATTTTAAGCCTGTATATGTTAAACATTTAGGAAGATATAGAATTCCTACTTTATTTCCTCAGCTCCTGGAAGAAGTTGCAAAACTTGGTTTTGAAAAAGTCAATTTTATGTCTTCCAATCCCTGGGATTTTTCCGAAGAACTTATAGACGTAATTGCAAGAAATAAAAATATAACCCGCCTAATTCACCTGCCGATTCAATCCGGCGACGACAATGTTTTACGTAGGATGAACCGCTGGTACACTCGCGATCAGTATTTGACCCTTATCGCTAAATTAAAAAATAAAATTGAAAATATAAAAATATCCACAGACATCATAGTGGGTTTTTGCGGAGAAACAGATCAAGAGTTCCAAAATACAGTAAATTTAGTAAAACTCATCGGCTATGAAAAAGCCTATATCTCCGAGTACTCGATGCGCCCTATGACCGCCGCAACAAAAACATTATTAGATGATATCCCGCAAAAAGTAAAAAAACAAAGATGGGAAATACTTGAGGCGTTAATAAATAAATCACATTTAGTTAAAGCTTATTGAAAATAGCTATAAGATATGATATATTTCTTCAATGAGTGAACTTAAAAACTATTCACAGAATTTAGCCATAACTTTAGCGACAATGGGTTTTGTCATAAATAGTTCCAGAAAATTTATTTCTAAACTTCCTAAAAGTCCATTCGCTGCTGTTTATAAGGTTTTAAAAGAGGAACGCCATCCATCTTTGAAAAAAATTATAATGGCGGAAGAAAAACCTGAAAAACTTAGACTGCTAAGAGAATTGCAAGCAGATATAAAGTTAAATCTAAATAAAGTTTATTCTGTAGGCACAATAGAAACTGATGATTCAGAAATCCCCTACGACGAAGTTTTAGTATTTATTGATGGCAAACAAAATACAGAAGCAAAATATTTTATTGGTTATCAAAGATTGTACGATAATAACCCGGTTACCTGGGAACAAGCTCAACATTTATTGAAAAGACTTTAATTTCTTAACAAACCTCGAATTAATCCTCATCATCTCCAGAACCTGATCTATACTTCTTTCCAAACCGGCTGGTTTATTCATAGTAAAAAATTCTGTGACTTCTTTTTCTCTTCCGATTCCGCAGATTGGGATTATGGCCTGCAGAACTCTCCGCAAAAGCATAGTTGCCAATCCGGCTGATCTTTTTACTAAAACAGGCCAAATTAAAATTAACCAATCCAAAGCAATATCTCTTGCGTACGGATTTCTGGCTATAGAACTAATACCGTATAGTAGAAATGCTAAGGGGACTTTTGGAGTCATAATATACGTTAGGGTGTTTTTTATATGTTCTTTATTTTTTATAAATCCTAACGCGCTTAAAAACTTTGCTTTTTCCTCCTGAATCTGTGACTCTTCATATTCTTTCCTAAGAACGTTATAGTTTCTTTTATCAAACCAAAGCGCAGAAGAATAGACAACCATTCTTAAATCAGGATGCAAAGATTTTTCATTCTCCAGATATTTGATAAATTTATTTTTAATAAAAACCTTTACCTCATTATCATTAAATAAACTCAATGACGACAAAGCTGATGCTCTTAAATATGAATCAAGAACGCTTTCTTCTTTTTTTGGTTCGTAGCCTACTTTATCCAGAGCTTTTTTCGCAAATTTTGCAGCCAAATTCTTTGATTCATTATCTTGCAGTAGTAAAAATATTCCTGTCAGCTTTGAAATAATATAGTGCAGTACAATACTCGACTTTTCTTCAGGAAAAAATGAATTAATATAATAAAATAATTTTTTTAAATCTTTTTTTCCGGCTAAAATTAAAGCAAAAAGGTCGTGGATTACACCTATTTTTTCTTGATTATTTAATAAATTTAAATTTTCCCCTAATTTTTCTAGAAGTTCATCTGAATAATCTGAAATAAAAAAGCTGGAATAATTTTTATTAAGACTTAAATACTTAAAATCCTTACCTATTTTTATTTCCCTGACTTTCTTATCTAATAAATATGTATCATCTATGACACGATCGTGATCTAGATGATACGGGATTAACCATTCCTTTTTTAAATCGGTTTTGTTTTGTTCCAGCAAAAATCTGGACTGTTCTAATTTAATAGTATTTCTTTTCAACTCTGCTTTAATTTGGGGAAATCCAACCTGATTTACATAAGACTGCATTATTTTGACCACTG
>MGAF01000033.1:0-28645 GCA_001789635.1 Candidatus Roizmanbacteria bacterium RIFCSPLOWO2_01_FULL_35_13 | reverse complement strand
ATATATTTTCGTAATCCGTTCATAAATACTTCTTGTCCCAGATATAAATCTAGCGTTCTCAGGATACTTCCACCTTTTTCATAGGCGATTTCATCAAACAGTTCGTCAATTTCGGATATTTTATTTACTTTTACTTTTATCGGATGGGAAGATTTTAAGCTGTCCAGAGCCATTCCCTCAAAAACAGTATCGGTAACATACTGCGACCAAACTTCCCATTCCGGCCAATAATGATTGAGTACCTTATGCGCCATATAGGTGGCAAAACTTTCATTAAGCCAAAGATCGTCCCACCATTTCATCGTTACCAGATTCCCGAACCACTGATGTGCAATTTCATGAGCTATAACTTCGGCTATTCTCTGTTTTGTGGCTTTTGAACTTTTCTCAGGATAATAAAGTAGGGAGTTTTCCCTGAATGTAATTGCTCCCCAATTTTCCATTGCTCCACTCGCAAATTCTGTAATCGCAATTAAGTCTAATTTTTTCAAAGGATAATGATAGTTAAAATATTTTTCAAAATATTCCAAGGATTTTTTTGCGCATTCCAAAGCAAATTTACCATAATGTTTTTTGCCCGGAGTTGTAATTACTCTAAGCAAAACATCCTTAAATTTATCCTCAATCCACTCAAATTCACCCACTCCCAGATATAAAAGGTACGTAGACATCAGTGGGGTTTGTTCAAATCTAACTATTTTTTTAACTTTTGATGCTGTCATTCCGGCTTGTCCGGAATCTTTGTTTTGAACTACGATTCTGGACGCGCTCGTACCTCGCTTGCCAGAATGACGATTGATTATTGGTAAAGTGTTTGAAATAGCTGTTAAATCCTTATCTACAATTAACGAAACGTCAAATGTTGCTTTATAGGAAGGGTTATCAATGCAGGGAAAACCCCTTCTCGCATCTGCCGCTTCGAATTGGGTCGTTGCCATTACTTTTTCTTTTCCTTCAGTTAAATATCTACTTCTATAAAATCCTGTTAACTTATCATTTAAAATCCCTTCAAATTCAATGTTCAGTTTATGTTGACCAGCTTTTAATTTCTCACTAAGTTGAATAATTAATTTTTCATTCTTGTGGTCAAGTCTAAATGAAACTCTTTTGTCATTCTGGGGAGAATTTTTTCTGATGACTTCAGAATCTAGCCACGATTCTGGACCCCACTTCGCTGAAGCTCCGAGGGGTAAACGCGCTCCTTTTGCCAGAATGACTGAACGAACATCCAGATCTACCGCATCCAAAATAATTTCTCTGGCATGATCTTTAACTTCAAAAGTAAGAATTTCCTTTCCCTTAAATGTAAATTTTTCCAAATCCGGTTCAAAGGTTAGATTATAATTCGTTGGTTTAATTGTCATATAGAGTAATTTTAACACGATTTATAGAATAACTTACGACTTTTTTTATAATCTATTTCAGATAAGAGTTCACTGTTCTTGACACGGTTGTCATTCCGAGCAAAGTCGAGGAATCTCCTTCAAGCTTTTGTAAAGAGATTTCTCCATTCCGTTCGCTTCGTTCACTTCAGTCGAAATGACATTGATTGCTATAGTTTTGTCAAAACTTGTGAATAATTACTATTTCAGCTTCACCTTGAATCTTCCTGAATCATTTAATAAAATGAGTACATGAAAAAGTCTAAGATTTATTATGATAAAGAATCCGACTCCATTTACATTTCTTTAAAAACCGGAAAAGAAACCAGCTTTGAGGAGATAGAACCAAATATTGTTATAGAATATGATAAGAAGAGACAACCTATTGGAATAGAAATATTAAATGCCAGCAATTCACTTCTTACAAAAATAAAACCCCTCCCCACTTCCGCAGTTTTTGTCAATGAAAAAACTACACTTTACAAAGCATCTCAAAAATAGAATAAAACTAAGAAGAATCTCCAAAACTCTAATAAAACTAATACTTGCCACTTCTCAAGAAATTTATTTTGACAATCTAAACAAAAGTCAGATTAAAATAGGAAAAGATAAAGATACTTATTATATGGTCGCCTATATTGAAACAGGGCAGATAACAAAAATACTAACAAGCCATCCAATCGACGGAAATCAGATAAAAAATCGCGTCCAAAGAAAAAGATGGATAAAAATCAACTAAAATATTAAAATATAAGTATGAAATTGCTCGTTACCGGTGGAGCTGGTTTTATCGGCTCCAATTTTATTTTATACTGGCTCAAAAAATATCCTCAGGATAAAATCGTTAATCTGGATAAATTAACATATGCCGGAAATCTGGAAAATCTAAAATCCATCGAAAAAAACCCCAATTTTTCTTTTATTCACGGAGACATTTGTAACCAGCAACTAGTTAACCAGGTAACAAGCAATGTTGATGTTATTGTCCATTTCGCCGCCGAATCCCATGTTGACCGATCCATCCTTGATGCCGCACCTTTCATCAAAACAAATGTTGAGGGAACATATATACTTTTGGAAGCGGCTGTAAAAAATAAAATCAAACGATTTCACCACGTTTCAACAGACGAAGTTTTTGGAGCATTACCATTAAATTCCAGGGGAAAATTTAATGAAAAAACTCCTTATAATCCGAGAAGTCCTTATTCAGCCTCCAAAGCAGCATCCGATCATCTTGTTAGAGCCTATGCTACAACCTATAACCTGCCAACTACGATCTCGAACTGCTCCAACAACTTTGGACCTTTTCAATTTCCTGAAAAATTTATACCGTTAGCTATCACTAATCTTATTGAAGAGAAAAAAATACCGGTTTACGGTGACGGTCTATATGTAAGAGATTGGTTATATGTAGAGGATCACTGTAAAGCGATCGACTTAATTTTGCAAAAAGGAAAAATTGGAAAAACGTATTTTATAGGAGGATTAGCTGATGATATAAGCAATATGGAAGTAATTAAAAAAATTCTTAAACTCATGAATAAGAACGAATCAAATATAGAATACGTTAAGGATAGACCGGGTCATGACAGAAGATATGCGATCGATTGGTCAAAAACGCAGGAAGAATTGGGCTGGAATCCTCAATTCGGTTTTGACGATTACTTAAAACTTACTATTAAGTGGTTTATTAATAATCAGGATTGGTGGAAAAGAATAAAAACCGGAAAATATTTGGAATATTACAAAAAACAATATGCTTAAGATTGCATTAACAGGCGCTGACGGATTAGTCGGATCAAGAATACTAGAACTTCTAAATAAAGACTTCGTTCTTATTCCAATTCCTCAAACTCAAATGGATATTACCGATAAAGCCTCGGTCGATTCAATTTTAAAATCTACTGATTTTGATATTTTTCTCCATTTAGCAGCCTATACAAATGTTGCTCAAGCAGAATTAAATAAGGATTTAGTTTTCAAAATAAATATCGAAGGAACTCGGAATATTTATAAAGCTGTAAAACAAAAAAATAAAAAACTTATTTATATTTCTACAGACTTTATCTTCGATGGAAAAAATCCCCCTTATTATGAAGATTCAACTCCTAATCCCATAGGGGCGTATGCAATATCAAAATATGAAGGAGAAAAAATAGTGAAAGATAATGGGATGATTGTTAGAATTGCCTATCCTTACCGGGCATCTTTTGAGCCTAAAAAAGATTTTTTTCGGACATTCAAATCTTATCTTGAACAAAAAAAACCGCTGACCATGATTACTGACTCATTAATGACTCCAACTTTTATAGATGACATAGCAATTGGACTAAAATATTTATTTAATAATTATTCTCCGGAAATATTTCATCTTGTTGGATCAAAATCTTATTCTCCATTTGAAACTGCAATTTTGATTGCCGAAAAATTTAATCTTGATAAGTCTTTGATCGGTAAAACAACTTATGAAGAATACATAAAAAATAAACCGGGCTTGCCAAAATTATCGGATATTAAAACTAGGAAAAATAATTTTTATAAAATGAAAAATTTTGAGAATTTTCTGGTATCATATTGACTTATGACAATTACATTTATAGGACACGGATATGTGGGTTTGGTAACTGCAACCGTACTTGCAGATTTTGGCAATAAGGTTTGGGTTGTCGGACACACTAAAGAAAAGTTAGATCGGCTTAAAAAAGGCGATCCGATTATCTATGAACCCGGTCTGAAAGAACTTCTGCAAAAAAATCTAAAAGCCAACCGGATTCTTTTTACATCCGACTACTCAAAAGCTATTCCTGAATCTGATGTAGTATTTATAGCTGTTGGAACCCCGCCAAAAAATGGCGGCGAAGCTGATCTTTCGGCTGTGTTTAAAGTTGCAGAAAAATTAGGCAAACATATAAAACCCGGATTTACCTTAGTATCCTGTAAAAGCACAGTTCCTGTCGGAACCAATATCAAAGTGGAGACTATTCTTAAAAAAGTAAAGTCTAAAAAAGCAGAGGTTGCGGTTGCCTCCTGTCCGGAATTCTTACGGGAAGGCAGCGCAATCTACGACACCCTTAACCCGGATAGAGTTGTTATCGGATCCGATTCCAAAAAAGCGATTGACAAACTTCTAGAACTCCATCACCCGATCAGTGGCAAAAGAGTTATTACCGACCTGGCATCAGCCGAGCTTATCAAATATACGTCAAACGCAATGCTTGCAACAAAGATTTCCTTTGCCAATTTAATTTCCTTTTATTGTGAAAAAACCGGAGCCGATGTGGAAAATGTCCTCGACGCTGTCGGAATAGATAAGAGGATCGGCAGGATTTTTATGGATCCGGGCGTAGGCTATGGCGGGTCGTGTTTACCGAAAGATGTCAATGCGCTAATTAAAATTGGTGAAAGTCTGGACATTGATACAAGTTACCTTAAGGGAGTTGTGAACGTAAACTCTTTATCAAGAAGTAATTTTACGAATAAAATATTAAATGTTGTCAAAGATAAAAAAATTGCAATCTGGGGACTAAGTTTCAAGCCTAACACAGACGATATTCGGGAAGCTCCCTCATTTTATTTAATAAACGAACTGCTTGAAAAAGGTTATTCAATTAGAGTCTACGATCCGGCAGCCATGGAGAATTTTAAAAAGATATATGGTAAAAAAATTCAGTTCGGTAAAGATCCCTACGGAGTCTTAAAAAATGCGTCAGCACTTATCATATTAACCGAGTGGAATGAATTTAAACAGGTCGATCTGAAAAAAATAAAAAAGCTGCTGAAAAAACCTGTTATATTTGACGGAAGAAATATTTTCGAACCAAAAGTTATGGAAAATTTTGGTTTTTCTTATTTTTCAGTCGGCCGAAAAGCAATTTCCCCCCCTCGTCATTCTGAGGGAGTGTAGCGATCGAAGAATCTCTTTTTTTTATGAAAATACTTGTTACGGGTGGAGCAGGATTTATCGGATCTCACTTGTGCGATAGACTCATCAAAGAAAAACATGTAGTAATTTGTGTTGATAACTTTTTAACCGGATCATGCGATAATATTCGACATCTGTTAAAAAATTCCTTATTCAAACTGATCGAACATGATGTAATTAATCCTCTTAACTTAAATAATAATATTGACGCAATCTTTCATCTGGCTTCACCTGCTTCGCCAAATCATCACAGTAAAATAAGTTATCTGGCTTTGCCGATGGAGACGATGCTAGTTAATACTATCGGAACTTTAAATATGCTCAACTTGGCAAAAAGTAAAAAAGCAAAATTCCTTTTTGCTTCAACATCTGAAGTTTACGGCGATGCTTTACAACATCCCCAAAAAGAAGAATATTATGGAAACGTTTCAACTACAGGTCCGAGATCCGTATACGATGAAGCAAAAAGGTTTGGCGAAACTCTTACGGCTTATTTTTTCCGAAAACAATCTATTAATGGCCGTATTGCCCGAATATTCAATACTTACGGCCCCCGTATATTAAAGTCTGATATGAGAATGGTTGTTACATTTATAAATCAGGCAAAAGAGGGAAAAAATATAACAATATTCGGCGATGGATTGCAGACCCGTTCACTATGTTATATCAAAGATATGATTGAGGGATTATGCCGGCTTATGTTCTATCCCGGTACGGATGGGCAAATTGTCAATCTCGGTTCTATTGATGAACACTCCGTTAAAGAGTATGCGGAACTGGTTAAAAAATTGACAAATTCCAGGAGTAAAATCGTGTACAGTGAAAGATTACCCGTCGATGATCCGAAAAAACGGAAGCCCGATATTACAAAAGCAAAAAAACTACTTGGTTGGAGTCCTCAAATAAAATTGAGTCAAGGTTTGACAAATATGATAAAGTTTTATAATTAATCATTATGAGAAGAGCAGTTATTGTTTTGCCGACATACAATGAAACCGGAGCTATTGAACAGGTTATTAATGGAATAGTTGACTCAACGCGTGATATTAAAACTTGGGACATCCATATGGTAATAGTTGATAGCAATTCTCAAGACAAAACCCAAGAAAAAGTGGAAAAATTAATGAAAAAAATACCCAGACTTCAACTCCTTAGGGTTGAAAAAGAAGGATTGGGTAAAGCTTACATTCACGGTTTTAATTTCGCTATTGAGAAATTAAATCCTTATCTTATTTTTGAAATGGACGCAGATCTTTCTCATAATCCTAAAAAAATACCCGAATTTTTAAAAAAAATTGAGGAAGGAGCTGATTTTGTCATTGGATCACGCTATATCAAAGGCGGTTCAATACCAAAAGATTGGGGATTACATAGAAAAATTTTTTCGGTTGGGGCAAATTTTGTCATACGTTTTGGATTTATGAAATTAAAAATAACCGACTGGACCAGCGGTTTTAGAGCTATAAAAACATGGATTATAAAACAATCAATTCCAACGATAAAAAATTATTCGGGATATGTATTTCAAGTAGCAATCCTTGATTATGCAGTAAAGCATAAAGCCCACATAACAGAACTTCCTATTGAATTTAAAGACAGAATTTACGGTAAATCAAAAATTAATTCATTACAGTACGCTCTCCAAACCTTTGCTTATGTACTTTTTAACTCTTCATTTATTAAATTTGTTATCGTCGGACTAATCGGTTTTGTAATCGATTTTGGAATCTCATATTTATTTATTGAAAAGTTTAAGTCGGCTATCTGGCTGGGTACCGTAATAAGTACTGAATCGGCAATAATCTCAAATTTTTTCCTGAATAATTTTTGGAGTTTTTCCCACAAGAAGTTGGATCACAAACTATCAAGCTACATTCCGAATTTCTTAAAGTTTAACCTTGTATCTTCCGGGTCAATATTAATTCAAACGCTCGGAGTACAATTAGCCGTCAATTTCTTCGGTAAGCAATTTTGGTATGTCTACAAAATCATTATAATTTTTTTTATAGTCATTCCTTATTCGTACATTTTTTATAATAAATTTGTCTGGAAGGAAAAGTGAGAATTGATCTAATTAACCCAATTTCTAATTGATCTAAATAATTTTGTAATCGGGAAATTGGGATTTGATTAGAAATTAGAAATTTATTCTTGTATTTACTTCTTTTCGGCATATTGCGAATATACCCATCCTTCTTTGCCTTTTTCATATTCAATCTTGTACCAGCCGCTCTGCTCTTCGATAAGATCAAATGACTCTCCCGGTTTTACTTGGGCCTCTTCTGAAGCACTTATTGACGGTTCTTCCCTGACTCTCAAAAACCCGGTCGGAGTATCACTAATAGTTATGGTACTTTTAGCTGTCTTTGCACTCTCAGTAGCTTCGGTTTTATCATCTTTCTTTGTTCCGGTAGGTGTCAGTGAGGCAGAACTTTGATCTATAGCCAGTTTGAATACAGCATTTACTCTATAGCCAATATCAACATTTATTTTTTGTGTTCTTCTTAAAAACCTTGGCATAAAAACAGATAATTCGTGATCGCCCTTTGCAACTTCAGACAGAATTAGGGAACTGACACCTTTTTCATCATTATCGAGATAAACTATAGCTCCCTGAGGTTCGGTCTCCACATAAATTTCTCCGGTATTCGGAGTTTTTGGAGATTCTTCCATTTTCGTTGTAGTAAAAATTTCACCTGCCGAAGTTAAATCAGAACTGCCAAGCTCTCTGTTAATATAAGTAAGTGCGTTTTTATAAACTTTAACTTTTCCCTGCCATGAGGCAGTATCGGTTGCAGTTCCCTCCGGAATCAACTTAACCATATATTCTCCGACTTTATTCTTCTGTTCAAAAGGTGTTTTCCCGACAGCCACATTGTCAACAAATACACTCGCAACGGGTGAAGAAACAACTTTAATCCGGCCAAAAGCATTTTGCTTATCAAGAAGGTAAAACTTAACAAAAACAAATACCCCGAACCCGACCAATAATAAAGTAAGAAGTATCAGTTTTCCTTTCATAATATTTATTCTATTCAAACTTTATTTTTAATTCAACCATGGATGTTCTTTTCTGGTTGTTTCAAGTTCTTTATTACATACTTTACAAAATTTTGATTGATATCCACTGGAATGAGCCACTGCCCAATAAACTTCCGCCCAATTCCCTTTCTTATGCCCTCTCCAGGAACAAATAACTGTTTTTTTAATAAAATTTCTAAACTCATCTGTAAAAATTTGCATTATTCTAGTTGAATTTTAAAATTTTTGAGATCTAAAGTAAATTTAAATCCAGTCAAAAACTCGATTCCAACAAGAATATCCGGACTAGGCGTAAATATCAAAGTTAAATATTTAGAAGTTTGGCCATATTGAACTTTTATCTTATAAACATCTGAACTAAATGTTGATCCATCTCCTATCTCAAAATCCTGAATAGTATAGGCATCTTGTTTAAAATGTGAATGAAGATCGGCTGGAAGTGATATACCGCCAGAAAAGCCAGTATCAACATAACAATCGACAATAAGTGGTTTTGAGGATAAAAATACTGTTAACTTAATATGGGGATGATTTTTCTTATCAATATATAAATTCATTTCATTAATGAAGTCATACTCCCAACTTGGGCCATATAAAATTTTCTCTTTGGAAAATGCTTTTTTGCGATATCCATTGCCTCAATAGGAGTTTTCCCGATAAAATATTTACCTGAATTTACCTCAATAGTAACATAATGCCCCTCATTATATTTTTTTTTTAGTTCAGGTCTAATTTTATAGTAAATCTCCCTTCCTTTATCGACAATAAATTGTCTATTTAAAATAATTCTTGACATATGTAATAATTTTAGTATAATTCTCAATAGTTTGCAATAAACTTATGTCAAAATTACTATCCATAACCAATTCTTCTAACATCCTCCTTCGCTCTAACGAGCTTCGGATGGATTCCAGCTTTAATAAAGCTTCCAGGAGACTCTTTGGGGAGGGTAGTATTTTTATGTCCTAAAGAGTAAAAATTAATTATCATTCCCCCGCCCAACCAAGGGCGGTTTTTTTATGGTCTAAATTATAAGTTATTACAAAAATATGAAACACTTACCAAAAAAGTCACAAGACTTTGAAGAAAATAAAAAGCATAACAAGAAAGTTTTGCTTATGTACTCGGGAGGCGTAGATACCTCAATTTCGGTTTATCTATTAAAACATTTTTATGGCTACCAAGTCATAACTTTGACAATAGACGTTTGCCAGGATACCACGTGGGCTAAGAGAATGGCAAAAAAAGCCAAGAAACTTGGAGCAGTAAAAACTATCATTTACGATGGAAAACAGGAATATGCTAATAATTATTTGTCTCAAATAATTAAAGCTAATGCCTTATATGACGATTACTATCCTGTTGGCACTTCAATTGCCCGTCCCTGGCAGGCAAAATTAGGGGTAGACATCGCCAAAAAAGAAAATGTCGATGCTATTGCTCATGGTAATAAAGGTCGGGGCGCAGGTGCTTTCCAATTTAATATGGTATTTAATTATTTCTCAACAGGGGATATGAAATTAGTAACACCTATCGGTGACTGGTGGCCGACTCGACAGGAAGAAGTCGAATTTGCTTTTGAAAATAATATTCCTATCCCTGTTCCTAAAAATAATCCATTTAGTTATGACGATAATATTATGTCTAATGCTATCAATTACGGAGATATAGATGATATTGGAAAACAGCCGCCTGAGGAAGCCTTCAAATGGACTGTGCCAATCGAAAAAGCACCGGATAAACCGGAATATATTGAGCTTGAGTTTAAAAATGGACTACCTATCAAATTAAATAACCAAAAGATAAAGTTGTCAGAAATGATTCAAAAGCTAAATATTATTGCCGGAAAACACGGAATAGGTAGAATAGATATGATTGAAAACGGTTTATACGGAAATAAATTCAAATGGGTCTATGAGGCACCGGCTGCTCAAATCCTAATCTATTGTCATAAGGAAATTGAAAAACTGGTCCTTCCTAAAGAAACAATAAATTTTAAACATGAATTTATCGACAAAAAATGGGTGAAGTTAGTCTATCACGCTTTGGTTTATAGCCCGCTTGCCAAAGCATTGATGAGTTTTATCAACCACATACAACCGTATGTGAACGGAAAGATTGATTTAAAACTCTATAAGGGTAACTTTATTGTTATGAAGCGTGAATCAGGCAATTCTTTGGTCAACATAGACTCAAAAAATCTTAAGCTAAAGCTTGACCTCGATACAATTCCATACGGTTTTGAGGAATATAGCTTTGCCCTAAAACATCCTGAAGTATTCACAATTCATTTGGGTAAATTAAAAGTTAAATAAATAATATGCAAGTATCACTAATTGATTTATCAAAACTAAAGGAACACGAGAAAATCGATAAAAAACATCTAATAAAAATAAAACATTTAATAGAAAAATCAGGTGTCTTCAAAGAACCGATAATAGTGGATAAAGACAACTTAGTGATACTGGACGGCCACCATCGTTTTAATAGTTGTAAACAGTTAGGGCTTGCAAAGATTCCCTGCATTACGGTTGATTACCTTAATGACCAAAAAATAAGAGTCGTTGCAAGACAAAATATGTTTAAGGTCAATAAAAAAATAGTTATTAATATGGGATTAAGTAAAAACGTTTTTCCAGCAAAAACCACCAAACACTATATTCCATATCGAGTCAAACAATTAAAAATTTCTTTAAGAAAACTTTATTAATATGGAAGAACTCTTTACTCCTTACCAATATAATGAATTAGCATTAACTAAAGGAGTTTCACCAAATAACCCTTTAACTAATGTTGGCGAATGGAAAAAACTCAAAGAAGATCTCGCTATGCAAGGTAAATATTTAACCGGAAGTTGGGGAGTTTGGCAGGATCAAGCTGAAACCTATATAGATTGTGTTGAAAATATTACAAGAGAAAAAGGAACAAAACTTAGTATATTGAGACTAGGTATAAGCACTCCTGAAGCATTAAACCAAGAATTAAATTTATTAGAAATCGGTGGAGTTGAACTTCAGAAATCAACAGTCACTGTTATTGACTTTAATAGAGTTCCCTTAATCGCCGCTAAAAAGCAAAAACATAAGAATCTATTTCAGGCTGATGCCAATGTTTTACCATTTATTGAAAAAGCTTTTAATTTCATTACATCGCATTTTCTTATTAGTTATCTACAAGCAGGTAAATGTGATAGTATTCTTTTAGAAATCTATCGAGGTTTAAAAACTGATGGAACATTTATTATGGCGCAGGGAGTTGGATCTGGCCTTAACAATTGGAGATCATCTGAAGATATTCTCCAATCTTTGATCAAAGCCGGATTTAAAAAGGAAAGAATTAAAACTATACCGACGACTGATCCTTATGATCATGAAGAAATTGACGGAAAACTGGTTCCTAAAAAAGGAATAAATTTTATCTTTATAGCTGAAAAGTAGCATGATTAATTATCAATTAAATTTTTGAATTCTATGAAAAATTCAATCAATCCGTTCTGGGGTGAAGGAGAAAATAAAAATTTTGGAAAAATAGCGATAGAATACGCCGCTGGGGAGGATGTTATCTTGGATAAAAAGTTTGTTCAATATGAATGTCTCGTTAATCAAACTCACCAATTAATGCTACTAAAACAAAACATTCTACCTATTAATCAAGTTAAAAAAATATTAGAAGTCTTGCAGGAAATTAAAAAAATTGATAAAGAAGGAACGTTTGAATTAAAAAAAGATCTTGAGGATGTACATTCAAATATTGAGAAGTATGTTTTGGACAAACTTGGTATTGAAATTGGAGGTAATTTACGGCTGGGAATAGCTAGAAATGACCAAGTATATACTGATACAAGAATGTACATTCGAGATCATATTTTATTTATCAGTAATCAATTGACCTATCTGATAACCGGTCTGTTAAATGAAGCTAATAAATATTTCGATGCAATTATGCCTGGTTATACTCATTTGAGAGTTTCTCAATCTATTACTTATGGTCATTGGCTTACAGCTAAAGCCTATCATTTTTTAGACGATTTAAACAATCTTATTTTTGATTTTGGACAAGTGAATAAATGTCCTTTGGGAATTTTCGAAATGGCCGGAACCCAGTTGCCTATTGATCGAAAAATGACAGCAGAATACTTGGGCTTTGATGGAATTACAGAAAATAGTTTATATACTGCTAATTCTCGGGGTGAAATAGAGGCTAAGTTATTAGCTGACCTATCTATACTCGCCCTTCATATTAAAAGAACCATGAGTGAGATAATAATGTGGTCAACTCATGAATTTGGTTTTTTGAAGATTAATGATCTATATACAACAGGTGGCACAGCTCAACCCAACCTAAAAAATCCAGATACTCTAGAAGTTATCAGAGCTAATTGCGTTAAAATTTACGGACGTTTTTTGGAAACCTTAATTACGATGGATTCTTTACCGTCTGGTTTTAATCGGGATACCCAACAAACAAAACCTGCTTTATTTGAAAGTGTAAATATAGTTGAACAAACGTTACCTGTATTTTCAGGAATAATGACTACACTGGAGATTAATAAAGAAAGAATGGCTAAGAGCGCGGAAATCAATTTTGCCAATGCCCCTGATGTAGCGGTTCAAATTGCCGTAAAAGGAAATGTTTCTTTTCGTGAAGCCTATAAGGTAGTTAAAACTTTGATAAAAGAAAAATATTTAAAAAATAATTTCTCTGAAATAACTCCTGATCTGCTTGTAATTGTATCTAATAAAGTTTTAGGCAAAAAAATCGTTTTAACTAAATCTGATTTAGAAAAAGTGTCAACACCTAAAGAATGTGTCTTTAACCGAACAAGCGAAGGTGGACCGGCACCATCTCAAGTAAAAATAATGATTATAGATATCGAAAAAAAAGTTAATGATCTAAATAAAGAAATAGTTAATAAACAAAATAAAATTAAAAAGGCAATAGAAAAACTCGAGAAAAGTGTAAAAAAAGTCCTGGTTTCTGCTATCATATAAACCAATGATAAAAGATAAGCTACTTACTAATTTAAGAACTGCTTTAGAGAAAATAAGAGTTGAAGAAAAAGAAGTAAGTCTTGAATATCCTTCAAATCCTGATTATGGGGATTTTGCAACCAGTATTGCCTTGAAACTGGCAAAAACTCTCAAAAAAAATCCCCTACAAATTGCCGAGGACATCAAAAAAAACTTTCCTAAAGATGATTTAGTGGAAAAAGTTGAAGTCATAAAACCGGGTTTTATTAATTTCTGGATTAACAGTAATTATTTTCTCGACTTCGCTCGAAAAACAACCGAGGGCACATTTGATTTTCCTGAATATCATCTCGGCAAAAATAAAAAACTGATGATTGAGTTTGCACATCCCAATACCCATAAACTTTTTCACATAGGACATCTAAGAAATATATCCATAGGTGAATCTTTAGTAAGAATATTTGAAGCAGTCGGTAATAAGGTAATTCGTTCTAATTATCAAGGTGACGTTGGACTTCATATTGCCAAAACCCTTTGGTCAATGAAAAACCAAACTTCTGAAAAAGAATTAGATGAGATTAAGAAAAAGTCTATTCATGAAAGAATGCAGTTTCTTGGTAAAGCTTATTCCAATGGACAGGTAGCTTATGAAACTGATAAAAAAGCCAAAAAACAGATAATCGAAATCAACGGTATGATCTATAAAAAACAGGGAGATGTTATTCCATTGTGGAAAGAAACTGTGAAGTGGAGTTTCGAGTACTTCGATGAAATTTATAAACGACTTTATACAAAATTCGATAGACTTTATCCTGAGAGTGAATTCGCAGATAAAGGTTTAAAGATTTGTAAACAGGCAGAAAAAAAAGGAATTTTAAAAAAAAGCGAAGGCGCTTTGGTATTTGAAGGCGAACAGTATGGTCTTGATACAAGAGTTTTTATCAACAGTCTAGGCTATCCGACTTATGAAGGCAAAGAGGTTGCTTTAGCTGAAAAAGAATTTTCCGAATTTGGAGAATTGGATAAAGCAATTCATGTTGTAACCCCTGAACAGAAAAGTTTCTTCAAAGTTACTTTTAAAGTAGAAGAATTGCTGGATAAAAAAAAGTTTAAAAATAAGCAATTTCATCTAGCATACGAATGGGTAAAGTTAAAAGAAGGTAAAATGTCTTCCCGAACCGGAAATGTTGTTGAGGCAGAATGGCTAGTCGACAAGACGAAAGAAAAAATATTGGAAAAATTCAAGCTAGATAAAGATCCTGCAGAAATTATTGCAATCGCTGCAGTCAAATATTCTTTCCTCAAGCAGGATGTCTTTTCTCAAATCACTTTTGATATTAACGAATCGATCTCGCTTGATGGTAACTCCGGCCCATATATTTTATACACCTTTGTCCGCACTCAAAGTGTATTAAAAAAAGTAGACAAAATAAAAGATACTCTTACTTCGATTAAACGTTTAATCGAAGTAGAAGAAAAACATTTATTAGTTACATTAAATAGTTTCCCAGAAATAGTTTATGAGGCTGCTAAAAATCTTTCTCCAAATCTGATTGCCAATTATCTCTATGATCTTGCGCAAAAATATAATCTTTTTTACCAGAAACATAAAATTTTAGAAGCGGAGGAAGAAATTAGAAACTTTCGATTACTTTTAACTAACGCTACAGGACAAGTTATTAAAAATGGACTTTATTTGTTGGGGATAAAAACCGTAAATAAAATGTGATGCGGATTACGGATCTAATTCGGATGATGCGGATGTTCGGATTTTACGGATTCATCCGCATATCAGTTGATCCGCATGAAATCCGTAGATCAGTATTATACTTATGGCTTTTTTTATTTGTAACCAATGCGGTACCGGTTCTGGTTCCTGGCTAGGACGCTGTCCTAATTGTGGAGAATTTAATACTCTGAAAGAAGCTCCTTCTTATATCAAAGAAGGTGAAAAAACCAGCGAGGAAACTCAAAAACTGACCATAACACCTTTTAAAAAAATCCAGTCTCTAAAAAAAGAGAGACTTATAACAGGAATTTTTGAATTTGACCGTGTCATAGGTGGAGGAATTATTCCCGGTGAGGTTGTACTTCTTACCGGAGAACCGGGAGTAGGAAAATCAACATTACTGCTTCAATCTCTTTCTAAATTGAAAACTCTTTATATCTCCGGTGAAGAATCAGCAGAACAAGTTAGGGATAGAGCCGAAAGATTAAACGTTAACCTCTCAAATTTTCTTTTTTCCGAAGATCTGCAGGTTGAAGGAATTGTGGAGGGTTTAAAAGAATTGGAAAGTAAAATAGACATTGTTGTAGTTGATTCAATTCAAACGGTTTATTCAAAAAATGTAGACGGAACACCCGGAAGCGTTTCTCAACTCAAGGAAAGCGCTATGAAATTAATTACAACCACAAAAAAACTCAAACTTGCGATGATTATTATCGGACACATCACTAAAGGTGGAGAGATCGCCGGGCCAAAAAGCCTGGAACACATGGTTGACTGCGTCTTGAGTTTTGAAGGAGAAAAAATATCGAATTTCAGGATTCTCCGCGCCAATAAAAATCGCTTCGGTCCAACCGACGAAATTGGAATTTTTGAAATGAAGCAGCAGGGCTTAAGTGAAGTGACTAATCCTTTAATCTTTGTGGATAATAAAGGAGAAGAAATAGGTAAAGCCGTCATTGGAGTTTTGGAAGGCAAAAGAGTTTTATATTTTGAAATACAAACTTTGGCTGTTCCAACAATTCTAGCTATCCCGAGACGGGTCGTCAAGGGACTTGATTATAATAAAGTTCTCCTTCTTCTTGCCGTTATGAGAAAATATCTGGGTCATCCTTTAGATAAATTCGATATCTACGTTAATGTCATAGGCGGCGTAAATATCAAATCTACCGCCTCTGATTTAGGCTTGATCGTGTCACTATTATCATCTTTAAACAATAAGCCTCTGCCTAAGAAATCTTTATTTGTAGGCGAAGTCGGGTTACTGGGAGAAGTAAGAAAAGTTTATTTTGAAGAAAAAATAATACAGGAAGCTAAAAGACTGGGATTTAAAAACAGTTATTCATCTTCCAATCTGCCTCATATTAAAATGTTAAGGAATATTCTTTAATTGGTTTACGTCATTCCGGCTTGCTTGCCCCTCGTAGCTCTTTGAGCGTAGTGGGGTCCGGAATCGTTGTTTAGGACTACGATTCTGGATGCGCTTCTCGTCAAGCTCGAAGCTTACCAGAATGACGATATTAATCCTCTCGAAAAAATTTCTTTTTAAACACAGCTTTTTTGCCGTTTGCCCCAACCACCTCTATTATTATTTCATTTTTACCTATCTTCAGCGGGAATTCAAACTCAAACAATCCGTCGCTATTCTGATAAATTCTTTCACCTAAAACTGTAACTGCCGCATCTTTTTCTGTCTTTGCTAGAATCTTTACTCTGTCATTTTTTAGAATTACTTCTGTCTTGGGTGAAAGAATAGTTATTTTAGGAGGGGAAAAATAAAGATTTAACTGAAAACCAAAGTAACCAATAAATAATATGAAAATTAAAATTAAAATGGTTTTGAAGATTCTTTTGGTTTCCGGTGCAAAATAATTCACTGATAACCTTCTCTTAAATTTCACTGCTTCCTGCCTTTCATAATCTCTCCTGAAAATAGCAAGTGTAGAGTTAGGATCCAAATTTAAAAATAAAGAATAGTTCTTGATTACTCCGGATATATATACTTTAGAAGAAAAAACCTGCCAGTTACTTTTTTCTACGGCAGTTAAAAACCTTTGCCTAACTTTTATACTTTTCTCAACTTCTTTTAGGTCAATCTTCAACCTCTCTCTTTGTTTTTTTAAAATTTCACCGACAGACAACATAAGTATTTAGTATAAAGTATCCAGTATTAAGTATGAAAAAAAAGAAATTTAAGTAGAAATAAATTAATTTTGACTTATACTAAATACTTTATACTTAATACTAGATACTAGGATTTAACGCGTTCAGTATACTCTCCGGTTTCCGGATTTATGGAAATTGTATCTCCAACTTTAACAAAAAGTGGGACTTGAATTATTACTCCGGTTTCTACTTTGGCAGGTTTTTTTGCTCCACTAACCGTGTCGCCCTTAACCGCATCTTCTGTTTCAATTACTTTTAAGTGTGCATTCATTTGCGGTCTGACTGTCAAGGGCTTATCATTGTGAATATAGACAAAATATTTGCTTCCCTCAAGCATAAAGTCTGTAGCTTTACCAACAACTCCGAGCGGGACTGTATATTGTTGATAGGTACGTTCATTCATAAAATGAAGATTTTCTGCATCTTTGTACAAATACTGCAGTTCAATACTTTCTACATCAATTGTTTCGGTTGTTTCAGCGGTCTTAAGGGTATAATCTATATTCTTTCCGGAAATCAAATTTTTTATCTTAGTTTTCATTAAAGCCGAACCCTTACCGGGTGAATAAAAATCGGCTTTTTGAATCTGCCAGATATCTCCCTGGTAAAATAAAAAATCACCTTTTTTTAAACTACCCGCGCTTGTTTTCATAAAAAATACATTAGTCATTCCGGCTTGTCCGGAATCGTTGTTCTAAACTACGATTCTGGAGTCGCTTCACTCCCCAGAATGACTTCAAACAATATTAATTAATTTTAACTTATCAATCGAGGTTGCATTTGCAAATACCATACATAGCCTATCAAAGCCGATTCCAGCACCCGTACAATCTGGAAGACCATATTTTAAAGCTTCAATAAACCCTTTGTCAACTTTATGATCTATCATCTTATATTCTTTTCTTTTTGTTTCTTGTTTCTTGTTTCTTGTTTCTTGTTCTCTCCAGTCGTTAAGTTCTTCACAACATCCTCCGATTTCAATACCGTTTATATAAAATTCTACTCTCTTGGCTGTTTTTTCATCTTTACTTAATTTCGCCAGTGAAGACATTTCCTTAGGATAATCATACAACATTGCAGGGTATCCGTTTATCCCTAATTTCGGTTCAATCTCCTGGGCAATTATTTGAGAAAAAATATCCTGATAGCTAAAACCTTTTGTCTTGTATCCTTTTTCCTTTACCTTTTTTATAAATAATTTATTATTAAAGAGTTCTTTTTCTTTGATGCCGGCAAATTTTTCAAATGCCTCAGCAACTGTAAACTTCTCCCATTTATCAAAAGATATTTTTTTTCCCTGATAAAATATTGAGTTATTTAATTTCTTATTGACAAAACTCCGTGATCGCGGAGTTTTGTCCGAAACAAACCTCATCATCTCTAGTATCTGCTCTGCTAGTTCCAAATATGTAGCTCCAACTTTATAAAATTCCAGCATTGTAAACTCCGGCGAATGGAAACTTGAATTCGGCTCGCTATTTCTGAATGATTTTCCCAAATAATATATATTTCCAATTCCCTGAGTTAAAAGTCTTTTCATAAATAATTCCGGTGAAGGAGTCAGGTATAGTTTCTCCTTCCTGTCAAAATAATTAAACTCGGTTTCAAAAATCTCCAGATATGATTCCGGTATAAGAGCCGGACTCATTACCGGCAAATCCAGTTTCAGATATCCCTTTTTCTTCATAAACTCATGTACAGCCTGTTCAACCCGAAGCTGAATTTTATAGTTTTTAAGATTTTGAATATTTGTTTTTATTTTCATTATTTTTTCTTACCGTCATTCCCGCGGTTCTTCACTGTCATTCCCGCGAAGGCGGGAATCCAGATTTAAATCATTCCACTCTGGGTTTTTTTCTTCAATAATTCTTAATTTCCATAGTCGCTTCCATTTTTTAAGTTGTTTTTCTCTTTTAATTGCAGATTCTACATTTTCGTGAATTTCATAGTAAACTAGTGTTTTTAATCCATATTTACTTGTAAAACCATCAGTTATTTTATTCTTATGTTCCCAAACTCTTTTATATAAATTATTTGTTACACCAATATATAATGTTCCGTTTCTCTTATTTGTGAGAATATAAACAAAGTAAAGATTCTTCATTTTAGTCTGGATCCCTGCCTACGCAAGGATGACACAATCAACAATTATTTTCTCACTTTCTCCGCCTATTGACAAGAAGAAGAAGAAGAAGAAGAAGAAGAAGTATTATACGACTGTGGAAAATAAAGACACAAGATTTGTAATTCAAATTGCTTTTGACGCCGTCAGAAAAGATATCGAAGGTGGACAAGCTTTTCCAGCTGCCATTGGTACAATAGTTGGGTTAATGTCAATAGGTTTACTACCTTTTGAGTTAGGTCAAAGAGCTCTTAAAGGATTAACAAAAATAGAATTTAGAAGAGTTACTGGCCGACACAAGAATCCTCCTAAAACTTAAATAATTTAAGAAATTAAATTTCTTCTTTCAATTCTTCCAATAATTTCTTAGCTCGTGACGAAACTCTTTCGGGAACTTTGATGCGATAAACCACATACTGATCTCCACGGCGTGAAGAATTTGGATAAGGGATACCTTGACCGCGGAGGCGGACGGTTGTGCCGGATTTTGTTCCCGGACGGACCTTAAGATTTACAGAGTCATTAATCGTTACTACATTTACAGCTCCTCCAAGAACAGCTAATGGATAGGAAATCTCTTTTTCCAGATAAACATCCTGACCCTCCCGTTTAAAATATTGATGAGGACGCACCGCAACCTGCACGTCAAAATCTGAAAATCTAATTCTATTACCGTTATCAACACCCGCTGGAATTTTAATTACTTTTCTGTCCCCCTTAATTACTGTAGTTTTCTCAACCCCATGCACAGCTTCGTCAAAAGTTAGTTCCAATTCGTAGACATCGCGTCTAGCCCTTCTCCCGCCTCGCTGGAAAGGGGATTGAAAGCCAAAAAATTGCTCGAAGATTTCAAATGGATCGGAAAATCCGCCAAAATCCGCTCCTTCAAAAGGATTCCCGCCCGAACTGGAATAGGTGTAGGAAAAAGGACCCTGTTGATATGTCTGTTGTCCTCCGCCTGCACCGCCAAATCCACCTCTTTCAAAAGCCTCTTTACCGTATTGGTCATACATTTCTTTCTTCTTGGGATCAGCTAATACTTCAAACGCCTTATTTATTTCTTTAAATTTGGTGTTGGCTTCCGGAGATTTATTCCTGTCAGGGTGCCATTTGAGAGCCTGTTTTCTATACGCAGTTTTTATTTCCTGGTCTGAAGCAGTCTTTGAAACACCAAGGAGTTCATAATAATCAACCATGTAATAATTTCAAATTTCTAATTCCTAATTTCTAATCAATTTCAAATTTTTGAATTTTAAATTCATTGGTAATTGGAAATTGGATATTAGAAATTAACTAACTACCTCTCCTTCCTCAACGTCTTTCTTCCCTTTCTTATCATTTTTTTTCTCTTCCTTTTTTGCCTCGCCCTCGGCAGCTTTAGCCGAAGGAGATTCTCCCGGCTTATTATACATTCCCTGTCCGATCTTGGACAAAGAATCCGACAAATCCTTGGTTTTTTCTTCCAATTCTTCTTTAGATCCCTTAGCTAGCGAATCTTTTAGCGCTTTTATTTTCTTCTCTACTTCTTCCTTAACTTCCTTAGGTGCTTTATCACCGGCATCTTTCAAAGATTTTTCCGCGACATAGACCATGTTATCGGCCTTATTTTTTACTTCGATCTTTTCTTTTTCTTTTTTATCTTCTTCTGCATTTTTTTCCGCTTCTTCTTTCATTTTTTCAATCTCATCTTTACTAAGACCTGTTGATCCTGTTATCTTAATTGCCTGGGATTTACCTGTTGCCTTATCTTTTGCTGTCACAGTTAAAATGCCATTGGCATCCAGATCAAAAGTAACCTCAACCTGCGGAACTCCCCGAGGAGCCGGCGGAATTCCATCGAGAATAAATCTTCCTAATGATTTATTATCTTTTGCCAAAGGTCTTTCACCTTGAAGTACATGAATTTCAACCTGTGTCTGATTATCTCCAGCAGTTGAAAATACTTCTGATTTTGCCGTCGGTACTGTCGTATTTCTCGTAATCAACGGTGTCATTACGCTTCCCAGAGTTTCAACACCTAATGTCAGAGGTGTAACATCAAGAAGTACAACGTCTTTAGTTTCACCGGTCAATACTCCTGCCTGAACTGCAGCGCCAATTGCCACGACCTCATCCGGATTTACCGATCTATTGGGATCTTTGCCAAAGAATTCTTTTACAGTCTCAATAACTTTAGGCATCCTAGTCATTCCGCCGACTAACACTACTTCATCAATTTTTGCAACATCAATTTTGGCATCTTTTAGGACAGCTTTAACCGGCCCTAATGTTTTTTCAACTAAGTTGCCGACTAACGACTCCAATTTTGCCCTTGTCAATTTCATTACAAGATGTAACGGTTGACCGTCTCTTACCGTGACAAAAGGAAGATTAACTTCTGTTTCCTTAGAGGTAGAAAGTTCTATTTTAGCCTTTTCTGCCGCATCCCTGATTCTTTGCAAAGCCTGCGGATCTTTTCTCAGATCAATTCCGTTTTCTTTTTTAAATTCTTCAGCAATATGATCTAAAATAACTTTGTCAAAGTCATCTCCTCCTAAATGAGTATCTCCGTTAGTGGCTTTAACCTGAAATACGCCTTCGCCCAATTCAAGTACGGTGATATCGAAAGTTCCACCACCCAAATCGTAAACGGCTATTGTATGGGAATGTTTTTTATCAAGTCCGTAAGCCAATGCTGCCGCTGTCGGCTCATTTAATATTCTTACCACCTCTAAACCGGCAATTTCTCCCGCCTGTTTTGTTGCCTGTCTTTGTGAATCATCAAAATAGGCGGGTACCGTAATTACAGCCTTTTCAACTTTTTCACCCAGATATGTTTCGGCATCTGCCTTTATTTTTTGCAGAATTAAAGCGGAGATTTCCTGAGGCGTATAGGTTTTGCCGTCAACTTCAACATCAGCCATCTCATCCCTACCTTCTTTAATTTTGTAAGGTAGCCACTTCATGTCATACTGCACAGATTCATCCGTATATCGTCTTCCCATTAATCTTTTAATGGAAAAAATCGTGTTCTTGGGATTTATTACCATCTGTCTTTTTGCCACATCACCTACGATTCTTTTTACCGGATCAACAACAGACGGAATAACATTTCTTCCTTCCTGGGAATGAATAATTTTTGGCTTTCCACCCTCCATCACTGCAACTGCCGAATTTGTCGTCCCCAAGTCTATTCCTATAATTTTACTCATAGATTTTTAGTTAAATTATTAATATAACCTGGTCATATATTTTAACCAAGATTCTCACCGATTGTTGGCTGATTTCCACAGATAAAAATCAGTGAAAATCCGTTAGTCATCCGCGGTAATCTTTTTAGAAACCTTAACCTGTGCTACTCTCAATATCTTATCATTAAACTTATATCCTTTTCTTATTATCTCTACAACTTTATTATCTTCTTTTCCCTCAACAATATCAATTGCTTCAGCAGTATACGGATCAAAAGGTTTTGCTAAAATCGGAATTTCCTCCAGTCCCACATCCTGAAGTGTTTTGTAAAAATTATCCTTAACCATCTTCAGTCCGTTATCTTTGATAAAGATCTCAGCCTTATCTAAGTTGTCAAGAAAAGGTAATAATTTTAAAAGTACATTTTTAATTACCGTTTTGCTAATATTAATCTGATCTACGCCGACCCTTTTTTCAAAATTTTGATAATCCGCAAGCGCTCTTAAGTATTTATTTTTATTATCATCTGTCTGCTTCTTTAATTCTTCAACTTCTTTTTTCAGTTTTTCAATATCCTGGTCTGATATTTTACTACTTTTTTTGGCCTTTAGGTCTTTTTGATCCATAACAATTTAGCATTAACTATTACAAGTCTTGCGAATTTATTATTTCACCCAGTAACTGGGAAATGTATTTAATTTGCGGACTAATTTCATCATAATACATCCGCTTCGGTCCCACAACTCCTATAATTCCTTTTATATTTTTACCCTCAAATTCACCAAAGATGCAGCTGCAGGTTTCAAACAAAGGATCTTTAAAATCTTCCTCTCCTAAAAGATACAATATATCTTCATCGAATTTATAAAATTTAGCTATAACTCTCTCCCAATAGTTAGATTCATCTAATAGTACAAAAAGATTCCTTGATAGGGCGATATCCAAAAATTCCGGTTTATTTAAAAGATTACCGACTCCCGAATAATATACATCTCCTAAATTAGTTGCGGTCAACGAAAGCAGTCCGGTCTTTTGGGCTAATACTTTTGTTGACTGTGATAACAACCTATGAGATTCATTTCTCTCATCCCAAATACTGTTTTTGTATGTTATCTCATCGGTCGTCGACATCTCCTTTTTTTTCATCAGATGATTTATGTAAAAACGGAATCCTTTTGCCGAAGGAACTCTTCCGGATGAGAAATGAGTTTTTTTCAAATAACCTTTTTTAGCCAGCCCCACCATCTCATTTCTTACTGTAGCAGGGGAAACTCCTAATTTAAATTTTCTTTCCAATATTTCGGATCCAACAGCTCCACCTGATTCCGTATATTCCTGTATTATTGCCCTTAAAATGTCTACCTGCCTGGGTGTAAGATCGTCCATAAATTTTTTTCTTTGTCATTCTGGCTTGTCCAGAATCTAGAAATTAATAGTTAGATAACTTCTTAATTTAGCAATAATATAACAACTCTGCTAATAGATGTCAAGCGATTTTTCGCCGAACACCTCAGTTATATTTAAAAATCGCGCACCCTCCATAAAACGCTCCTCAAGACGACGAGCGAATAACGAAAAGTTAAGTCTTGAGATAAGTTCAGGAGGGAAGAGGAATTTTAGTGCTAAAATGTATCAATGAAATTAGGAGCTCACCAATCTATTGCTGGCGGTTATACTCAAGCTCTTGAAAGAATAAAAAACATCGGAGGTAATTGCTTACAAATATTTTCATCCTCTCCAAGGGGTTGGAGCTTTACAAAATTAGATGAGGTACAAAGATCTTTGTTTCTTGAAAGAAACGCCGAACTAAAAATTGACCCAATTTATTTTCACGCATCCTACCTTGTTAATCTTGCTGATGCTGAAAGAATAGGAAATTTATCAAAATTATCGCTAATAGCAGAATTATCAATCGCACCAAAACTTAAAATAAAAGGAAGCATCATTCATTTAGGATCGTTCAAAGATATGCCTGATATGCCGACTTTAGTAAATAATATTATTGAAGTTTTGAAAAAAACTCCCGAAGAATCTTTGTTTATAATTGAAAACGCCGGAAACAATAAAATAGGAAAAGATTTAAAAGAAATTGCAGAAATAATAAATCAGGTTAATAATCCGCGGGTAAGGGTTTGCCTTGACACCTGTCATCTCCATGCAGCCGGATATGATTTTACCACTTCTGAAAAATTGGATAAATTTATTATTGAATTTGATAAATTAATCGGACTCAAAAAACTTGAATTATTTCATATTAACGACAGTAAAGATCCGTTTAATTCCGGCCGCGACCGCCACGAAAATATAGGAAGAGGATCTATCGGATTAAAAACTTTTAAACTACTTTTAAACCATCCAATAACAAAACATCTTCCTTTCATTATTGAGACTCCGGGTTTTGATGACAATGGACCCGACAAACAAAATTTGGATATTCTAAAGAGTTTAGTATCTGAATAATTTTTCCTACCATCCTACGTAGGATGGTAGTATCCATATGAAAAATGTTTTTGAAAAGGAAATACTTACACTTAAAGACCGTAAAAAAGTCAATAAAAAAATACTTCAACAATTTTTAAAAAGAATAAAAGTAGGTAAACTTACCAGAAACCTTAATCCAGCGGATCACTTCTGTACTTTTATTGTACCCTTCGATCTCAAATCTAAAAATATATTCATTGGACATCATATAAATGCGGATCAATGGATTCCTCCGGGAGGTCACATAGAAGAATACGAACAACCTGTGAACACCGTAAAAAGAGAATTTGAAGAAGAGTTGGGAGTAAAAATCACTGATAAACAAATTGAACTATTTGATTTGGGAATAACAAACGTACAGGGTAAACAAAGATCCTGCAAAATTCACTATGATTTTTGGTATCTAGTATTTATTACAAAACTAAATTTTAAGTTTGATAAAAAAGAATTTTACAAAGCTCAATGGCTGACAATAGATGAATCAATCAAAAAAGTAAGTCATATATCCATTATTAAAGCTTTGAATAAACTAAAAAACATTCATCGATTATAATAAAAGCATGTTTAAACTTACTTCAGAGGTATTAAAATTTTTAGGTACTTTTAAAAAAAATAAATATCAAATTTATATTGTCGGTGGAGCAGTGCGGAACTTACTTATTGACCGCAAAATCGATAACTGGGATTTTGCGACCAATGCAACTCCGGAAGAAATTTTAAAGTTATTTCCGGATGGATTTTACAACAATAAATACGGAACTGTAACAGTACCCGTTGATAAAATTCCTTTTGAAGTTACTCCATTCAGAAAAGAAGGAGAATACAAAGACCAGCGCCATCCTGATAAAGTAGAATGGGCAAAGACAATTGAGGAAGATCTTTCCCGCCGGGATTTTACAATAAATGCAATCGCATTTGACGGAAAAAATATCGTTGACCCTTATGGTGGACAGGATCATCTCAAGAAAAAACTGATTGCTGCAGTCGGAGATCCTGATAAAAGATTTAACGAAGACGCTTTAAGACTAATGAGAGCTATCCGATTAACATCCGAACTTGGATTTTTAATTGAAGAAGACACTCGCCAGTCGATTCAAAAAAATGCGGAATTAATCAGCAAGATCTCCTGGGAGCGGATCAGGGACGAACTCTTTAAAATAATTGAGGGAAATCACCCTTCTGAAGGTGTTTTATTTTTAAGAAATCTGGGGCTTTTGACTTTCATACTGCCCGAACTGGATATTTGCTTTATAATTCCGCAAAAAAGTCCGAAAAGACACCATATCTACGATGTAGGGACACATCTTGTTATGGCTTTAAAACATTGCCCATCCAAAGATGTTATTACCCGCTTGGCAACTCTTCTCCATGACGTCGGTAAATCTACTACGTTTAGAAGAGACGATACAACAGGTCTTATAACTTTTTATAATCATGAAGTTGCAGGTACATATCAGGTTAAAAAAATTGCCGACAGACTACGGCTTTCCAAAAATCAAAAAGATAAACTGGTTAAATTAGTTCAATTTCACCAGTTCACCGTAAGCGAACTGCAGACCGATAAAGCTGTCAGGAGATTCATCACTAATATAGGTAAAGACTATCTCCAAGATATGCTTGATCTGCGTCACAGCGACCGGGTTGGTTCAGGTGCAAAACCTTCATCCTGGCGTCTAGAACTTTTTAAAAAACGTCTTGCTGAAGTTCAAAAAGAACCTTTTAAGATTGCCGATTTAAAAGTTGATGGACATGATGTGATGAAAATTCTGAAATTAAAACCGGGAAAAGAGGTCGGAGAAATTTTAAAAAAAATATTTAACGACGTGGAGGAGGGAAGACTGAAAAATGATAAAGAGTTGCTACTTAAGAGGATTGCAGAATTCAAAAAAAATTAGTAATTATCCTATTTATAGTCACTCTGGCTTGTCCAGAGTCTATATGTATCTTTTAGATTCTGGATGTGCTTCTCGACTAATCGCTCGAAGCTTACCAGAATGACATTAACTGGCAAATAAAAATTAATTCTATGCCTCATATATATTACTATGAAGAAATCTGGCTAATGCAAAAGCGACTCCATGTTTAACTCCTTCTGCTCTTGTGACAACGCCTTTAGTCATAATACCGAACATTCCTATTCCCTTTCCGATCTTTTTGGTTCCGAAAATCTCGTCGATTGCTTCTTCCAAATTGTCTCCTTTGTGAATTTTGTCAATTACTTTCTTTGGTAATGCCAATCCTCCGGATGATCCAATTCCAAAATTTCCTTTCTTATCCATAATAACGACTAATGATCTTTCAAACCAACCATAACTGTATTTATGTAATCCTCCTTCAATTCCGACTCCGTATTCAGCATCTTTCACTTTTTCTAAGGCTCCCCTTGCTCTATTTAAAGCTCCTTTAAACATTTCATCGTCATCTAAAGGTTGTTCCTTAACTTTAGATACAACTTTAATACCAATCACCTTTACTTTTTTAAAATGATGATTAAAAACTTCTTTAACCGGATTAATTTTTGTTTTATTGGTCGATCCAACTGCAATTATCATATGTGTTGAGTAGTTGTCATTCCCGCGAAGGCGGGAATCCAGGCAGATAACTGGATCCCCGATCAGGTCGGGGATGACATTGTTTAACAATAATCATAATGGATATATTTTTAAAATATCTTTTTCTTCTTTAATAGTCGTACTTTCACCATGACCAGGGTAAACCACTGTATCGTTAGGCAACTTTAATAATTTTTTCAGGGATTTTTTCAGATCTTTTTTACTGCTGTAAGAAAAGTCATATCTGCCAATACCTCTTTTAAACAATGTGTCCCCTGTAAAAATAACTTTTTCATTCTTAAAGAAAAAGCAGGAGCTACCTGGAGTATGCCCGGGCGAATGATAAACACTCAATTCAAAGAAACCTAACTTATTTTTTGTATTGATTAATCGATTAATCAATACAGGTTTAATTACTATTGGTTTATAGCCTAAAAAATACTCAGCGGTCTCCTCTAACCGATCAATCAAAAACATATCTTTATTATCGATGTATAAGGCAACGTCTAGTGATTTTTGAATTTCTCCGGCAGCCATAATATGATCAAAGTGGCCATGAGTTGCCAGCATTCCAACCAATTTTAACTTTCTTCTTTGCAGTTCTTCCAGAATAAATGAAGCTTCATCCGCCGGATCAATTATCAAACATTCTTCTCCATCAATCAGAAAATAACAGTTCGCCTGCATCTGCCCTAACGCAAAATTTAAAACTTTCATATTCTAAATGTACAATCAATTAAACGATTGTACATTATTCTCCCATTTTCTCTACTTATTGACAAGAAAATGAAAAAGAATATAATTCCAAATATGTTGAGACAAGGTCAAGTATATAATTTAAGTAAATCTGAAAAAATTAAAGTTACTAATGATCAACCCTTAAAATATGCTCTCTGTGGGAAGCCGGGTGAAGTCATTATGGATTTAGAGTTATATTCAATTCTTAAACCAAGATCAAGTAATCCCGCATTAGATTTTTTTGTAACCTGGGTTAGAGACAACGGAGTTGATAATCCGTTAAGTTCACTTGAAGGAGTAATATCACTTCCTTTTAATTAGTTAATACTTGTTATCGTCTATAGGATTAAACTCTAGGCCACCAGTGGAATAG
>MGAF01000032.1 GCA_001789635.1 Candidatus Roizmanbacteria bacterium RIFCSPLOWO2_01_FULL_35_13 | reverse complement strand
GGGATCTGCTTGCCATGTTAACAATTTAAAATATAAAAAATAAAATATAAAAATTAAATCTTTAATAATAAATATCTGATTAGCTTTTCGTTGAAATTAAGTTTCTTTTTAAGTTCGTTTACGTTACCGTGATCAATATCGATCAACCAATGAAAGTAGAAAGCGCTGGCGGCTTTTTTTATTGGGTAGGCTAAATTTCTTTTTCCCCAAGTGTCTTCTTTTTCAATTTTGCCTTTAAGGATCGTAATCAGTTCTTTAATATTTTTTACTTCTGCCTCTTCCGGCAGGAGCAGGGTTAATTCGTACTTAGTCATATCAACAATATTAAATATCAAGTCCACAAATTAAATATGAAATATTTTATATATCTTTTATTTTTGATATTGTTACTATAATAATATCTAACATGCAAAAAATCAAGTCAATATTTTTTATCTTATCAATAGCTTTACTTGTCTACACGCGTTTTGTTGGTCTTGATTGGGGTCTTCCCTACCCTATGCATCCGGATGAACGAAATACGGCGAATGCAATACAACAACTCCAGTGTGATTGGCCGTCGGTATTCAGTAACCGGTTTTCAGTTAACGAATGTCTTAACCCGCACTTTTTTGCTTACGGACAGTTCCCACTTTATCTAGGTTACGGGATCGTCTATTTATTAAAATTCTTTGACGGAGATTTAACTACGCCTATAAGTTTTCAGGAGGCGGCTTTCTCTTTAAGAATAATATCCGCCTTAGCTTCTATTTTAAACGTTTTTGTTTTAATAAAATTGACATCTGTCATTCTGATCCGCCAGTCGGCGGAGAAGAATCCAGCGCAGCGTAAAACATTATCACTAGATCCTTCGGTCGCTCCGCTCCCTCAGGATGACGTGTGGTGGAAAATTCCAATTTTACTTATTTTAATTTATTCTCCTTTTTTCATTCAGTTTTCACATTTTGGGACGACCGAGTCTTTATTAATGTTCTTATTCAGCATTATTATCTACCTTTCCCTAAAATTTTGGCAGAATAAACTTTCTCCCACGAATTTTTATGTATTAACTGCGATATTTTCCGGAATGGCTATTGCTACTAAAGTATCTTCGGTATTATTTTTAATAATTCCTCTTGCATTGATTTTTGATAAAAACAAGGAAGATTTTTTCCGGAAAATAATATCCATAAGTTATTTACTTTGTTTAACGTTAATTTTTTGTATTTTATTTTCTCCCCACAATTTTATTTCTTTTCCCCAATTCCTGGGAGCTATGAAATACGAATCAGACGTAGCATTAGGTACTTACAGAGCTTTTTATACCAGACAATTTGAAAACGCAGAACCGGTTATTTTTCAATTTTTAAAAATATTCCCGTATTCCCTGGGTTGGCCGGTTTTTATTTTTTCCATTCTGGGATTTATATTTCTTCCCTTTAAAAAAGAATTTAATATTATCCGGCTTGCAATACTGGCAGGATTTATACCAAACGCTTTTATGTATGCCAAATGGACAAGATTTGTTTCGCCAATATTACCTCTCATGCTGATTATGGCTGTTTTATTTCTTGATAAGTTATTTTTTTTAATAGAGAGATACTTGATATTAGATAATCGATATTCGGAAAAAGCTAAGCAATTCATAAGGTTTTTAATAACAAATATCCAATTTCTAATAACGATTATTTTAATTATTCCCGGATTTGCTTTTCTTTCTATTTATCAAAATCCGGATGTAAGATTTACCGCTACTGATTGGGTGTATAAAAATATTCCTGATAATAGCTATGTCTTATCTGAAACAGCCAATGTAGTTGATATTCCAATAACAAATCCAAAATCCAATCCGCCAGCCGGCGGACAAAATCCAAATTATCAATACATATCATTTAATTTTTATGATTTGGATGAAAATCCCGAACTGCCATTACAATTACAGGAACATATTGCAAAAGCAGATTACATATTTATTCCATCCAGGCGAATATTTGCAAATCACTATTGTCCAAAAGACGAATTATGGACTATAGTGAAAAGCGAATTAAATTTTAATATTACAAACAGCAATGATCAGGAAAAATGTCAGTATTTTCGAGTAAAATATCCATTACTTAATAATTATTACGACAGATTATTTTCGGGTGAACTGGGATTTACAAAAGTTGCCGAGTTCAACGAATTTCCTAAGATTCAACTTTTAGGTCAAACGATTCTTGAATTTCCGGATGAAGAAGCTGAGGAAACGTGGACTGTATTTGATCATCCGGTTTTTCGCATTTATAAAAAGCTAGATTCCTCGCTACGCTCGGAATGACGGAGGGGAGGATTTTTTGATCCTAAATCCCTTAGGCAAATCTTCGATTTGGTATCCGGTCGCAACGATATTGTTGCGTAAAACATCCGACGCAGTGAAATCTCCTTTTTTTCTTGCTTCTTCTCTCTTTTTTGCTAGTATTAAAATTTCCTCAGGAATTTTATCTGCTTCAGTTTCTGATAGTTTTAATCCAAATATCATATCGAACTCAAATAATAAGTCAAGTTTGTCCGGGGAAGGAATATTTGATTTGAGCATTTCCCACATTATTGCAACTGCCTGGGGAAGCTGTAAGTCGCTTAAGATAGCTTCTGCAAAGCGCGAGCGAAAAGTGTCTAGCAAGTTCAGTTTTTCGGGCGAAAGCATGGACCTAGAGGAAGATAAGGGATTTTTAAAGGATGTTATAAGTTTTTTTAGTTTACGGTATGTTTCCTGCGCGGCAAAAGCTGATTCCCAGGTAAAGTTGAGTTGTTTCCGGTAATGGGTTTGTAAATAAAGGTAACGGAGAGCCAGCGGATCAATTCCCTTTTTTTGTAAATCTCCCAGAGTAAAAAAATTCCGCAGAGATTTACTCATCTTTTGTCCCTCTATAAGCAAAAATTCATAATGAACCCAAAACCTGACAAATTGTTTTCCGGTTGCAGCTTCGGATTGAGCTATTTCGTCCTCATGATGTACAGGAATATGATCGATTCCACCCGTATGTATATCGATTGTTTCTCCCAGGTACTTCATGCTCATTGCAGAGCATTCAATATGCCAACCCGGGAATCCTTCACCATAAGGTGAATTCCAATGCATAGTGTGATCTTTAAATCTTCCAACACGCTTAAACCACAAAGCAAAATCAGTTGCGTTTTTTTTATTGGGATCTATATATACATCTTCCCTGGCACCTTTTAATTTGTCTTCCAGTTTTTGGCCGGAAAGCTTGCCGTAACCTGGGAACTTAGAAGTATCAAAGTAGACTGCTTCGACAGTTTCATAGGTGAATCCTTTTTGCTTTAATATGTTAATTAATTGAAGCATTTCTTGGATGTGATCTGTTGCTCTAATAAGCAGTTCAGGCATAATGACATTTGTAGATTTAAGAGAATTAAGGAAAAAGTCTGTATAGAATTGAGCAACTTCCCAGACTGTTTTTCCCGCCTTTTTAGCGCCTTTTTCCAATTTATCTTCTCCGGCATCTTCATCGCTGGTTAGATGCCCTACATCTGTAATATTCATTACGTGTTTGACTTTAAAGCCCAGGTAGTTAAGGGTTCTTTTAAGCAGATCGTCGTTAATATACTTTCTTGCATGCCCGATATGGGTAAAGTCGTAGACAGTCGGTCCGCAGGTATAGAGGGTAACCGGGGTGGGTTTTAACGTTTTAAATTCATCAATCCTTTTTGTCAGCGTGTTATAAAGCTTCATGAATAAAAGTATACACCTCAGGCATCCAATTGCAAAAGATCAAGTTAATATATCAGTGCCGGATTATAAATTGATGTAAAATTAACAACAGTCAATATAATTATCCAAGCGAAGTTGAACGATAAATATGTTAAATATCCAGTTTACTGATGTCTTTATTCCCGTCAATTCAAACTCACCGATTCCTCGAAGTTTTACTTCGGAGTTACGTCTGTCATTACAGTGAGAACGGGTCGTTGTTCCCTTAAAGGGAAGTCCGGATCCTGAAATAAATTCAGGTATACCACTCTGCTTTGATTTTGCAAATAATTGATATAGTTTGGTATATACCTACCGTAGCTTTCAAATTGAGATTTTATCCTAATTTGACAATCTAACTAACTTCAAAATCAAAGCTACGTTGGGTATTATACTTTTTGCAATTTGAAAGCAAAGGGGTATAGTTCATTAAGAGTTTTTATCTAGGTATAAGTTTTATATAAAGCATTATTCCTGAAGCTTGGTTCGAACTAAATAGTGATTATGAAAATTCTCGGTAAATTATAAGATAGTTAATTAAAAATAAACTAGTTGCGAAATAAGAAAATATCGTGTATGTTTAAGTCATTCTGGTAAGCCAGGTGCAAGACTGTACTTGGCGCATCCAGAATCGTTGTTCATCAATTTGTAGATTCTGGACAAGTTATAATCCCGAGTTTAGATAATTGAGGGACCAGAATGACAAATTGATTCTTTATTTCGCAACAACTCTAAATTACTTAAAATGATTTTTGAAAAAAGAACTTTAATTTTTACTGATTAGCTCAAGAAGAAATAAATCCTACAGACTTATAGTAATGATTTTTTATAGCCCAATTTCATTTTTCAAATCGCAGCTTCTTTACTTGATTATTGATTATGAACCGCAAGTGATTAAAGCTGTTCCTTTTTATGTCTAAATATCAGTAATTAACTCCTTTTTCAGCGTGCAGCTTAATTTTAGAATAAATTGGGGAAAATTTTTCTACTCAGTAAATTTGCGAGTTTTGGAGCAAATTGGCAGAATAAACCGGCAATTATATTTATTATAGATTGATAGAATAGGCTAAATAATTTTCAAAGTATATTTAGCACTCATGGATTAGGAGTGATAATTCTTTGATTATATTGTTCTTTAGCTCTAAATTAATATATTATTAAACTAAATTTCAGATAAAATAGTAAATAATATTAATAATTGTCAAAACTCCTTCTACATAGGCCTTTTGCGCATAAAGATACTCTTATTCAGTATTTAACTAAGAGACAAGTTTTAATCCGTGTTGGTAACCAACCATTTAACCTATAGTTAATGTGAAAGTTATGTCGGGGATGCCAGACTTGAACTGGCGGCTTCAGCGTCCCCGCCTGCCAAAGCCTTTGTCGGGACGGTGGGAATTGAACCCACTACCTCTCGGTCCCGAACCGAGCGTTCTACCGATGAACTACGTCCCGTTGGCAAATGGCGGGCAGGCCGAACGCTGCGCTCTAGCCATCTGAGCTAATCCCCGTATTATAAGTACCGCTTCTATTTTATCATAGATTCTGGACAAGTTATAATCCCGAGTTTAGATAATCGAGGGACCAGAATAACAAATTGATCGCTTATTGCGCAATTGATCTATTATATCACTGTTTTCCTGAGGATGGTTTGAGTTCGGCGTGCTGGCGCTGGGCGACCTTTTTATGGGAGAATATACTTCTTTTAACTTTTCCCTGAGGTATATCGCCGGCTTGTTGTTGTCGTGCCTCTTGTTCTTTCCGCTTTTTAGTCTCGATATCCTGAGCTTCTTTTTGTTTCTTTTCCTGTTCTTTCCTCTTCTTTTCATATAGCACTTCTTCCTCCCCGCGTTTTACCAATTGAAATAATCTTTGCTTCAAATTTTCGGTTTTTTGCATATCATTATTTTGGTAGGATTTGGCCAGTTTATCGATATTGAGAGGGGTATGGGACTTATTGGTTTGATTGGACTCATTTGGTTTATTGGACTCATGTGGAGTAGAAGCACCCAGCAGCTGTTCCCACATCTTTGTAGCACTGACGGATGATGCAACTTGTTGAACAGCCGATTTAACCGCTTGTTTTGTTTGTGCGGCACCTTGTTCAACTAATTTCTCAAAGGTATCTTCTAATTGCTGTTTAATCATGACTAAGACTAATTAGTCTAATTAGACTAATGTGATTAATTGGCTAAATACCTAATAATGCCTTGGCTCTTTCTGACATTTTTTCCATGGACCAGGGCGGGTCAAAAGTCAAATTAAGTTTGACTTTCTTCTCTACGATTCCTAACTCCTTTAGTTTACTTTTTATTTCCTGCTCAATAGTTGAGAATAAAGGGCATCCTATTGTAGTAAGAGTCATTGTAATTACTACATTTCCGGATTTTTGTTGTTCTACTTTGTAAACGAGACCAAGATCAACGATTGAAATATTAAGCTCCGGATCCAGAACTTCTGTCAGCTTTGATTTAATAAGTTTTTCGGTTATTTTTTGCATAAATAGATCCGTTCGCTTCGCTCAAGATAATAAGCTAATTGTAAGAGTTCACGTTTCTTGACAAAACTATACCAGACTATGTCATTGCGAGGAGGTGGAACGACGACGAAGGAACGTCAGACGTTCCGAAGCAATCCCCTTAATGAGATTGCTTCGCTCCAAAACTCACCGCTCGCAATAACAATTGATTATAATCTTTGTCAAGAACTGTGAATAGTTACAGCTAATTATAGTTGATGCTTATTAATTCTATCAGATGGTATAATGAAAAAATGAATTCTTATAAGCTTCGTTTTATTCCTCTTGGCGGTGTCATCGGGGTTACGAAAAATATGTATGTATATGAACTCTATGAAAATGAGAAATTACGCGATATTTTAATAGTAGACTGCGGTATCGGTTTTCCTCTGGAAAAAGAGCTGGGTGTTGATTTTGTCATACCCGATGTGACCTATTTGTCTGATAAGATTCATTGGATTAGAGCCATAATATTAAGCCATGGCCATGAAGACCATACTTCCGCCCTGCCCTATCATTATGAAGCTTTAGGAAGGCCACCGGTTTTTGCCAGCCGGCTCACAACCGCTTTTGTCCAGAATAAATTTAAGGAGTTTAATCAGAGAATCGATTTAAATGAATTAGTGTATGAAAAAGAATACCGGTTCGGTCTTTTCAAAATAAATTTCATAAGAGTAACTCATTCTATTCCGGATACATTTCACATCTTAATCAAGACGCCTGTGGGTAATATATATCACGGTACGGATTTCAAACTGGATTTGACTCCTCCCTACGGGCAGCATCCTGACTTTTATGCCATTACTAAAGCCGGTCATGACGGATTGCTGTGTTTAATGTCGGACTGCTTAGGTTCGGACCGGGAAGGTCTGACTTTATCGGAAAATATCGTAGGCCAGACTTTTGAGGATGAAATGCGGAAAACAAAAGGAAAATTTATTATGACGACTTTCTCCTCCAATATTTCACGTATAAGGCAATGCGTAGAGGCTGCCATAAAATTTAACCGAAAAATAGTTTTCTTGGGTAGATCAATGAAGGAAAATACGAGAATTGCCGCGGAAATCGGGTATCTGCCCATTCCTGAAAGTTTAAACACAAATGAAGTGAATGTAATGAAATTATCGCCGAATAAAGTCTGCATTATTGCAGCCGGTTCACAAGGTCAGTTCGGATCGGCTCTTTCCAAATTGGCTAACAATAGAAATCCCAACGTAAAAATAAAACCGGGTGATAAGGTTGTTTTCTCTTCGGATCCTATACCCGGAAGTGAGAATGAAGTATATGCTTTAATCGAGGAATTATCTTTAATGGGAGCGGATGTAGTATATTCCGATATCCAGGATCAATTGCACGCTTCGGGACACGGCAATCAGGAGGATTTGAAATTTTTAGTAAGATTCACCGATCCAAAATATTTTATTCCGATTGGAGGGACTATCCGGCATCAGCATCAATATCAGAAATTAGTTATGGGGTTGGGATATAAGAAAGAACAGTTATTTTTATTGGATGAGGGTGAGACAGTCTGGTTTGATCAATACAAAGCATCCCGGGGTGATACAATCGAAACTAAAAATATCTATGTTGATGCATACGGAGTCGGGGATGTGGGAAATGTAGTTTTACGGGATAGAAAAACGCTGGCTACCGAAGGAATTGTGGCTGTATTTCTAATTCTGGATAATCAAGGCAAACTTACTACACGGCCTAAATTTCTATCCAGAGGATTTGTTTATGAATCCGGCGAGGAAAAACTATTTAATGAGGCAACGGTTCAGGTGGAAAAACTACTCAAACCACGGGGTGAAACTCTACTTAATTTAAATAATATTAGAAAAGAAGTTTCGGATATATTAGAGAATTTCTTTTATAAAAAAAGAGGTAGAAAACCGCTTGTGATAGTTGATA
Source organism: Candidatus Roizmanbacteria bacterium RIFCSPLOWO2_01_FULL_35_13 (assembly GCA_001789635.1). Lineage (GTDB taxonomy): Bacteria > Patescibacteriota > Microgenomatia > UBA1406 > GWC2-37-13 > 2-01-FULL-40-13. The sequence continues at coordinate 35,651 of MGAF01000032.1, read as the reverse complement.
TAATACAAATTTAAAGTTGGTTTAAGAATGGATCCTGTCTCGAATTCATTCCCGTCAATGCTCGAACCAGAAGAAACTGGAAAAATTCTGCGCGTTGCCGGGATCCTTTCTTCTCGACACCCATTCTTTATTATAAATGAGCACTCTACCAAACAGTCTTAAACAAGTAGCTTTTTTTTTGGAGCGGCTGCCCGGGATCGGTGAAAAAACAGCCAATCGTATGGCTTTTTATTTTTTGAGGTTGCCGGAAAGAGATCTTAAAGAATTTGCTGAAAATGTTAAAACGCTCAAGAAAAAAACCAAGATTTGTAAAATCTGCATGAATCTGACTGAAGAAGAAATTTGCAGTATTGATCAGGATTCTTCACGAGATCAGCATGTGATTACGGTTGTTGAGGAAGTTCTTGACCTACTATCTTTTGAAACCGGAAATATATATAAGGGAGTTTACCATGTGCTGCATGGTAAGATTGATCCCTTAAATCATATTGGACCGGATGATATTTATATAGAGCAGTTATTAAAAAGAGTTAGACTAGCAAGTAAGCAGTCCCACTCCGTCCCGCCAAACGGGACTTCGTTGGGGACTAAAATTACCGAAGTAATTTTAGCAATGAATCCGGATATGGAAGGTGAGAGTACAGCAATGTATATAAGGGATAGATTGAATGAAATAAAAAAAAGAACCGGAGCGGATTTTAAAGTTACACGCTTAGCTTATGGTCTTCCTATTGGAGCGAGTCTGGAATATGCAGATTACATGACCTTAAGAAAGTCTATTGAGGGAAGGAATGAGTTTTAAGAAAGTAATTATTTTGTTTATAAAAAGTAACAACGATTCCGGACAAGCCGGAATGACGCTACATCAGATCATTGATTACTGAGGCTATCAAGGGGGCGATGGAGACTTCTTTAAGTTGGGGAAAATTTTGGCTAGGAGTTAAAGCGATGCTATTGCTTATAAATATTTTTTCAATTTTACTTCTAGCCAATGATTCTGAAGCTCCGGGAGAAAAGTCGTGATGGACTACGCAGGCAAAGACTCTTTTAGCTCCTCTTTTCAGACAAAATTCGGCAGCGTGAACGAGAGTTCCGCCGGATGTAATAATGTCATCAACAAGAATACAAGTCTTATTTTTAACTTTACCGTACAGATTAAGTGCTTCGGATTTGTGGGCTACTTTTAGATTTCGTCTTTTTTCGATAACCGCAATATCGACTTTATTAGTGTGAAAAAATTTTTCGGCAAAATTTTGGGCCCGCTCTACTCCACCCTGGTCCGGAGAAACAATAGCAACTTCTTCCATATTTTTATTATTCTTTAAATAATGAGCTACCTCTCTGCCTAAAATATCAAATGCCGATAGATTTTTAAAAGTAATTGAAAATATTCCCTCGGTTCCTTCATCGTGAAGATTTACTGTATAAACAGCATTAATGCCAATAGTTTCCAGAAATCTGATTACTACATTGGCTGATACTGCTTCTCCTGGTAGATGCTCCCGGTTCTGTCTCGCATAACCAAAATAAGGTATCAAAGCAATAATTTCCTTAGCGCCGCTTCTTTTTAAAGCATCGGTAAAGAAAAATAATTCCATCAGATTAGTATCGGTCGGATTTGAGGTAGGTTGTATAACCACGCATGTAGAATCTTTAACTTTATCTTTTATGGTTACTTTAACTTCACTGTTATCAAAACGGACGACCTCGGATTCGGAAAGATGAATTTTTAACAATCGGCTGACTTCTTGCGAAAGTTTAGGATTGGCAGTTCCTGTAAAAAGTTTAAGCATAAATGTGATACTGATCTACGTATTCTATGCGGATCTACCTGCCCGCAATGCTACGCATAGCGTTGCAGGCGCGCGGATATGCGGATAAATCCTTAAAATCCGAATATCCGCATCATCCGAATAAGATCCGTAATCCGTATTATTTTTATCCCTGCTGCTGTTGTTGTTGAGAAGAAATCTCAATCAATTTTTTAGCTGCCAGTTCCTGGGTTTTTTTAATTGCTTCATTTATAGCTTCTGCAACACGATTTTCAATTACTCCGTCGACTTCGATAACTTCTATAATTTGGTCGCCTCTTACCTGGACTTTAACACCATTTTTTTCCACGACAACCTGCTCCTGCTGTAGGGCGGCCTGCATCTGCTGAGCCTGTTGCTGTAGTTTTTGTAGATCTCCTAATCCTCCTAGTGGATTAAACATAAATAAACACCTCCTCAAAATGTAGTTATTAGTTAGTAGTTAATAGCTAGGAAATAAAAAATTAATTCCTAACTTCTAACTACTATCTATTGGCTACTTGTTTCTATTGTAATATTCTACTATTGCAATCTCAAGCGGTAATGATTCTATCGGTGAGATTTTCAGATTATTATATGCTTCGGTTAAAAGCTTCATGAGTATTATGATATCTTTAATCTCCAAAGAGATATTAGTTTCATCTTCTGTTTTAACGCCGCTTTTAGTTAACAGGGCAATATGCAATTCTTCGAGTAACTGTTCGATCAGATTTTTTGTATTACCTCCTGCTTGGGTAAATTCTTCCAGCCAGGAAAGAATCCCTTTAAGTTCTTTTTTTTGTAAAGCCGCAAAGAAATTTTCGTGCAATAAGCCTAGAAATTGTCTTCCTTCTTCAAATTTGAGTTTTTTTTGGGTAACGAGTTCCTCCAGTATTTTTGTTGCGTCGCGGAAGGAATGGTCCGAATGTTTAGCTATAAGGGATAATAACTGATCGTCAATATTAATTTTTTCCTTTTTTACTATTTTTTTTAACATTGATAATATTTCAGTTCTTTTTGCGGTTCCAAAATTAACTAACAAACAACGGGAGTGGATTGTTTTTGGGATTTTTTCCTGATTTGTCGTTGCCAGAATAAAAATTACTGATTCGGGAGGTTCTTCAAGAGTTTTTAGAAGAGCATTGAATGCATCATTAGTTATCATATGAGCTTCATCGATTATATAAACCCTATACTTATTAGCCATCGGGTAAAAACTGGATTCTTTGATCAAATTTCTGACGTCTTCGATTCCCCGATTTGATGCGGCATCCAACTCTATGACGTCGGGTGATGAAAAAGTATCAATAGAGAGGCAGTTTTTGCAGGAATTGCACGGTTCGGAGTTTTTATTTTTAAGACAATTTACGGCTTTTGCAAAGATACGCGCTGTTGAGGTCTTGCCGGTTCCTTTTTGTCCGATAAAAAGAAAAGCATGCGGAAATGAGCCTGAGGAAAGGATTTTCTTTATAACCTCCTTGACCTTTATGTTATCGAGTTCTTCGATGGTTTTGGGACGGTACTTAAGATAAAACATTATTTTAATATATTCTCTATCCCATGTTTAATCAGTTGAGTCATGATAATATCAACTTTTTTTTGACGTTCGGCAGCCAAAAGCACAGCTTGAGGATAGCAAATAAAAATTTCTCCAAATGGACTTTCGGAATCAGGATTTTTCATTCTGTCATTATAAGCAAAACTTAAGACGGGTAAAGCCACATTTTCTTTTTTATATTTAGCAGATATATCTTTCATCTTCTTTTTGCCAACAAAGATAAGATTAAAGATGGCATTATCAGGAATACCATAGCCGGTTAATACTTCAGAAAATACGGTCTTAACCAATTTTCTATTAATCTTATAGCGTGAAGAAGATACAATATTAAGCATATTACCTGCTATGAAAATTTCGGCCGAATGTGCGCGATCTGTGTCTAGCCTTTAAGAGTTCCTTCTCTCTTTCTTTACGCTGAAGTGAGGGCTTTTTATAAAATTGTTTTTTTCTGACTTCGTCTACGACGTTTTCCTCAATAAACATCCTGGTAAATTTTCTGAATAACGTATCTTTTGATTCGCCTTTTTTTTTACTGACATAAACCATAAAATTAATGCCTCCTCTCAATTAATATAATACTGATCTACGGATTCTATGCGGATCTACCTGCCCGCAATGCTACGCATAGCGTTGCAGGCGGGCGGATATGCGGATAAATCCGTAAAATCCGAATAAGATCCGTAATCCGTATTAAATTGTATTATACACTCTTTATTATTTCAATGAGTTTCGGGAGTAATAAAGGAGATGGTGTTTGCTCAGGTCTTTTTGGGCTGCCGTTCAGCAGCATGTGTTTGGAAGGGTGCAGGTACCAAAACCCAATTTTATCGAGTTTGATAATTTTGTTATAGATTGGTGTTAAGTCTAATTTTGGATCAGGAGGACACTTGATTCTTATATTGCCAAATTTCGGATCTTTACGGATTGCTAATTTATATCCGACTTTTTGCGCATATCTAAGAACCTCATCATTAGCTGATTCAATTGCAAAAGATTTACCTAAATAGCAGGTAAAAACTATGCCTTTTTGCATTTCTTCTTCGGCAGTGACCTTTTTCTTAAGTTTTTCCAAGCAGCCGTCCAAGAGAGTAAAAATAAACTCGGCAAGTTTAGTATCATCTCCCAATACAGTTTTTACACCAGCAATTAAATTATTTAGCAAAAATTCGTAACGGTCTGATTCAGGTTCCGGATAATATACTTCAAGGAAATGATCATCTTCCGTCACAAAATTAACAAGAATATCGAACGGTTTAAATAATTTGGATCTTATATTTCCTTCCTTTTTAAGATAATCCAAAACTTTTTTTGAAGCACAGGTTTTATCATTGGATTGGTGGTGGTCAAATTTTCCCAGTCCGGTATCAACATGAATAATCTCCTGGTTATCATCAGGGGGGATGCCGTTTAAAGTCAAACCGGCAGGTACAAATTTAATCTCAGCATCCTGCCAGCCGGGAAGGAATTTTTTAACTAACCATGAAGATGTGATTGCATCAAGGTCAGGAGACATATGGGTAACAATAGTTTTCATGGGAGTTATGAGGCTAATTCGTCTAATGAAACTAATCTGGTAGATTTTTCGGTTCTTTTTTTAAGTTCGATCTTATCTCCGGTTCTCTTGGAAACGACCAGTCTGTAGGGAATTCCGATAAGATCTGCATCTGCGAATTTATTACCTGCAGTAATGTCTTCCCTATCATCGAATAAGACTTCCCGGCCTTTCGCTAATAGTTCTTTATAGACTTGATGGACTTTTGACTTTATAGACTGATCTTTCAAATCCAAACCGATTAAATGATATTTATAAGGCGCTACACTCTCCGGCCAGATAATGCCCTGTTCATCATGAAATTTTTCGACAATTGCTGCAAGCGTTCTGCCAATCCCGATTCCATAACAACCCATGTAAAAAGGTTTTTCTTTTCCATTTTTATCAATAAAAGTTGCATCTTTCATTTTTTTTGAGTAATGATAGCCTAACTGGAAAATATTTCCGACTTCAATACCCTTTTTTTCAACCAATTTTTTACCAGTTTCTAACAGGTACGTTTCCTTAGCCAAAGCAATATCGGCAAGTTTTTCACAAGTAAAATCTCTACCATAGTTGACATTTATAGTATCCGTAGATTTTTCTTTTTGACCTCCTATAAAGTTTTTAACAGTTTTCAATGAAAGATCGCCAATATATCTTGCTCCTTTATGACCCCAAGAATGAACGTGTCCCCTTTTAGTCCCAATTTTTGTCAAATCTTGTTCAGTTGCGTCTTCAAGTTGACCAACTGCGTTAACTGCATGTTCCAACTTAGTTTTGTTTACATCCAGATCGCCTCTGATAACGGCTATAATTATTTCTTTTGTTATTCTGTTTTTGTAAACAACATTTTTAAGAAAACGGGATTTGGGAAGTTGATAGTGTTTAATATTATCATCCATTGTTTTTACCCACTCCGGTTGTTCCACAATTTTGAAAGGTTTTTCTTCTTCAGTGGAGTTAATATCATCTCTTTCAAATAAGGCAACGTCGACATGTGCATTATATTTTTCACGGTCGGTTAGAAAACTTGTTTCCCCAATGTCAGATTCAACAACAAATTCATGACAGTACTCTCCTCCTATGTAACCATTATCCGATTCGACAACAATTGTGTTTAAACCCATCTTTTTAAAAATTTGCGAATATGTGTTCCACATATTTTTATATTCTTTCTTGAAATTTTCTTCATCTACGTCAAATGAATACGCATCTTTCATAATGAATTCTCTTACCCTTAATAATCCTCCTCTAGCTCGAAGTTCGTCACGGAATTTCATAGCGAATTGGTAAATGTTAAAAGGAAGATCTTTATAGCTTGGGCGAAATTTTCTAACGACATCCACAAACATTTCTTCGGCTGTTCCGCCGAGCGCAAACCATATCTCCCGTCTGTCTCTAATTTTCATAAGTTCGAAACCCGTTGTTTTTGTCCTGTTTGTTTCCTCCCAAAGCACTAATGGATGCAGAACCGGCGAAAGCATTTCCTGTGCTCCGGCTTTATTCATTTCATATCTGACGATACCCATAATTTTAGATTGTACAAGTTGACCAAGGGGAAGAATAAAATATCTACCGGCAGTTGATTCTCGTATAAATCCAGCTTGATAAAGAAGTTTGTGAGATGTTAGTGTTGCATCCGAAGGAGCATTCTTAACTGTTTTACCGAATAGTTTTGAGTAAAGCATAGAAAGAATTATAAACGAATTTACCCCACTTCGCAAAAGTTTCGTAGGGGCAGGAAGAAATTTAAAGGACTTTTGCTTTTTTAACGAATTCGAGATGGGTTAGGTACATGGAATGAAGAGGTTTTGGAAGTTTAGTTGGCTTGAACCAGGCAATCTCGTCAATTTTATCTTTATCGCAGATTTTTACTTTTTTTGGATCAACTTTTGCGGCAAATATTATTGCTATCCAATGGGTTTTTCTACCTTCGCTGGTTCGTAAGACATTATTTACTCCGACAAAATCCAGTTTTTCTATTTCACAGCAGTATTCCTCTTTTATTTCTCTTCTCACTCCCTGTTCCCAGGTTTCTCCAAATTTAATAGCTCCTCCGCCGCAATCCCACCTGCCTTTTTCATCCCGACAATTTTGCGACCTTTTGTTCAGAAGTAAATTACTCTTTCCGTCATGACAGTAGAAGCACACAGTAACACCTATATAGTCAATTCCTTGTTTCATATATATTTGGTATATATTCGTTATATTTTCTTTATCTTACAATATAATCTGCAATTTTTGTAGCATATAAGCCATTGCTTAATTTTCTTATTAATTATTTACTATACCACTCTGCTTTGATTTTGCAACTTTTTGGTATATACCTACCGTAGCTTTCAAATGAGAGTTTAAAATATCTACAATTAAAACTGCTCTTTAAAATCAAAGCTACGTTGGGTATTATACCCAACAATTTGAAAGCAGAGGGGTATAATAACGGCTTATAAATTATGATCTATCGATCTATCGATAGATCGAGGTTTAACCATGGTTCATCTATCTAAAAAATTAATTAGTGAAAATGTATTAATGCGTATTTATCAATTATTTTTTGAAGTAATTTCGAGGTCACATTCCCGGGAAACATTTTTGATCCTTTTAGATGATATATTAACTCCAACCGAGAAAATAATGTTAGCTAAAAGAATAGGAATAATTTATCTCTTAATTAAAGAGATAGATCAACTGTCTATAGCAGACATTTTAAAAGTTTCTACAAGCACAGTATCAATTTATTCGGTTAAATTTTATAAAAGGGATACAAAAGTTATTGAGATTATTAAAAATATGCTAATCAAAGAAAAAGTACTGGATTTTATGGAAGATATATTTGCGGGTCTGTTTATACAGCCCGGTTTAAAAAAAGGACATCATAAACTGAAGTTGAATTACGAGCAAAATAAAAGAGACAGAAAATATTTGGGATGAAAATACGATCTATCGATAGATCGAGTTTAAATTAACTTATCTACTACAGTTTGAAGCACTTGACCGGGTGTAAGTTCCGATGTATCCACGACTAGATTGTAATTTTTTGGGTTAACAAAATCTCTCCGGTTGTAAATTCTTTCGAGCTTATCAAAGAGGCTGATCTCTCTTTTCGTTATTCTTTTTTTTGCCTCAGTTAAAGATATTTTCTCTCTCTGTGAAAAGCGTTTAATTCGCTTTTGATCAGTACATACTAGAAGAATTTTTAGAATTCTCGGTAATTTCTCTGCCATAATGCCGGTCATCCAGCCTTCAGCGATAAGATTTCCCTTAGTTTTTAATAAATCTCTTACCCTGAAGTCGACTTCCTTAGTGGTTCTTTCGTTTTGTTCCTGAGCTTTTTCAAGAGAGAATTTTTTAAACCTGGCGAGGTCCCTGAAGTATTGACTGGTAGAAAATACCGGCCAATTCAGTTTTTTTTGCAGGTTCCAAAATAAGGTAGTCTTGCCGGTGCAGATTTTTCCGGATATAGTAATTTTGGAATATTTCATTTTTTATGATTGAGAGTTCCTTTAAAGCCCAGTTTATCAAGGACTTTTCCTACCGTGCTCATGGGACCTGAAGCATATGTGTCAATTACAAGATCATAATATTTTGGACTCCAAAAATCATGTTGTCCGTATAATTTATGCCACTTAATTTCATTTTCTTTTTCCCTTTGTTTTATCCAAGCTTTTGCTTCTTCAACGCTAATATTTTCTCTATTTACTACCCGGTCAATTCTGACTGAATCATTTGAACAAATCAAAAGGACTTTGAAAACATCTTTAATATTTTGAGCCATAAAACCTGCCAACCAGGCTTCGTAAATTAAGTTTTTCTCTTTTTTTAACAGATCTATCGTCATTTGATCTATTTGTTGCTCATGACTATCCGATCTTGAGAGAGCGCCTTGTTTATTTTCATGTATACCATGTTGCCGATCGAACTCTCTTTGAATTGCTCCCGCATTCACATATTTCCAGCCGAGAATTTCCTGGAGATGTTTGGCAAGTGTGGTTGTGCCTACTGCAAATTTACCTGAGATAGTGATCTTACTGAATTTAAGATTCATATAATAATACGAATGCTACGAATAAAAAAAGCGAATGCCGCAAATATACTAATTCAGATTATAAAGTTCAGCATTAGTATATTCGTATGATTTGCATAAAGATTAGCATCATTCGTATTATATTATCTGTAAATTTTAATTAAGTCATTAATTGTTACAAAGACTGCTAAAGTTAAAAGCAGTGCAAAGCCTATTACATTCAGATATTTTTCGAATTTTTGATTCACTTTCTTTTTGCTAATCCACTCATAGATAACAAAGACCAATCTGCCACCGTCAAGAGCCGGAAAAGGTAAAATATTTATAACGGCCAGGTTCAAGGAAAGAAGCGCCAATAACTCGAGTACGGCATTTTTTCCGAATTTGATAGCTTGTCCGGTATATTGAGCAATGCCGATCGGACCAGCTACGTCGACTTCGGGCTTATGTAATGTTATGAGTTGAATAATTATTCTGCCAAACTCGACTACGATCTTTTTGGTTATATTAAAAGCCTCAATCAGTCCGTAAAAAGGAGCCTGATACCAGGGATATTTTTTTTCAATAAAGGGCGATGTAATAACTATACCTAAGGGTCCCTGGCCTTTTGGCGGGTTTTTCCTGGGAGTAATTAACAGATTTAATTTTTTTCCGTTCCGTTCGACCGACAAATTAACTTCCTCACCTAAAAACTTCTGGGTTAAAAGTGTCAGCTCATTTGGTGACGAAAGTTTATAATTTTTTGCGCCTTTTTGGAGTTCAACAACAAAATCTTTTGGTTTTAAGCCGGCCTCGGCTGCCGGTGAGTTTGTTTGGACTTTTTCTACAAGTACTTTATTTACCGGGGTAGGAACGCCCTGAGTGAAAAGAAATGAGATAACAAGCCAACCCAAAAGGAAATTACCGATTACTCCTGCTAATATAATTGATGCTTTTTGCCAAGGTTTTTTATAAACAAAAGCCCGATCTTTTAAGCTGGAGGTTGCAATGGGTAGGCTTTTGGTTTTATCAAGTTCATGATATTCTTCACCATATAGTTTGACAAAACCGCCGATCGGGAAAAGGTTAATACTATAGATAGTTTCTCCTATTTTTTTTCCAAATATGCGAGGTGGAAAGCCAAAACCAAATTCTTCTACCTTCACCCCGTTTTTTTTGGCAGCTAAGAAGTGCCCAAACTCATGGACTAAGACTAAAATTCCAAGGATAATTATGAAAACTATTATTGACATAAATTTAAATCATAAAGGAATTTAGAGGATTTTAAAGGAAATTAAATCTCCATAATCTCTTTCTCTTTATTTTCTCTTATTTTTTGCAGTTGGTCCATTTGTTTTTGGGATTCGGCATCAATATCTTTTTCTAATTTAAATTTTTCGTCTTCAGAAATATCCTTAGCCTCAAACATTTGCTTTACTTTTTTGCGGGCATCATCGCGAAAGTTTCTGACCGTATTTCTCTTCTCTTCGTTTTTTTGATTAACTAACTTGACAAATTTTTCGCGCTGTTCCTGCGATAATGCCGGAATTTTTACAAGAAGTCTATTTCCTTGTAGGGCGGCGCTTAATCCGAGCGAAGATTTTAATATTGCTTTTTCAATATCTGAGATAGTTGCAGGGTCGAAGGGTGTAACAGACAAAGCCGATGCGCCTTCGGTCATTATGGTTGCCAGTTCCAATAATTTTAATTTGGATTGGCCGCCGTAAGTCTCAACTGTTAAAGATTCCAGAATAGCCGGGTTAGATTTACCTGTCCTGATGGATTTGAAATCTTCTTTAAGAAAGCTAAGTGCCTTTTCGGATTGTTGTTTGAATTCTGAAATTAGAGGATCCATTTAAAGGATTATAGAGGAATTTATAGGAATTTACACTCCCAATTCCCAGCGTAATATTTTTCCTATTTTAATATTTTCGCCGAATTTTAGGACAGCCTCATTGATCAGATCGGATATTTTTTTGGACGGATCACGGATATATTCCTGCTTCAGTAGCTCTTCTGCAGTTTCAGGTTTGACTGATGCAATCTGCATACTTATCTCTTTGCCGAGTTTTTGAAATTCTTCATTTGCCGCTACAAAATCTGTCTCGCAAAGTAATTCCACAAAACCGGCTATTTTATAATTATGATGAATATAACTGAAAATACTTCCCTGCGAAGTTTCCCTCTCAATCTTATCTTTTACCTTCTCTATTCCCCAGGTATTTAATAAGTCCCTGGCTTTATTAATATCGCCCTGACTTTCTTCAAGTGCTTTTTTACATAAAGCCATTGAAATACCTGTTTCTTCACGCAGCTGTTTTAATTTTTTAAGCTCAAGCATAAATACAAGTCTTTAAAGTTTATAAAGTCCGTAAAGTCTATAAAGAAAGAAACTTTATGGACTTGATGGATTTTTGACTTTGTTTTTTGTATAAGTTTCAACGATTTTATTAACAATATATTCTACCGAAGATAATGAATCATCATTGGCCGGAATCGGGTAATCAACCAGATGAGGATCTACATTAGTGTCGGTAATTGCAATAACCGGCATTGCCATTCTCAAGGCTTCATTTACGGCATTTTTTTCTTTTTTGACGTCAATAACAAAGAGTGCATCCGGAAGTTTGTTGAGTTGAATAAGACCGCCATAAGCTCTTTCGAGTTTTACGATTTCCTTTTCCATTTCTGTCTGATCATGCTTGACGAATTTTTGCCAGGAACCGTCGGCTTTGTCTTTTTTCATTTGAATAAGTTTCTTTATATTTTTTGTAATTGTTTCGAAATTACTGAGTAGTCCTGCCGGCCATTTCGTACTGACAACAGGAATAGAATTTTGGGCGCAGAGCTCCTGAATTTTAGCCGAGGCAATTTTTTTGGTTACAACAACCAGGAAGACCTTATTTTCTTTGGCTAATTTTTCAACAAATTGTAAGGCCTCATCCAGAAATTTAACCGTTATTGTCAGATCAATAATCGAAACACCGTTCTGTACTGTGTAGATATATTTTTTGGCTTTCGGATGGACACGACTGGCTTTATGACCAAGGTGCGCTTTAACGTCAAACAATTCTTTTATTTGCTTATCTGTACTTACCATCTGTTCATTTTAACATATAAAAGAAAGATTTCCAGGAATCATTACAGAGGTAAGAGTTCACGCTTCTTGACAAAACTATACCGGACTATGTCATTGCGAGGAGGAGGAACGACGACGAAGGAACGTCAGACGTTCCGAAGCAATCCCATTAATGAGATTGCTTCGCTCCAAAACTCACCGCTCGCAATGACAATTGATTATAATCTTTGTCAAGAACTGTGAATAGTTACTTACAGAGGTAGATTTTTGAGGAATTTTCTAAACTCACCATTAATATCAGGGTGCTCAAGCGCCCTCTCAACTACTGTTTTCATATATTCGAATTTATTTCCTGTGTCATAATATTTGCCATTCTTTATCTCGATGGCATATACAGGATGATTTTTTGCCAAGATATCGATTGCTTCGGGCAGATAATATTCTCCTCCTTTTCCCGGTTTTTGTGATTCCAAAATGGGGAAAATATCCGGTGTTAATAGATATCCCGATACTATTGCCAAATTAGATGGGGCTTTGTTTCTACCGGGTTTTTCAATTAACTTTTCAACTTTCCATACTCCGGCGTCTATTTCTACACCTTGCACGTATGCATACCTTTCGCTATCCTCTTCTTTTTCTGTTTTTATACCGCAAAGAATAGTTGCTTCGTATTTATTATAAGCATCAATCATCTGTTGTGCTCTGGGTGGTGTTGACCAGACAAAATCATCTCCCCAAAGTACCAGAAAAGGTTCATCAACTAATAGATGTTTAGCTGATTTAATAGGTGTGGCATTGCCATAAGGGCCTTTTTGTCGTATATAAATAAAATTTGCAAGTTCGGCTATGTGTCTGATTTGTTTAAGCATTGCTATTTTATTTCCCTGCTCCAGATTTTTTACCAATTCCGCATTAGGTGTGTCAAAGTGATCTTCTATAGCTCTTTTACTGTAGCCTGTGACTATTATTACATCCTCGATACCTGAAGCTACTGCCTCTTCGACAACGTATTGGATTACAGGTTTATCTACGATTGGGAGCATTTCCTTAGGCATGGCTTTGGTTTGGGGAAGAAAGCGTGTGCCAAAACCCGCCGCGGGTATTATTACTTTTGAAATTCTCTTCATAGAGGGGATTTATTCAAACTGAATTGTGATTTTGTGATTTAATTTGATACCCGGTTCAACCATTGCTTCAATTTGAGCAACTCCCGGGTTGGAAGAAGTTATGTGCAAAGTTGCTTTACCGTTATTATCAGTTATCACAGTCGTTTCTCTTAGATTACCAAGTGTGCTGGTGAGTGTTACTTGTTTATTAGGAATTGGTTTGTCTGATTCGCTTACGACAAAAACATTAATTTCGGATTGAGCTACGCCGTTTGCTTTAAGTGATGAGAGAGGCCAGGCAATAATTTTTGAACGGACCGGAGAGGGAGTAAAATCTTCTTTTGCACTGGTTAAATAGCGTAAAGGATTATTAAAAATAGTAAGTCCGACAAAAAAAACAAAAGATATGAAAAAGAGCATTATGAGCGCAAGAAGTTTCTTATCCATATATAAATTTAACAGATCCCTCGCTTAAAGCTTCGGGATGAGCTAAATTAATGAACTAGCTCAATTATAGAACAACCATTATACATTTGTCAAATGACTGATTTTTCTTTCAGGATAGTCAGAACTTTTTTGTGAATCTTTTCGGGCGAGAGAAGTTTTTTATCTGCTTCGCAGTCGATCTTTACCCAGTGTTTGTATCTCTTTGCAAGAGAAAGATACATTTTCTCAACCTTTTGCCTATATATGTCATTTTCCTCATGAATATCTTTTTTATTTCCTAAAAGATATTTTCTAACTAATTTATTTTTAGTAAGTTTAATTCCAGTCTGCCACGGCACTTGTAAATAGATCACTATATTTTCTTTAGGAATTCGCTGAACTTCATACTCAAGTTGGTAGACCCATCTGATAAATTCTTCCCTTTCTTTATCATTTTCAAATTTGGCTGCCTGATATACCATATTGGAAGTGGCATAGCGATTGGCGATGATATAACCGCCTTTTGTTAGGAAGTCTTTCATTTCCTTTTTGACTGTCGAGCGGTCGAGCGCATACGCTAGTGAAGCTAAATAGGGAGACACCTGGTCTATATTGCCGAATTCCCCCCTTAAAAACTTGGCAACAGTTTTTCCATAAAAACTTTCGTACTGCGGAAAATCGAAATATTTGACAGGAAGGTTGTTTGTCTTAAAATTACCCAGCAACAATTTTGCCTGAATAGTTTTTCCAGACCCGTCTCCTCCATCTATGACAATTAATTTGCCTTTTTTATTATTCATTTTAGAGATTTACAGTTTTTTCTTCTTCTACTTTTTCTTTCAGTACGATTCTTGCTATTTTATCTTCAACCTCGTCTCTTAGCAAGCGTTCAAGATTGCGGGCGCCAAATTTTTCATCATAGCCCTTTGTAATAAGATCACTCAAAAAAGTATCAGACACATTTATTTTGACTTTATGAAGGTTGTAGATATCTTCAGAGATTTTTTGCAGCATTTTTTTGGCTATTTGTTTGGCAGATTCGGGATCAAGCCGGTTATAGGCAACGACCGCGTCAAAACGGTTAAGAAATTCCGGAGCAAAGATTTGCTTTTCGATTAGATGGTCGATAAGACTAATTGGTTTAATTGGACTCATTTGAGCAAAAAATAAATCCGATCCGGCATTGCTGGTTGCGACTATTACCAGATTTTTACAATCGACCCGTTTGCCAAATCCGTCGGCAAAATAGCCTTCGTCAAGTACGCTCAAAAAAATATTAAGCAGATCTTTATTAGCCTTTTCTATCTCGTCTAAAAGTAAAACTCCATAGGGACTTTCGCGAACCGCTTTGGCTAGTAATCCCGGATTGCCGGTGTCAAGAGAACCGATCAGTTTTGGAATGTCTGAAGTGGATTGATAATTTGACATATCAAACCGGGAGAGGTAGTTGTCTCCTCCAAAAAATATTTTGGCAATTGCTTTGGCTGTTTCGGTCTTGCCGACTCCTGTCGGTCCTAAAAAGAGAAAACTAGCCAGTGGTTTTTTTCGCTTTCCAAGCAAAAGAAATGAGCGGCGTAAAGCAGAAGAAACTTTTAATACTGCTTTTTGCTGATTAACTATTTTTTCAAAAAGCAGCTGCTCGAGATTCACAAGTTTTTCCTTAGTATTTTCGGTTAGTGTGGTTGGAACGTGAGTTTTTTCCGCTAAGACTTTATCAATTAGATCGTGTGATACTGAATTAAACCCTGATTGGTTAGCCAAAACACAGGCCGAATCTAAAAGATCAATAGCTTTTTCCGGAAAAGGTATGGCTGTGATATAAAAATCACTCTTCTCGATGGCGCTCTTTAGAGTTTCGTAAGGTAGTATGACGTTGTATCGCTCTTCGAGCGAATATGCAAGCTGCAGCAAAATTTTTTCCGCGTCTTTAGCGGAAACTTCTTTTACCTCGATCTTCGAAAATAAATGAGAAAGTCTTTCGTTAGGCAAAAAAAATTTTTGATAAAAGAAAGGAGTGGTTACGCCTATTATCTGCAGCTGATTGCTTTTGGCAAATTTTTCCAGCGAAGTCGTCAGATCGACTTTTGATCGTTCCGAAGAAATATACTTATCAACACTGTCAATAAAAATGATAATATTTTTTGCCGCAGCAGCTTCACTTAATAATTCTTCGAAAAAATTCTCCCTCTTCTGTGAGTCGGTTTCCTGATTCAATATTTTTTCCATATTGAGTAGAATGATTCTTTTGTACATAAGCAGACTTTTGGTTTTGCCTTCGTACATTTTTTTTGCCAGAGCAACTACAACAGTGTGTTTTCCTACACCCTCTTCGCCTACTATGACAACATTAGCTTCCTGGCTTTTTGATAGGGTACGCTCTATTTCGTCTATTTCGTTTTCACGGTCAACTATATTAAGTGTTTTATCCTGATAGGCTGAAGAGGTAAAATCCTGACCGTATTGGTCAAGGGTCGGAGTAAATCCGACAGCCCAATCGCGGGCAAGAGGTGGAATAGCAAAGAGGTTGGAACGCTTCCACCAGCGGGTCTTGTGCAGATGCTTCTGATAATAATCTTCAAACCAACCGGCAACTGTTTTGTAATTTTCCTGGTTTAGTAATCTGGCTCCTATAAATTTGAGTCTGGCAATTTCTTTTTTTTCATCCTCGGTTTTTTGCGTCAGACCTTCAAAGTATAAAAGCGGTATTACGAGCATATAGAGTAAAAAAATAAAAGGCAGAAGTATCAGAAGGATTGCCTGAAAAATAAAATAAAACAAAATTATTGTTGAGCGCATAATAAAACCCATTCCCATTGAGATTAAATTAAAGCCTGCTGTTGACATCCAGGAGCTTAGAGAAAAGCCTACCGTATTATCTTTTGTAACTAAATTTTTCCAGGGATAAAATAAGGTTTTTACCAGAGTCGGAACAGAGAAAAAATAGGGAAAGAACATCAGCAGATTAATAACGGCCTGATAGAAATTCGAAAACTTCTCTTTACTAAAAGAAATAAAATCCTTCTGCATATTTTCATTGTAACAAAAAAAGTATTGACATTCTGAAAAAATAATCAATAATGTATGTGTTTATTAAAAAATGAAAAAAAGAAAGATATTAAAAGGAAAAAAAATAAAAAGTAAAAAAAAATATTCTAAATTAAAACGGGTAAATAGAAACGAACTGGTTATCTATATTTTTAATGTGGTTGAAGATGAGTGGTCTTTTGTTTCAGCCATCCAACCGCTGGAAAAAAGATATGAAGCCATAAACGAATTAAATAATGCTTCAGAGTGTTATCTTTTTGCCAATGCTTCCAATCAGGAATTTATTTACATATCCCCTATAAAAATAAGTAATTCCTTTAAAAAATATTTTCAGAGTGTCTGCAATACTAAAAAGGTAGACATACTCGTTCCGACGCGTAAAACAGGCTTAGTTTGTAAAGATCTGTATACGGATAAATTTCTTTTTAACGATTTCATAAAAAAAGCCAAAAAATATAAAAAAGTTACTTTAATAAGTTATGCAACATCGCCTGAATTTTATGAGCTCAAAGAAAGATTGCTGCAGTTGAGAATTAATGTTTCTACTCCGGAAGCGCCTGAAATCGAAAATGCCTGGACCGTAAATTTTTTCGGGAGTAAGAGCGGTATCAGGCAACTCGCCCAGCAATCACGGGCCGTAGAACCTGATTTTATAATGCCTGACGGTGTAATCTGTGTCGGCAAGTTGGATGCCGCTAAAATCGCGGCCAACAGATATATCAACGAAAAAGGGGTTGTGCTAAAAACTAATAAGGGAAGCGGCGGTCACGGCGTACTAATTTTTAGGGATGGTGAATTACCGCGGGATTACAAGTCGTGTGAAAAAAGAATATATGAGTTATTATCGGAAGACGGTTACTGGGACAGGTTTCCGATAATTATAGAACAATTAATCAATGTTAATTTTAATAATATCTCATCTTTTCCAAATATTGAATTCAAAATCCACAAAAGCGGTAAGATTGAGATGCTATATTACTGTCTGATGATGGTAACCGGTGAGGGAAAATATTACGGGCTGGATATGAATGAAGAAATTCTCAACGAAAGAACTGCGGCCAGGATTATAGATACGGGTTATTATATAGCTGAACAATATGAGGATGCAGGCTACAGGGGACACTTTGATATTGACATGATTTCGTCAGGCAACAGCAAGATGTATGTTTGTGAGTCAAATACCAGAAATACCGGAGGGACAGATGTATACAAATTGACAAGGGAGCTATATGGGAAAGATTTTTTCTCCGACGCATATGTTATAAATCGCGATAACTACACATTAAAAACTCAGAAACCCATAGAATTTGACTCAATCCTTAAAAAAGTGCAGCCGGTGCTTTTTGACAAATCCAGGAAAGAAGGAGTAATTTTATCAGGCTCAGGCTATTTATCTGCCAACTCTTTATTATATACAATTTACGGAAACAGTAAAAAAAGAGCTTATAAAATTCAATCCGATCTGCTTGAAATTTTAAATTCTATTGACTAATATCATAATTTAAAATGAAAAAAATGAAAAAGCCGAAAAAAGTGGCTATCGTTCACAGTGATATCAAAAGAAAATATTTTCCAACGGAGGAACAGTATCTTACAGAGAAAGATGCTGTTAAAGATGCAAAAGTAATTGCAAAATATTTTATCAATTTGGGCATATTTCCTAAATTATATCCTGCTAATTCTGTCCTACCGCAAAAACTCAAGAAAGATAAACCGGACATGGTTTTAAATCTTGTTGGATCAATCAAAGGTGAGGAATATTTGGCAGCTTCGATACCGGGAGTGATGGAGCTTTTAGAAATACCCTATACCGGAACCGGAATTTTAGGCGAGTCACTCTCATACAATAAATTTCTGGTTAAAAAATTGCTGCAGCAGCACGGAATACCGGTTCCTCATTACCAGTTAATTAATCAGTATTCAGAAAGACTCGATCCGACTTTAAGATTTCCCCTTATTTCAAAACTTAATGAAATTCATGGATCGGTAGAGATAACTAAAGACGCTATTTCAGAAAACGAAAAACACCTGAGAGACAGACTTAAATTTTTAATTAAAACTTATAATCAATCTGTTTTAGTGGAAGAATTTATAGTGGGTCGCGAAATAACCGCTCTGATCGTTGAAAGCATGCATAAAAAAGTTTATTTAGCCGAAAGAATTTTTCATACTGAGGACAAATACGTAATAGCGTCTTATGACATTCAGTGGCGTGATAAAAAATACAAAAAATCACACTATGAAAAATTTAACGATTCGGTGCTGACTGAATATGTTAAGAAAGCTTTTGACGTGACCAGAATGGAAGACTATGGTAAATTTGATGTTAGGTTGGACGGTTCAGGAAGGTATTATTTTATCGACAGTAATTCCAATCCTTATTTCGGACCGACTGAGTTACAGGCTGACATATCTCTAGTGCTTAAACTGTACGGAGTAAGTTTTTTGGAAATCTTAAAAAGATTAATCGCCAATACAATGCGGCAATATGAATACAAAATATAGGTTGGACTTTCAACTAGTTAACTGTGATATAACGACAAGTTTATTTACGGCAATTATTTTTATTTGCAGTTTATAAAAGTAAATTATCCTACCTGTTTGCCTCATTATTTTCCTGTTTTCTTCTAAATTTGGTAATTTATGACTCTTTAAAACATAAGGTTTTTTATCCAAGTTTGCATACAGATTAATAAAATCAAAGTCCTGAATGTGTTCAGGGTATGCGGATAATTTTTTTAATACTGTATTTGTTTTTATAATTTTTGCAAAGATATTTAGCTTTTTTTCAAAAAATGCTTCTATCTCTTCCCTATTTTTTTTGGCAATAAACATTGTTCCATTACATAATAATGAATCGCAGAAACAAGGATAATTTGTATCTTTTGCGGTGGAAGGTCCTTCAATTCCATAGGATATAGTTAATTCTTCCCCGGCAAAAATATACCTCGCCGCAAAAAATAATAAATGTGCCTCATAAGGATATACGTCACAATTAGGCATGCATGAGTGGTTTATCAGGTGAACGCCGTTTTGCTTCAGATTGGGAAAAATAGAACGATACTCATCAAAATACGTAGCATATAATCCATACTTTTTTTCTAGTTTGTCCGCCTCTTCATCATTGACAATTTTTCCGAGAAAATCACCGATTATTGTGCCAGCCCGTACATCTTTTTTAGCAAATACTCCTCTACCTTTTTTGCCTGTTTTTTTTATTTCAATGTAAGAGTCCGGGAGTAAAAACATTATTTATATTTATATTAAATATTTTTTAAACTGTTTGATAGAATGAATAATTTAATAACAAACTTATATGAAAATCAAGACTATTGCCTTTCTCTACAATGTTAGGCACAAATATCCTGATCCAAGAGATTCCAGGACTCAACTGGAGGTTGATCTTGATGACCCAATTACAACCAAATGGCAGATTAAACATTTGGAAAATTGCGGCTATAAAGTAATTCCCGTTGAAGCGGATGAAAAAGCTTATTTGAACCTGTATAAAAATAAGAATAAAATAGATTTAGTATTTAATGTTGCGGAAGGAATTTACGGTAAAGACCGCGAAGCCCAGCTGCCGGCGATCTTAGAAATGCTTCGTATTCCCTATACCGGTTCTTCACCGCTAACACAAGCTTTAGTATTAAATAAGGCAAAAACAAAAGAAGTTCTTCTGGCAAATAATGTACCAACTCTCCTCTTTCAACTTTTCTCAAATAGTGATGCAAAGTTAAATCCAAATCTGCACTTCCCTCTTATTGTTAAACCTGTTTCCGAAGGCTCGGGAGCAGGAATTAATAATAAAAGTGTTGTAAAAAATGATAATGAATTAAAAAAACAAATTAAATTTATGCTAAAAACTTTTAAACACGAAGCCGCAATGGTAGAACCTTTTTTATCCGGACCGGAATATTCTATTGCAATGTTGGGAAACCCACCCCGTATTTTACCTATGATTTCACCCGATCATTCAAAACTGCCAAAAAATATTTTGCCTTTGGATTCATTTGAAGTAAAATGGATTTTTGAAGAAAAAGAAGGAAATACGGATTATCTTCGTTGTCCTGCACCCATGCATAAAAAGCTAAAGAAAAAAATTGAAATCAATTGCCTAGAGTTATGGCGGGCTCTTAATATTATGGACTGGTGCAGGGTTGATTTGCGATTGGATTATCAAAGTAATCCGTTTGTTCTTGAAGTTAATTCTCCGCCCGGTATACTTCCACCCGAAGTATCTACAACATCTTATTTTCCACTTGCTTGTAGAGCAGCCGGTATTGCATATGAAGAAATGTTGAAATTAATTATCGATTCAGCCGCAAAAAGGTATTCTTAGATTTTACTAAATATAAAACTCGATCTATCGATAGATCATATTTATTCAGGTTAATAGTCACAATTTGTATTGTGATAAATATATATGCTAATATTTATACATGTTTGATTTGATTATAATCGGCGCAGGACCCGCAGGGCTTACTGCCTCAATTTATGCTTCGTGTTTTGGATTGAAACACTTACTGATTGGAAAATTAGTCGGCGGACAGATGACACTAGCTCCGGATATTTTGAACTACCCCGGTTTTACTGAGATTAACGGACAGGAATTAACTAATAAAATGTTGGAGCAGGCAAAAAAAAGAGGCGGTGAAATTTTAACAGATCTGGTAATTGATATTACAAAAGTTGAAACGGGATTTTTATTGAAGACGGAACAAAACAAAGCTTTTGAAACTAAAACAATTATATTGGCAACGGGTGTGGAAAGAAGAAAATTAAATATTCCGGGTGAAAATGAATATGTCGGAAAGGGTGTTGAGTATTGTGCCAAGTGCGGTAAGTTTGATTATCTTGATAAGACGGCGATAGTGGTTGGCGGTGGTAATGCTGCGGCTCAAACTGCTGTACAGGTAGGACATTCGGCAAAGAAAGTTTTTATAATTTATCGGGGTACTGAACTCCGCTGTGATACGGTTTGGGCAAAACATATTGCCGAAAATCCAATGATTGAAGTAATTTACAATTCGGTACTTACTGAAATTTCAGGAGATGGTCAAAAAGTTAACTCTGTAAAAATTAAGTCGAAAAATTCGCAAAACCAGGAAGAATTAAAAGATTTAGTAATCGACAAAGTTTTTATTGAAGTTGGCGGAGTTCCCGGCACTGCTCTACTTTTGCCTTTGGGAGTAAAAATGGATCCGGGTGGGTTTATCGCTGTTGACGAACGATTATCAACTTCTGTTCCCGGAGTCTATGTTGCGGGAGACGTGATAAGTCATAAATACTCAATTGAGCAAATAACGTCTGCGGTTGGGTCTGGCGCGCGCGCTGCAAGTTTGGTTTTTTCCTTCCTTAAGCAATCTTCCGCTCCAACTCTCTGGGGAAGTAGTCAGATTAAAAGAGGTTAGAATAGAATTAGTTTTGTGTTATAAAACACAGATATACTATTCATAAAACCACAACCAATCGGGATCTTTAACTTCTTTTATCTTTGGCCACCAGAGTTTGAGATTTTTTTCAACTTCTTTCACTTCCCACCAACCTTCAAAATATTTATAGATGATTTCATCTTCGACCAGATCTTTAGTTCCAAGTTTCACTTTGACCGTATTTTCTTTTCCCTGATCATTTTCGACTTTGATCAGTGAGGTATCAATGTTGGGAGAATATCCTTTTTTCCAGTTTTCAAAAGTCATTCCCTCGGTAAACTTTTCCCCAAGTAAGGCAAAAGCTTTGTCGAGTTTTCTGATTTTGATATAGTTGTAGAAAGCTTCGACTGTATCCAGCGGACTTTTATTCGGGTCAAAGACAATTTGTTTAATATCTTTCAAAGGATCGTTCGAAGCAAGCATTTCCAGATATTTCTGTTTGAAGGAATTGGAAGAGATTGCGAGTCCCAAGCCTTCGGTTCCGGCTGTATTAATACCGACAAAGTCCCCGTAGATAGTTATCAAAGGTCCTTCGCTCATTCCCGGATTAAGTGTGGAGTCGATCTGTAAATATTCCAGACCTCCCGCATCCTTGATAATGCGCTTGGCAGACAATGAACCTTTTTTGACGGTGACGTCGCCTGCGATTCTGCTGCCGAAGGGAAAGCCGAAAGCCAGAACTTCGTCGGTAGGACTCAGGTTATCGCTGTTGCCCCAGGTAATGGCGGGTATTATTTTTTCGACTTTAAGAATTGCCAGATCCGCATTTTTATCGGCAAAAAGGATTACCGGAGTTTCAAAAGTGTTGTCAGAGAACATGATTTTGGGAGCAGGTTCAAATTCAATGACGTGAAAGTTGGTTAAAATATGACCATTATCATTGACCATAAATCCCGATCCCTCGCCTTCACCGCCGATCACCCTGACTATTGAAGGCTTTACTTTTTTAGCTGTTTCACTTTCACTGCAGGTGAGATTTTTTGCACCCCCGAATTTATTTTCCAATAACTGCAACCTGCTGTCATTAATTTCCGAATTCAGAATATTTTCAGAGTAAATTTGAAAAAAGAAAAAAGAAGCGGTAACCATAAAAATGATACTAAAGATATTAAATAACAGTTGGAATTTTCTGATTTCGATAATTTTGTAAATTAACCGAAAAATAAAATCCAGGACTATCGTGCAGCTAATAAAGATTAAGATTATTGCGATTTTGTCTTGTGTGGGTGACGGATCCTGAATTGTAGTAAGTGAGATGATAATAAACCAGACAGGCAGATTGATCAGTAACAGATTGACTATAGATTCTGAAAGCTTGGAATGTTTATGCTTAGTAAACAAAACAATTGCATTCAAAAGCACAATTCCGATACCTACATAAAAAACATAATCTTCTGTAGTATCCGTCAAGAATATTAAAATTAAATACAATAGGTCCAGAGTCCTAACGAACTTTCCAAAACCCAGTTTTGGTTTATTTAGCTTTTAAATCACCTCTCCATTCTGCCGTAAGAAAGTTTGAAAGTCAAATATAGGTAAGTTATTTTAATGAAACTATTAGTATAGTCCAATCAAACATGTCAACTTATAAGATTATCACAATGACTTAAATCAATTTTTAGTGTAGTTAGTATAGACCGTATCAATAACATCTTTCACCCCTGGGGTGTGGAACTATTTGACAGTCTTCATCGTAAAAAAGACTAGGGTGGGTGGGAGTCTCTGGAATACCGTGTTCCCACAACAATACTATCTAGGACCGGAAGGTGTAATGCCCCAAACCCACCCTTCTTTTTAATCTTAAACAAACTGCGATCGATTTAAAAGAAATACTATATTATGGAGAGCTTAACACGTAAGGTGTGGAACTATTGCTAAAAAATAATTTTATAGTATTATGTTTAATAAATATGACAGTTCGGCCTGATTTATCCGCTGATGTTAATAAACGATTTACAGAATGGCAAGCGTATAGACCTAAAGGTGCGGCAATAGCAGTAGAAACGCAAGAAGCGATTAAGAATGTAACTCAAGCTTTACAAGGCATTATTCCTGAAGAAAAAGTTAAAGCTGCTATTGGGAATGCATCAAATCCAAATGCAGTATCCCGTGCAGTCCGTGGCAGACTTCCTCCTTTGTAAAAAATATTTTCTTTGTCATTTTAAATCTTGCTAAGCTTGCCAATATCTTCTATTCCATCCCAGGGGTGGAAAACTATTTATGACCTTGCAATTAGAGCCTGTCGATATCTGCCTTTTTGTTATTATAGTATATAATACATCCATGAATGTATATGCTTCGAGTGAGGTTAGAGTCCATAAAGCTCCAAAGATCTGGTCGTGGATTTCGGGTATTATCTATTTTGTAGATTATTTTGATGTAGAATCTCAAAGAGAAACTCGCATAGGAAAACTTTATCGAAATAAGTTTAGACCAGCTAATCTTAAAGAAATAGTCAAAGAAAAAACAAAGGCAGGAACTGTGACCACACCGATAAATGAATCATTGTTAAAAAAAGCAGGTATTTGAGTTATACAGTTAATTTTCTTTTGACCGTTTCGATCAAAAATCTAGTGATATAACAGTTCATCACGCTTCCCGCCCCGCACTTGGGACAATTTGGTTTATTAAATTTCAAGATTACTTAAATGAATATTAAAACTCTTGAATTATTCTTAATGTCATTTTAAAGCTAAATGCCAACCTCTTTCACTCCAGGAGTGTAATTAATAAATATCTGCTGCCGTAAATAAATGGTTTTCTAATTGTGAGAGAGTGATTTTTGTATTTGCTATATTTATTTATAAAACTTTTCATGAACTTGTTTGATTAAAAACACTCCATAGTCAATATCTTTTTCATCAGTAAATTCATAATCTGAAATGTGCTTATGGTAGTATTCAAAGCTATTTTTAAGATATTTTACTTTTTTTTCAGGGTCTACTAAGTCTTTTGGTTGGACTCGATTTAACCGAATAATTAATTTTGATTTCCTGATTTTTACTCCTATTACGACCTGATTGCCAATTTTAAATCCAATATAGTATTTTTGTGGACTTACAGTGAAGCGAGCGTCAAGATTAAAAATTTTTTCTTCCAGAATTTCATATAATTCTTTACTTTTTTCCCAACCTTCTTTAAAATGATCAGATATTGTATATTTTTTTACCTCTCGGCTGACAGATTCTATGGTTTTACTTTTAGAAACAGTTTTTATAGACTCATTTGTATCTGGTGATTTCAGTTGGTTATACAGAAAAATATCGTTTTGATAAAGTTTTGCTTCCCATAATTCTATTGGTAAATCTCGAAAGTTTATTGCATTTGATTGGTACGAAGTAAAATCTTTTGCAACAAATATTACTCTTGATTGCGTCCAGTCTACATCCTCTCTTTTTAAAGATTTATTATTTTTTTCATTATATTCCAAAATAAAATCGGCTTTATTATTTAAAAGTAATGATAGATAAGAATATCCTTGATCAATCACACTAAAGCTTCTATCTTTTTTATATTCAACAATGACAAAAGATGAATTTTCTTCATC
Organism: Candidatus Roizmanbacteria bacterium RIFCSPLOWO2_01_FULL_35_13; assembly: GCA_001789635.1. Lineage (GTDB taxonomy): Bacteria > Patescibacteriota > Microgenomatia > UBA1406 > GWC2-37-13 > 2-01-FULL-40-13. The sequence continues at coordinate 10,128 of MGAF01000032.1, read as the reverse complement.
AAAGGCTAAAGTATCAATTCTAAAATTATGTAAGGAAAACTCAGTAGAAACAAATTTCAAATTAAATATTTTGTTTAAATTTTCTTCAGTAATACTCTGAAGCGTTTTTTCTTTAAAATCTTTAGAAACAATCGGCTCTAAGTTGTCATTTTGCAGTTTAAAAAGCGGCATAGATACATTTTATCACTTTTCCTGCATTTAAAGTTTATAAAAGCCTGTTGTATTGATGTTATACTTTATTTAACAATTTGTTGGCCTATACCTCGATTTTATCGGGACATGGCAAAAAATGAAAATATGAAAAAAGAAATTAAAAAACCACGAATTGCTATCTATCAAACTCTTGGTGATGAACAAAAAATTAGTGTCAGAATTGAAGACGAGAATGTTTGGTTGACGCAAAAACTAATTGCGGAACTTTTTGATGTCGATGTACGCACGGTTAACGAGCATTTGAAAAATATATTTTTGGAGCAAGAGTTGGCTGAAAATTCAGTTATCCGGAATTTCCGGATAACTGCCGTGGACGGCAAAGATTATGACACAAAGCACTATGATCTCGATGCAATTCTGGCTGTTGGCTATCGGGTGAGATCCCAACAGGGAACGCAGTTTCGCAAATGGGCAACAGAAAGACTACGGGAATATCTGATCAAGGGTTTTACGTTGGATGATGAAAGGCTTAAGCAGGCCGGTGGCAGAGCGCGCTACTTTCAAGAACTGTTGCAGCGAGTGCGGGATATTCGAAGCAGTGAACGGTTGTTTTATCAGAAAGTAACTGATATTTATGCGACGAGTATTGATTATAAACAGGACGCAAAGCTTACCCGAAAGTTTTTTGCCACTGTGCAGAACAAAATGCATTTTGCGGTACATGGACATACGGCAGCCGAGATTATAAATAAGCGGGCGGATAGTAAAAAGCCATTGATGGGTCTGATGAGTTTTAAAAGCGATTATATTACCACTGACGATATAGTAATCGCTAAAAATTATTTAAATGAAAATGAACTCAATCAATTAAATTTGATAGTCTCTTTATATATAGATTTTGCCGAATTGCAGGCAAGCAGTGGTCGCCTTATGAAAATGCAGGATTGGATCAAAAAACTTGATGAGTTTTTAACAATTAGTGAAAAGCAACTTCTTCACAGTGCCGGCAGGGTGAGCGCGAAACAGGCAGAAAAGAAAGCCTTAGTAGAATATGAAATATATCGCAGAGATCGGGACGCAAACTACATTTCTGACTTTGACCGGGAGATTAAAAAACTCATGAAAAAAGGTAAAAAATGAATTATATTCCTTACAATTCGATTGCCTAAATCCCGATTTTATCGGGAAATTGTGGAAAAAAACCTACAGAAGCGATGAGAGCTTCTCGTCTAGGAACATTACGCGGTCATAATTCGAAAGGGTTATGGATAATCTCGAAAGAGAAAGCCAGCTTGCGGGGAGCTTTTTTTCTTGTTATCAAGTCTGAATTAAATTTATCAGTTTTTTAAACATATACATTTTATTTCTCTTTTGATTCGACGTTAGCTCTTTTATTAGATCCGCCTTTTGAAATTTTGCAATTAAATCAAAAAGGGTTTGGTTATTTTTGAATTTGATAACTTTTCTTATCGATCTTGAGGTAAAAATCGGTTGCTTAAACAAGGCGTGGAAAAAAGACGACGCATAAACCGATCTCAGTTCAGGCATTTTTTCATCAATTGAGTTATATAGGTTATTAATTTTTTGAGCTAAAATTTGAGCTTTTTTTGCCTGTTCTTCCAACCCTTTTAGAAAAAATAAAATCCAATTAAACCACTCATTTTTTAGACTTACATTTCGCAGAAGTTGATAGTATTCCTCTCTATTGATCTCAAAATATTCGCTTAAATATAGGTACGGATAAGAAAGCAGTTTTTTATCAAAAAGAAATAAAGATATTATTAGCCTACCTATTCTACCGTTACCGTCCATAAAAGGATGAATTGCCTCAAATTGATAGTGAGCAACAGCGATTTGGACAAGACTGTCATGTTCAGCATCTGAGTTAATATATCGTTCTAAATTACTGAATAATTCCGGAATAAGAGTGGGTGGTGGCGGTATGAATTTTGCTTCCTCAACCGGTGCGCCAGGTTTAGCAATATAGACAATATTCCTTCTGAATTCACCCGGAGCTTTATTGTGGCCACGAACAGATTGCAATAACGCCCGATGCAATTCCTTAATAAAATTTTCCGAAATCGGTCTTTTGTCCAATAAAGAAACACCTTTTTCTAATGTCTTTCTATAATTTATTATTTCCTGAATGTCCATATCTTTTTTTGACTCTTGTTTTATATCTCCCTTAGCTTCATATTTAAATACATCGTTAATAGTTGCTTGGGTTCCTTCTATCTGTGAACTCATTACGGCCTCTTTTGTTAGTAAAGTTCTTTCAAGAAGCTGTGGATTAATTAATTGCGAGAGTAATGCGTCAAGTTTGGCTATTTCCCTGTGTGATTTTGTAATCTGTGTTAGTAATGGCTGATAGTCAATCTTTATCGGTAGCTTTACCGGAATAAATGGGTTATTCATAGTAGATTATGGAATTGTATAATCCAGTATGGTAGATTATAAACATTTATAATCTATTTTTCAAGTTATTATTAGATTAAGCTATTTTAGTTTCTATTCACTCCTGATTAGCTTCGAAAGAAAAAATTTTAGTGCATGTATTCTAGCATTTTTCTTACTTTTTTAATTTATAAAGCCTGTTGTGTTGATGCTATACTTTATTTAACAATTTGTTGGCCTATACCTCGATTTTATCGGGACATGGCGAAAAATGAAAATATGAACAGAATAAAAAATATACAACCTAATGCTCAAATTACCATCTACGAATCAGATGACGGCAAGGCGCGGGTGGAAGTACGCTTTGAGAATGAAAATGTGTGGCTGACGCAGAAGCTGATTGCTCAACTTTTTGAATGCAGTATTGATAATGTTTCCTTGCATCTGAAAAACATTTTTGCCGAAAGAGAACTTGATCCGAATTCAGTTGTCGAGGAATACTCGATAACTGCATCGGACGGAAAAAAATATAAAGCTAAACACTACAATCTGGAAACTATTATCGCTGTCGGATATCGTGTAAATTCAAATCTAGATATTTTGAAGAGCTCTTGCAGCGCGTCCGCGATATCCGCAGTAGCGAGCGCATGTTTTATCAGAAAGTGACTGATATTTATTCAACCTCGATTGATTACCGAAAAGACGCGAATGAAACTGATCTATTCTTCAAAACCGTGCAGAATAAAATGCATTATGCCGTGACAAGTAAGACCGCGGCTGAAATTATTTCTGAACGGGTAAGCAGAAATAAAGAAAATTTTGGTTTGACAAACTTCCCGGGATATCATCCCATCAAACGCGATATTTTTATAGCGAAAAACTATCTTGATGAAAAAGAACTGGAGCTTTTAAATCGCATTGTTGACGCGTATCTTTCGTTTGCCGAAATCCAGGCTCAAAGTGAAAAAGCAATGAAAATGGCTGATTGGATTAAGAAACTTGATGAATATTTGGCTCTTATGGGTAAAGGGATTCTTAAATATTCAGGAAGCGTAAGCGCAGCGAGCGCTGAAATGAAAGCAAAAAAAGAGTTTACTTATTATAAAAGAAATGTGGACAAAAAATTTATCTCCGATTTTGATAAGCTTGCAAAGAAACTGCTGAAAAAAGGTAAAAAATGAATTATATTCCTTACAATTCGATTGCCTAAATCCCGATTTTATCGAGACATGGCTAAAAATCTGGTAAAGGGACGGAAGCTCTTCGCTGTTTTTTGTTGCGTTTAAATTTTTTATTCTCGCATAGATTATTTGAAGTTCCAATATAAAGCTTTTTATCTTTTAAGCTTCGTAGAATGTATAAATAGGACATTAGTGACTGCTGGTGGATTTGAACCGCCAACCCCTTCGATGTAAACGAAGTGCTCTACCGTTGAGCTAAGCAGTCGATGTGGACTAGGTGGGTCGCCTTGGAATCGAACCAAGCACCTCTTTCTTATCAGGAAAGTGTTCTACCGATAAACTAGCGACCCTACTTGTAACTCTGGCAGGCGGGTCAGGACGGTGCTCCCCGCCCCGAAGACTCGCTCCTCGGGAGTGCGAAGCTGAAAGTCTCCAGACCGAGGTAAGAGTTCTTCTGGGATACCACTGAGCCACACACCCTATTTTGTGATGATATTATACTTATTTTTAAGGTTTCTTACAATTAAATAGTTTTTTAAATGAAGTATTTTTTTTGAAGCTCCGCTAGATTAATAACATCTTTTGTGCAAATAGAAAAAAATCTAAGTGCGGCGATTTGTCCAAATTCTCTGCTGGTTTGACAACAATCTTCCAAGACGAAGACATCGTATCCAAGTTGTGATCCTGTTATAGCTGTTTCTCTTATGCAACAATCCGTTTGGCAGCCAACCAAAAATATTTCAGTAATACCCATTTTTTTTAATAGATGATCTAAATTACTCTGCCAAAATCCATCAAAACCTCTCTTTTTCACTATCAAATCTTTTGATGTTGGCTTGAGATCATTAATAACCTTAGACTCATTTAATTTTTCAGTAGCTTGTTCCCGGTAATTTATTAATTTGTAAATAGGGTCAGTAGTTCTGAAAGCGGAGTTAACATAAATAATCGGGATGTTTTTCTTTCTAGCCAGATTTATTGCTTTTTTAATATTCAATATTAGTTTTTCGCGACTTTCAAGAGGAACAAGCGGTTTTTCACCGTAAATATAAACATCAATCATGTCGGTTATTAATAATGCCTTGTTAGATTGCATAAGGTATGGTATTTAGTATAAATTTACATCTATAGTAAAATGACATAATATTTATTCTATATTTATAACCTGTAACAACGAATTTAAATATCCCATAAGAATGGTATAATATTTAAATGGTGGAATCAACTCGTCTTAAATTACAATCAATTTCTGAGCGTTTACATAGTATTCCTAATAACGAGTCATTTAAATTTAATAACCATTCGGCAATTTTTTTAAAAGGAAAGAGTTTAACCGAAGCAGATCGGGATATTATAGACAGTACTATTTCTGAAATAACAGCTAGAACATACCCCAAAGTTTCTATTTCAATACAAAAATTAATTAAATTTTATAGTGATATTGATAATTATAATTCAAGAGAAAGAATTTTCACTGATTGGTGGTTTTTGTTAAATGAGTTTAAAATTCCAGTTGCATACGCGACTGCTTATGGAGGAGGAATTGCAAGAAAACAGGAAAAAAATCAAGCTTATAAAGCTCAACCGCGGTTATTGTATACTGGTGAGGCTGAAGCAATTTTAGAACACATGCTCTTTTTAGCTCCTAAAGTTTTTGAAAATAAATTTGACTTTCCTTTCGTTGTTGACAGAGATCAAGTTGATGTAAACTCTATTGATGGAATGTTTCATAGAATTCTTCAAAGACCTTTGTATTTATATACAGCAAAAGGATCTTTTTTGCCATTTATCGATGAGGTTCGAATGACTGTAAATAATAAAACCTATAGGCCACCAACAAATCTAAAGTTACCTGAAAATTTAATATTGAGGCGTGCACTAAGGAACGATTTTGCCCCTCTGAAAAAGTTTTTAAATAAAACCCATCCTATTAATTCACTTGATGAAAAATCATTAGATGAGGATAATGGCTTATTTTATATTATTACTCCGGTTGGCAATGATCAAATAATTATAACTTCTGCCGGCCTAAGTTATCCAACGCAAAAGCCTGACGGCTCTTATTTGATTTGCGCTACAGATTTGGCCACGGACGCAAGTCCCGAGTATCGCGATAAAGGATTAGCTACTTTAGCTAGAGCAGCTACATTAAATCATTTACTGATGGGGGGTGAAAACGGTAACTACTGGTTTCAAGGAGATAGAAATTGGGAAAATGCAGTGGTTGTATCTGATATTCCATATCAAAGAATACCGGCTATTAAAATGACTAAAAATCTAGGCTATTCTCAGGTTATGATAGGTGATAGGCCATATATTAGAAGATGGTTTACTGCGGGAATTATGCCTAAAAGATCTCAATACATAATGAATGATTAACTTAACTATTGATCTATACAAATAAAAATACCATAATACTTACATGATTTACTTTTCTGAACTGAAAGGAAAAAAAGTGGTTACGGAAGATATGATTGAAGTAGGACAATTGGAAGATCTTATTTTTTCTGCTACTGAAAAGCCTGATATAACTAAAATAGTTGTAAGCAAAAAAAATAATAATGCTCTGGTTATACCTTTTTCCTTCGTTTTGAAATTAGATACATACATTACTCTAAAAAAAGATTATCTAACTGTTAATTTAGGTGAGAATGAACTCTACATAGTTAAAAATATTCTTGATAAACAAATTATTGATATTCAGGGGAATAAAATTGTGCGGGTAAATGATGTTGCAATTCAGGATAAGGCCGGAATGTACATTGCAGGAGTTGATATTGGTGTTTTGGGATTGTTGCGCTGGTTTAAATTAGAGAGATATTTTAATCAAATTGTTAGAAGTTTGCATCTTAAACCGGTTTTACAATTCTTATCATGGGCTGATATTCAGCCTCTTGAGTTGGCGCGTGGGCAAGTGAAATTGAAAAAAGATGAAAAAAAATTGGAAAAAATGCGTCCAGAAGATTTAGCTGATTATTTAGAAAAAACCAATCTAGTCAATGCCAAAAAAATTTTAAATATATTAGATGAAAAATTTGCCGCCAGTGTAGTCGGTAATTTAAATGTTAATTACCAGGCATCGTTATTTAAATTATTTACTCCTGAAAAAGCCGCGCGAATAGTATCAGCTATCGATCCGGATGATGCTGTAGATGTGTTATTAACACTAAGTGAAAAAAAGAGAAATCAAGTGATGAGTTTTTTGTTGGAAAAACAATTTAAAGAGTTAATGCATTTAATAAGCCTATCTAAGACTCCAATTGGTAATTTAATATTACCGGAATTTATTACAGTGAATTCCGAAGATAGGGTTAGTGATGTGATAAAAAAAGTAAAAGATGAAACCGCTGATTTTTCTTTTTTACAGCATATTTATATAGTAAATAAACAAAATGAATTAATTGGTGTCATTAATTTGCACGAATTATTATTGCAAACCCCCGATACGCCGGTTTATAGATTTATGATTCAAAACGTCGTTGTAATTCATCTGACGACTCCTGGAAGAATTGCACTAAACAAATTAATTAAATATAAATTAAGCGCACTTCCGGTAATAGATAATAATAAACACATGGTTGGTATTATTACTATCGTCGATGTGATAAATGCCTTTAATCAGGGATAAAAATCATCCAGTGAAATTGATTTAATTTTATATGAGGAATTTGTGGGCGAAATATAAATATAGATTAATAATATTTCTGGGAGTTTTTGGACCGGCGACGATTTCGGCTATGGCTGATAATGATGCGGCTGGTGTGGCGACAAATTCTCTTGTGGGAGCACAGTTTGGTTATTCGATCTTATTTGTACTACTTTTTGTGACAATTCTTCTTGCCGTAACTCAGGAGATGGGAGTCAGGATAGCGTCTATTACCGGAAAAGGGCTTGGAGACATCATAAGGGAAAGGTATGGTGTGAAAGTGGCTCTTTTTGTGTTTCTTCTGCTTTTAATAGCAAATATGGGTTCGATTTTAGCAAATTTTTCTGCACTCAAGGTTGTATCGTATATGTTTAACTTGCCGTTGATACCGATGATGGTCATCATTATTATTTTATCTTTTTTAGTAGTTGCAAAAGGAGACTATAAGACTAACCAAAAAATTTTTTTGTTGGTTACCGTATTATATGTGAGTTATATAATATCTGCTTTTAAAGCGGATCCTGACTGGAAAAGTGCAATATTTAACCTTTTTATACCTGTACAGTTAAAATTGTCAAAGGAGTTTATTTTTGCCTCAATCGCACTTTTGGGTACTACGATAACACCGTGGGGTCAGTTTTTTATCAACAGCTACATAGTTGACAAAAAAATACAGCCGGATAAATTAAAATATACCCAGTTTGAGGCATACACTGGCTCTTTTTTAGCCAGTTTTTTTTCTTTTTTTATGATAGTCGCTACTGCCTCGACTCTTTTTGTTCATGGGATAAAACTTGCTTCAGGAGAGCAAGCTGCTTTAGCAATTAAACCTTTTGCAGGTGAACTTGCCAGTTTTTTGTTTGGGTTCGGACTTTTAAATGCTGCGATTATGGGAATTATTATTATTGCTTTGACTACATCTTATGCTTTTTCCGAGTTTTTTGGTTTTACAGGTAGTCTTGATGCTCCTTATGAAAGAGGAAAACTTTTTTACGGGTTGTTTCTATTCCAGCTAGTAGTTGCTGCATTGATCGTAATTTTACCTTTTGCCTCACTCTTCCAAATAGTATTTTATACTCAGTCACTCAATGCTCTTCTGCTTCCAATAATTTTTTTCTTTTTATTAAAAATAACTAATAATAAAGAACTAATGGGTAACTTTATAAACAATAAATGGAATAACTATTTTACAATAATTTCTTCTGTTATAATAATTTTTGCATCTTTTTTTGTATTCATAAGCGCTTTTTTAACTTAATTAATGAAAAAATTAATCGTAGTTGCCGATGTTGCGGCCGATCCGCTTTCCTGTCAGGAAATAAGGTCATCTGTTGAAGGTTATTTAAAGGATCACAACGGAGGAGTTATTACATTTATACCATCGACCCCATCGACTATTCACACCGCTTTTCTTGTTTCACAAATTGTTGAAGTTGAAGAAAGATTTGGTAAACCGCTGGAAACAGTAATATTGCAGAATACCGATCCTCGATTACATTCGGATCATCCTTTGCATAATGCAGAAGGCGCCAAGCCCTTAATTATTAGATTAAAAACGGGAATATATTTGACCGGTCCGGATGCAGGTTATAATTTTTCATTAATTAAGAATAAAGTTGAAGAAATTTTCGAGTATAAGGGATTGAATACGGAAGGTCAGTTTCACTCAAGGGATCTATATCCTAGGATTGCTGCTCATTTAATGGACGAGATGGAAGATGAATTGGAACTCGAGGAAATTTCCGGAAATATAATACCGAGACTTGACGGTCATTACGTGGCTCATATAGATAATTTTGGGAATATTAAGACGCTAATTCCACATTCTTTTTTCAAAGGTAAATTTGAATATGAAGAATTAGTTCCAATAACGATTAACAATGTAACAAAAAAAGCAAAATTTGTTACCAATTTATTCGGCGGTGAACCTGGTGTGTTGGTAATTTATCCTGGTTCTTCCGGAAAGTTTGACGATAGATATTTGGAAATCTCAATTTGGAGACACTTTACCGAGAAAAATCCGGAAACTGGATTGCATTTTTTTAATTATCCGCGACCTGGAATGGAGATTAAGATTAAAGTTAAATAACTTCTAAGAAAGCTTCTTAAGAAATTAAAAAAATTAAAATTTTAATTTTTTAGTCTACTAAACGGGTTAGGAGAATAGAAAAAGTTTAAAGTCCTCTATGGCTCTCCCGAGCTTAAGACGGACTAATTTTTTTACTAAGAAAAAAATTAGAAAGGAGGTGATCCATCAGCTCCTTCCAGAACTGATACCTTGTTACGACTTAACCCCCATCGCCAGGGAAATCCTCTCACGATAAATCGAGATTCAAATTTCCGCGACTTTGTTGGCTTGACGGGCGGTGTGTGCAAGAGGCAAGAACGTATTCACCGCGGCATAGCTGATCCGCGATTACTACCAATTCCGTGTTCATGAGGTCGGGTTGCAGACCTCAATCCCCACTGAGAATAGATTTAAGGGATTAGCTCGACCTTGCGGTCTGGCAAAACCCATTGTAGCTATTCATTGTAACATGTGTGTAGCCCAAGGTATAAGGACCATGCTGACTTGACGTCTGCCCCTCCTTCCTCTCCGACATTATGTCGAAGCAGTCTCCGCTGACAAATATAACAGCGGATAGGGGTTGCGCTCGTTGTCCCACTTAAGGGTACTCCTCACGGAACGAGCTGACGACAGCCATGCAGTACCTGTCCCGACCTTCTTGCGAATCTTTTCTGTTTCCAGAAAAT
>MGAF01000031.1 GCA_001789635.1 Candidatus Roizmanbacteria bacterium RIFCSPLOWO2_01_FULL_35_13 | reverse complement strand
GAAACGGTTTGCTTCCGGGTTTAGGTTAGTAAGTATCAGTATTTTTCCATCGGTTGCGACTTTGAAAAAGTTACCGTCGAAAATACCGGAATATACGGTTTGTTTATTTTGGTTATCAAAATCTATAAGGGATATTTTTTTTCCCTCATTGATTACCAGATGTTTGGAATCCGTGTACCATGTGATAGAATTTCCAATTTCCAATTTCCAATTCCCAATGTAATTAGAAATTAATAATTGGGAATTAGGAATTTGTATTTTATAATTTCTATCTTCTTTTTTATCATAGACATACATTGAATTTTCTTCAAGGTCCCTTATTTCCGGAGTTTGGTTAACCGCGATCAAAGATTTTTTTCCGGTTACCGGAATTATTGTTGTTAGTTTTGCCAAATAAAGAAGTTTCGTTTCATCGGGTGAAAATTCAATGACACGGAATGAATCGCTGGCAACTTTGTTGATTTCTGCCGGAAAAGCCTCGAATATTTTTTGATTTACCTCGTCTTTTTGTTTTGTCCAGGCTTCTATCAAAGTTTCTTTTGAGGAAGAAATATCAAAGAAACTTATATTTTCCTCCTCAAGCGATAGAAGATAGGCAGGTGCTCCTAACAGAGATTTAAATGTAAAAATAGCTTCCTTGGTATCAGGAGCGACATCGACTGTCGTATCGTTAAGGCTGAATTCTCCCAGTGCCGTTGCGAGGCTCTTTTTAAGGGCAAGAATCTTTAAAGGAGTAAAAAAAGGAATGGGAGTAAGGCTTTCCTCAAAAAGATATATCCCGTCTTTTGTAGCGTCATCATTTTCGGAAAAAAGAATAATTTTATTGGATTGGACTATGGGGACGGCTTTAATAATTGAAAGGTTAGTCAGGGGAGATAAAGACGGATTCAAAGGGTAGAGTAGTATGTCAAGACTTAGGACAAGCTCTCCTTTGAGGTCGACTGTTTTTTTCCAGCTTGTGTAGCCGTCCTTTCTGACCTCAACTTCGTAATTACCCGGTGGTAAAGTAAGATTAATATCGCTTACTCCTTTAAGTTCACCGTTTACCAATACTTTGGAAGCCTTGGGAAAAGCACTGACTGCAATTATACCGGTTGAAGTTACGCTTTGTTTTTGAAAATCCACGCGATAACCCCTTGCAAAGGCTATTATACCGGTCAGAAGTGAAACAAATATAATAATTAAACTCAGTCTATAGATGACTTTCATGAGCAAAATATTATACAATATTACACACTTAAATATAAGATTGCCGCGGATGACTAGCGAATTACCACTGATTCAATAAAAGTTGTATATTATTATGTTTTTTAGAAAAAAAGTCGGAATTGATCTTGGAACAGCCAATACTCTGGTCTACGTTGCAGAACAGGGAATAGTGCTTAATGAGCCTACTGTAGTGGCTTATTCGAAGGAAGATAAGCGTATATTGGCGGTCGGAAATGACGCCCGTGAGATGCTTGGCAGAACTCCGGGTTCGATTATAGCTGCGAGACCGCTTAGCGAAGGTGTGATTGCGGATTACAAGACTACTTCGGCGATGATCACTTATTTTCTGAAAAAAGCCTTGCGCGGTAGAGTGCTCTGGCCTCAGGTAATGATCTCAATTCCCGGCGGTGCCAGTCAGGTAGAAAAAAGAGCAGTGGTATCGGCCTGTAAACAGGCAGGCGCTTCGGATGTCTATTTAATTGAAGAGCCTTTGGCGGCTGCAATCGGAGCTAAAATCCCTATTTCCCAGGCATCCGGACATATGATAGTGAATATTGGCGGAGGAACTGCGGAAGTTGCGATAATTTCTTTGGGACAACTGGTTGCATTTAAGACCATTAGGGTAGCCGGAACCAAGCTGGATGAAGCCATCATGCAGACTCTGCGTAAAGAGCTTAGCCTGATAATAGGAGAAAGAACTGCCGAGGAGATAAAGATAAAAATCGGAAACGCATTTATTGAAAGTCCAAAGTCCAAAGTCCAAAGTTCAAAGTCAGAATCAAATAACGTGGTTCAAGAGAGGACTATGGAAGTTAAAGGCAGGGATTTTCAGTCAGGTATGCCTAAAGTTTTGGAAGTGGGGGAAGGAATAATTAATGAAGCTCTGCAAAAACCGCTTAAACAAATTCTTGAAGGAATTAAGCAGGTCTTCGCCATGACACCGCCTGAATTGTCCGCCGATATCGTAGATAAAGGAATAGTATTGTCCGGCGGAACGGCCGGATTAAAAAATATTGATAAGTATATTACTTATTACACCGGAGTAGCCTCGTTTGTAGTTGAAGACCCGCTGTTTTGTGTGATCAGGGGTGTAGGCATGGCAATTGAAAACCTGAATAGTTTTAAAGAAGCTATCCGATAATAATGTATATTATAGTAGTTATTAGCTAGTAGTTAGTAGTTAGGAAAAATAACATAATACTTAAAATCACTTATAGTATTACTTTATATTTTTATTTTATTTTTTCCAAATTAGTCCAATTAGTTCTATTTGTCAAATAAATCCTATTAAAATAATTTGTACATAAATTATCTAAATATCTAATAACTAATATCAAATAACTTTCTTATAATATAATACTAAATTATGAAAGAATTCCGACTTTTAGGAGTTAAGATTAATCCTCAACGTAAGTCAAATATCCTAGAGCAAATTAAAATGTACATAGCTCATCCTCGGGGTTATCTTCAAATAGTATCTTTGAACCCCGAGAACATAATAGAAGCGAACGAAAACAATGGTTTTAAAAGGATTCTTGAAACAAGCCAACTACAAATCATAGATGGAATTGGAGTAGTTTTGGCGGGTAAACTGATCGGTGTAAATTTGGAGCGATTAACGGGCGTAGACCTAATGGATGATCTGGTAAAATTGGCTGATGAGTTAAGCTTGAGAGTGCTGCTAATCGGGGGTAAGCCAAATCTGGCACTTCGACTTGCTCAGTGCTATAGTGATACTTACGCTCAAGCTAAATTTATAGGTATCGCAGGCGTTAAAAATATTAAAAAACCCCTCAGATCCGAGGAAGATGAGCTATTTTCTATAGTTACTGCTTATAAGCCCCATTTAGTATTTGTTTCTTTTGGTTCGCCGGACCAGGAATTATGGTTAGACCGTCACAAAAAGAAATTATTAGGAATTGTTACAATGGGAGTAGGCGGAGCTTTCGACTATTTTAGCGGAAAAATTACCCGGGCGCCGAAGTTTATTCGGTCAATTGGAATGGAATGGTTGTTTAGGTTGATTGTTGAGCCATGGAGATGGAAAAGACAACTGAGATTAATAAAATTTCTCTGGCTTATTTCTCTCTCTGCTTTTTTTCGTCATTCTGGGGACCCCGACTAAGTCAGGAACTCCAGAATCATTGTTTAAAGGAATTTACAAAATCCGTGCCTGCGAACCCTCAGGGTTCCCAGCCTCATTTTTAGTTTTCTATAATCTTAATAATTTTCAGGTGAGTAATTTGCAAAGAGGTCAATATCTTTGATTTTAAAATTTTGCTTTTTATTAGATTCCTCCAATCGGGCTACATTTTTTCCTTGATACGAAATATAAGCCCTTTTTTTCTTTTTAGTTAAATCTTTAACATGGAATTCAGTAATTACCCTTCTTGTAGTTTTATCAATAATTTCGATGATTTGTTTATTATCACTTTTTACAGTGATTATCGGAGAAATTGATAATTGTTCTTTCCTTCTCAAACCATATAGGAGTCTTTTAGAAATTTCTACCTCTATCATGCTAAATACGATGAAACCTAAAGCATAGGTTAGAGGTAATAAATCTATCAATTCGGTTGGGTTAATCGTCATAATTTTATGAAATTATAATTTCTACACCTCTTCTTGTCAACAGGCTAATAAAGTAAGAAAATTGGGAAAATTCGTGCCTGTCCACTCGTCGGACGTACTAACTTCGATTTGCCAAATTGGTAGGTTGACTTCTAGTTCATTCTACCGATATTTTATAAATGTTTGCTGATATATCGTCTTTTAGCGGTTCCTTAAATGGCTTAATATTTTCTCGCGCCGCAAGAGGTCCTTTTACAATTGCAGATGTTGCTCTTTCGATCTCTTCAACTGTTATTTGACCACGCTCAAAAGCTCTATCTTTTTTTAGAGCGCCATCCGTAAAAGTTGTAGCCATATGTATTATTCCTTTGGCCATTTTGTTTGTATCTATTATTCGAACATGTGGCCAAGTAGCCATGGATCCGAGATGAAGTTGATCTCTATTGCTTGTAAATACGCCATAATTAATACCCGGTTTTCCCATCTGTAATTCGTTGACTAGAGTCGGGTCGACGCTGCTGGACAATAGAGAATCAATAAAGGCATTTAAGTCTGAGATATTATTTTGTAGCGTGAATTCACCAAGCATTTTCGATAATGCCGGATCAGTTTGAAAACCACGAGTGATTTCCAGTTGGCCAGGTATACAAGGATTTAGAGCTACTGGATCGGCAAAAGATTTCCAATAATCCGCATATAAAAGCCATGTATCATTAAGCCATGGACTAAGTGTCGTCATTGTGATTGCTCCTGGGCCATTAGCCGCCCATCTCCAAGTAAAATTCTGAGCTTCCTTTATTTTATCCATCAGGGGTTTTAACACCCATTCTCTATGTTTTGCACGTAATCCAAAATACACAGCAATACCCTTTCGAAAATTTTCAAGGCTTTCAAGAAGAATCTGGTCGGCTTTTTTTCGCTCAGACTCGATACTTAAAGAACGTAATAAGCCTTCATTAATAGTCCAATCAAGTATAATTTTTTTTGAAAAAGGCGAGCGTCCTGAATCTTTAGAAAATGCAACAGCTATTCTTTGGAATAGTCCATCCCACCCGATAACAGGATTGACATTTTCACCTATGCGCTCACACATCTCATTCCACTCTTTTTCGAATTCAGAAAAATTATTCCAGATATGTGATATAGGAGTTTGAGAAAGGCCGTCAGAACTCTCTGAAAATATTGTAACAGTAGAACGAGGATCACCTTTGCTTATTTCTTCTATAGGTTTTGTTATGAGCGCCATTACCATAGATACGTCGCCGCCAGGAGTCGGAGATTTTTCAAGCCCTCTAGGTTTGGCTTCTGTTAAAGCATTAACTGTTATTCTAAAAGGAGTATCGGCTGTAGGCTTAACTAATAATAAATTGTCAGCAATTGCTAGATTGATTTTAGACAACATAGGATCACCGATGATAGTTCTGGAAGCGCCAATTCCTTCGTTGGTTGTGATTTCAAGATCAGATTGTAAAAAATATGAAGCTTCTTTTACATTATGACTGGTTTCATAGGTACTAAATTTTGGAAGCATTCTTTATTATAACCTATAATATAATAAAATCAATTTATTGTTACCTATGGGCTTGTTAAGTTAAATTCAAAGTGAGAAAATTGGAGGCAATGGGGCAGATTAGAAATTGGAAGTTGGAAATTGGAAATTTAGAAAAAGAAATATTGTCAACTCTTCAATATTTCCTTTTCTTCAATTATCCTCCAACTTTTGAAGAGATATATACCTTTTTGAGAATAAGGGCCTCTAAAAGGCAAATTACGGGCATTTTAGAAAAGATGAAAAAACGGGGCATTGTAACAACAAATAACAAGATACAATCAACAAGAAACAAACAATATTTAAATAAAAATGATTTAAAAATTAAAAATTTAGATTTCAATATAAATTTCAATCCATTCGGCAAGCTCAGGATTGATACTGAGCAAAGTCGAAGTATCAAATTTCAAATTTCAAATTCAGATAGGGCATATAGATATACTCTAGGGGAGTATATCAAAAATAACAATCAACAATCAACAATCAACAATTATTTAAAAAGGCAACAAATCTCTATTAATAAACTTTCCTCCTGGAAGTTCAACCTATACGTCAAATTGCTCTCATTAGTCCCATCTGTTAAGCTGGTTGGTCTCTCCGGTTCCGTAGCCATGCTAAATGCCGACGATGATCACGACATTGACCTCTTTATCATTACTGCTAAAAATCGCCTCTGGATAGGAAGATTTGTTGCTTTACTTTTAGCTCAACTTTTAAGAATCCGCCGTGCCCGTCATTCTGGCAAGCGATCCGCCAGCTGGCGGAGAGCGCGTCCAGAATCGTCGTTAGATTCTGGAGTCCCCTTCGACTCCGCTCAGGGTCCCCAGAATGACGCACAAAAACACAAAAACAAAGTCTGCCTCAACCTCTTTTTCGACGAAAGTGATCTAAAGATCCCAAAATTCAAACAAACAGAATATGTTGCCCACGAAATTCTCCAAATGAAACCGTTAGTTGATAAGGATGGGACTTATCTGATGTTTATTGATACAAATAAGTGGGTGTTTGATATATTCCCGAACGCTAAAAACGATTACCGCGGATTACTAACGGATTACCGCAGATATTATAATCCGCGAAAATCAGTCAGTCATCCGTGGCGATCTATATTCAATAAAATAGAACAGGTTCTTAAAAAGTTACAGCTTTCCTTTATTAGAAAACACCAAACCTCTGAAATCGTAACCGATTTCCAGCTCTGGTTCCACCCTGATGATTTTGAGAAGAAGATGAAGTTCAAAAGATAAATTAATCCCTCAAAATCCTTTATTATCCTTTAATCTCCTTTAAATTGAAGGTAAAACTGAACTTTTGTATCGTTGATCTAAGGTTTCCTGTGAAACATCAGAAGTGAGATGTGAGGGAATTAATCCTAATATTGTTTGAAGAGAATTTATGGCCTGAGCAGTTAACCCAATACTGATCGATTCCACTTCAATAGGATTACCATCACCGAAGTCTGAAAACACTCTATCCAGTGTTGAAGTTAAAGCGGTAAGTTTGGGATAAGAATTATCTCTTACAACTCCGTCCCAATGACCATTGGAATATTCCCAAACTTTATTTGAATGAAACCACGGGAAGTTGGATTGCACAACTTTTGGAATTTCCACTAGAATCACTATAATCCTGTTATTGTATAAATGCTAGTCGAAGTACATTTTAGTCGTATTTTACAAGTTTAGTTAAATTACAAAGACTAGGGGTTACTTTTGTTATCTTTAAATAAATCCGGATGAATTTGAGAAGAAGAAAAAAAATAAAAGGATTAGTCGAGCACCCTTATTCCAATCCGACCAGGTATCACTGCTTTAGAAAAATCATCAATTATGACTTTTTCATGATTTGAATTCAATCCGACATGCTTTGTTTTAGTCATATGTCTTATGTATGGAAGAGCAAGATCATGCGTTAAATTACCATTTTTTTTTAATTCTCTTAATCTTGAGAGTGTTGTATTTAATATGATTTGTCCACATTCTGGTATAGGACAAGTTAATAAAACTTGCTCAGGATTTCTACCGGCTTCAGGTGTGGGTTCTTCGGGAGATCTTTGTACCATATGAAAGCATATTATAGTACTTTTTTAGCTTGTTGCAACAGTAAAATAAATAGTGTTATTTGTCATTCTGGCCCGCTTCGCCGAAGCTCCAGCGAGGCGAGCTAGTCCAGAATCGCTGTTGTAAGAGTTCACGCTTCTTGACAAAACTATACCAGACTATGTCATTGCGAGGAGGAGGAACGACGACGAAGCAATCCCATTAATGAGATTGCTTCGCTCCAAAACTCACCGCTCGCAATGACAATTAATTATAATCTTTGTCATGAACTGTGAATAGTTACTCGCTGTTAGTTATCGTTACCGCAAGCGAAATTTATAGTATAATTTTAGTATGAAAATCCCCAAATCGCTCCATAAATATTTCTGAGACGTGGATGTAAAGAAGTTGGACATTAATAATAATGCTTATACGATTATTAATCGTCTTCTTGAAAAAGGTAATATTGAGGCTGCAAATTGGGTAAAGGAAAATTTTGAAGAAGAGCAAATAATTTATACTATAAAAAATTTCCGTGATTTTTCCCTTCGTAACGCTTCGTTTTGGGCTTTAATTTACAAAATTCCTCTAAATCAAATTATATGTTTCCAGGAACCCTACCGGACAATACGCAACACTCTCTGGCCTTATTAGGTAAGAGTAAAATATTAGACCAGGCATATTTAGCCGGCGAATCTTCTTTAGCCTTACAGTTAGGTCATCGACGTTCGATTGATTTTGATTTTTTTTCCAAAGCTGAGTTCAATGTTGATGAAATAAAAAAACAATTAAATAAAATAGGAAGTCATGAAGTTGATAATGAAAGTCCAAAGACAATGGTCGGAAAGTTTAATGAGATAAAATTCAGCTATTTCTACTACCCTTATCCTCTTATCAAACCGACTAAAAAGTTTTTAAATATAAACCTGGCAAGCCTAGAAGATATTGCCGGAATGAAGTTGGTAGCGATCACAGATCGTGGTACAAGAAAGGATTTTATTGATCTTTATTTTTTAGCAAAAAAATGTTTTCCTTTCGAAAAAATGTTCGGGTTTTACGATAAGAAATATCAAAAGTTATCATCAAATTTATTTACTTTAATCAAAAGCCTTCAATTTTATTATGATGCTGATAATAAAGAGATGCCTGAGATGATAGAAAAGGTCGAATGGGAAGAAGTAAAAAAATTTATGCAAAAAGAAGTCGTCAGATTGGCGAATAAGTATATATAATAATTAGGAATAAATAGGGTTAATTTTAAGAAGAAGAATAATTATTTTTGGCTAAGTTCTTAAAAAATCGTTGATAGCCTTAACGGCTAGTGCAGGTAGTCCAAGCCTTGATAAAATTTTGTCATTATCATACTCTTTAGAACCCTGACCTGTAAAGTCGACGAAAAGTGTATCTTCTTTCGTTCCGGCGCCAGTTATAAAGGGAGGACGGCCTGTTTCTACCATTTCACCTATATTTCCATTCGGTCCAATTGTATAAACCTTATTTTCCGTACCAATAATTCTTCTTTTTGTTTCTACGTTACGTTCTTTTGTAATCGTCATATAGATTTCTATTGTAATCTTTTTCTTCTCTTTTTCAAGCGGAATTAATTCTTGACAATTGATTTCAATCTGATAGCTTAAGATTATGGCAAAAGGAAAACAAAAAATGATTAAACAAAAAATTCTTATAGTTTTAGTTTTTATTTTAGGATTAATGCTGGTCAAGTTTTTTTTAATAAAAAAACAGCCGCCGCTTAACTCAACCAATACTGTAGGACAGACTCAAATAACAGATCTTGATATCTCAGTCTGTGATCCGACTAGTGGCCCTTTTTCCTCAAATATCGACAACCCTTTTTTTTCTTATCCGGAAGGAAAGGTCAGCATTCTTGAAAGCGAATCTTCTAAAGTTCAAATTACTTCGCTGAATAAGATAGAAGTAGTGGCAGGTGTTGAAACCCGGGTCATAGAGGAAAGAGAGTGGTCAGACGGAAATTTAAAAGAAATATCGCTTAATTATTTTACCCAGGCTTCGGACGGTACAATATGTTACTTTGGAGAGATAGTTGATATATATGAAAACGGCCAGATTACTTCGCATGAAGGATCTTGGAGAGCCGGTGAAGGTCAAAATAAGCCAGGAATTATGATGCCTGCTATTCCGGTCGCAGGCCAGTCCTATCAACAGGAAATTGCTCCGGGCGTAGCCTTTGACCGGGCAGAGCATCTCTCATTAGGTGAAACATTTACAACACCTGCCGGTAAATTTGAGAATGTCTTATTGGTTAAAGAAACTCCGGATAGTACTAAGCGCTACGCTGAGGGAATAGGATTGATTTTTGACGACGGGGATGTCCTTACTTTTACTGATTTAAGAAGTTTTCAATTCTAAACTAACTTTCTTATCTGTGAAACCACCTTAAAGAGAAACCACCTTAAAGGTGGATTTAGCTTCAAGTACACCTTAAAGGTGTCCGGCATTTCATATTGCATTTAAATATTCATTTCTTTACTATGAAAGAATGAAGCGTTTTGCGGGTGTTATTTTTATTGTATTTATATTTTTTAAATTAGCTAACTCTACTTGGGCACAGATTATTCCGACACCTCCGATTATCTGCGGATGTCCGGCAGCTTTGAATTCAAGCATTTACAACAGTACCAGCCGGGCGGACGGGGGAGGTCAGTGTGTGAGTGATATGGCAACTTTCCAGCAAAATCCGACCAAAAATCATATCTGGGTAGAGGATCCTGAGATTACAGCCCAGGGTAAATCAGACGAACGATCGAGGCAATTTTTATTCTGGGTCTTCAGATCGGGAACTATTGATAATGATTCGGCTCTTTTAAGGGTTTGGAGTCTCGCCAGGAATGTTACTTTTTTCCTGCTGGTTCTGGTGGCTGCCATAATGGGTCTCGGGATTATAATCGGTCAAAGAACCAGTTTCACAAGTTCGATTAAGATCTGGCCTCAGATTACGCGAATCGCACTTCTATTGCTTTATGTGGCTTTCTCAGCTTCAATCGTCATTGTTCTTATCCAGTTGTCCGACGTTATGATGAAGTTTTTTATAGAAACATTGGGCGGTAAAGACTTACTGAATATTAATTTCGGAGTTTTAAGCGGTGAAGAAAATTATATCAGGTTTGTCGGCTGCCGGGATCTGAATATCCGTGTTCAGGAAGGAGCTCATACCGAGCTGTTGATGTTGAAGCTTACCAATATTACTTATTATGTCATGGGAGTAATGCTGATTCTCCGGAAAATTCTTCTCTGGTTTTTGCTCTTTGTTTCACCGTTTTTAGCTCTTCTCTTGCCTTTTGTTTTTATCCGCAATGTGGGCTGGATCTGGATAGGTGTATTTTTCCAGTGGCTTTTTTACGGTCCTCTTTTCGCTTTATTTTTAGGAGGTCTTACAGCCGTTTGGCGTTCGGGGATTCCTTTCATTTTTGACTTTTCCCGCGTTACCGAGGATCCGACCAAATGTGATCCAACAGGTTATGTCTATCCGACCGCCATAAATATTCTATATGGGGGGCCGGCTCAGAAATTAGCAGTATGCAATAACGGTAATTATGTCGATACTTTTGCCGAGTACATAATATCAATGATAATGCTTTGGGCAGTTGTATTTTTCCCCTGGTGGCTTTTGCGGATTTTCCGGGATTATTGCTGTGACGGAATCATGTCAATGAAAAATATTCTGCTTTCAATGTACGATCAGATGCGCGGAGGTCCGCCATTCCAGCCGATAGGTCCGGCTCCGGCCTCACCTTCGACATCTTTCGGTACGGCTTTACAGATGCCTAAGGGAATTGAGGTACCGGTTAAAGTAAATCTTGAGACCGTAGAACAGATTAAGATAGCCAAGACAGTAGATATCGCTAAATCTTTGAATCTTAATGTAAACAACCTTACCGATATTGCCCGTTTTGAAACGAATAATGAAGTCAGGAATAATATGACAAAAAATCTGAATTTCCTCC
The DNA here is from genome assembly GCA_001789635.1 of Candidatus Roizmanbacteria bacterium RIFCSPLOWO2_01_FULL_35_13. GTDB lineage: Bacteria > Patescibacteriota > Microgenomatia > UBA1406 > GWC2-37-13 > 2-01-FULL-40-13. The sequence goes on along the minus strand of MGAF01000031.1, from coordinate 2,410 downwards.
AGAATCCAACCAAAGCCGAGACTCCGACCGAGAGACAGAAGTATATGAATATCCGTTCCGAGTTGTTCTCAAGAGCGATTAAAGAGGATAAATCAGCCAAGCAAATCCTTTCATCGATATCAACTTCCAGGATTGAGCAGGTTCAGAAGAGGGAAGAACTGGTTAAGTCCATGTCTCAGGTTCCTGTAACACATGTAGTTTCGGTAAAAGTAAATATTCCTGCAGAAAAAGTTCAGTCAATCAGTTCTTCATTATTTAATAATGTTTCACAAAATAATCAGATAGTGAATAATATTGCCCAAACAACAAAACTGCAGACAAATCAAGTCAAGACAGTTTTGAACTCACTTGCTCAGAATTCCAACCAATCTACCTCGAATATGATTAATTCTGTTGTCCAGCAGACAGGTATTAAAAAAGAAACAGTAAACAACGTTGTTAATTCGGTAGCTCAAAATATAAGTCAGTCAACAACAAGCATATCAGAGAGAATTTCCAAGCAAACCGGTATAGATAAAACCCAGGTCAATAAGGTTGTAAATTCCCTGGCTCAAAATATCAGTCAGACTTCAAATATTGTTAATACAGTTACTCAGAAGACAGGAATAGGTCAGGATAAAGTAAGATCAGTCAGCTCGTCCTATTTCAACGGTGTCTCACAAAATAATCAATCCGTCGCCAATATTGCGCAGAGTACAAATGTACAGACTAACGAAGTAAAGACAATCTTAAATTCCCTGGCCCAAACAATTAATAAACCGGAAACAAATATTGTAAATACAATTTCACAACAGACAGGTCTGGAAAAAGAAAAGATAACTAAAGTGATCCAGGCTGCAACTTCGGCTAATATAGTTTCACAAAACAGTCAGATTGTTAATAACATTGCCCAAAATACAAATACTCAGGTTAATGAAGTTAAGACAGTGTTAAATTCATTATCCCAACAAAATATCACTCAGGAACAAGCCGCGTTTACGGAAAAAGTTTCCCAGCAGACAGGAATTGAGAAAGAAAAAGTAAAGAAAGTAGTTGAGGTATTCAGTCAAACGGTTAAAGAAAATAAACAACTGATAAAACAAATTGCCAAAGAACAGAATATCAAAGAAGAGCAGGTGGAGCAGATTATTTCCGACCAGATTCCAACCGGACCCAAAGCCGAAAAACCGATAGAACAGACAATTTCAATTCCCCCCTCGATTTCTATTGATGAATACGAACAAGTCAAAAAGATGTGGAAAGATCAGTATGAGAGGGGAGAGGTACCGGTTTCGGATAATATTAAGTCAAGGAACGAGTGGGTTAATCAGGACTCGGTATTTATAACTAATATTCTAAACAAGCTGGTATCGGATGTACCTGAGATCAGACAGCAGGGACTGGATGAAATCGGTTACATTCTGCCGATATTCTTATTGAATAATCTTAAGGGGGATCAGTTACTTGTCTATCTTAAAGCTAAATTGGAAGCGGCTAAAGAGATTCAGGAAGTCCTTGAGCAAAAGGAAGAAGCCAAAGCCGAAGTCAAAGCCGAATCCGAAGAAGAGCTTATTGATGTCGAAAAACCCAAAGCCGAAGAGCAGGAGAAAACAATGGAAATGAAGCAGGAAATAAATGAGGATGTTAAAGAAGAACCTCCAAAATCTTCATCTTGACATTGGTTTACATTTAGTTTAATCTAAAATGATAATGGATAGTGAAAAATATCAGCGTAAATTAAATATTGAACTTCTTTATCATTTGGCTGTTGGAGCAGTGGTAACGGGTGTTGGTTTAATGACAGTAGTTATTGGAATTACTATGTCATCTTTAAATTCTAATGCTGCAACCTGGTTTGAGCCGACGCAAAAACAGGGAACATTTGATTTCACAACAATACCAACTTCAACGCCTCCACCGATTCCTACTTCTCCACAAAGTCCCGGTGTTACAACTGCTCCAGTGGTTACAGGTCCGCTTCCAACCGGAGGGGCCGTATCTCCCAGCGCGAATGTTTATTGTATCGACGATGAAGATCCGGACGGATGCGACGATCAGACTGCTTTTCATGTTCCAAAGGGAGTCGGAGGCATTTCCGGGACTTGCGGAACAGTTATCTCACAATCGCATAAACTGGTTAATTCTTTACCCCAGTTTCTTAAAGGAATGCGGAATAGTTTAAATCCGGCAGTGTCATCAAATTGTGGATCAACAGGGCCATATTCCAGTCCTAATTACATTTCGACATTTTTTGTGATCGATTCATATAATCTGGCCGGTTATAGCGAACTATCCAAGAGCAACGCGAGTCACGTAAGCGGAGCCAATCTTTTAAATTGGTGGAAGACTAATCCTCCCGGCTATAAATTTATTCCTTACAGTCCTACAGCAATGCAGCAACATTCGAGTGGGGCGCAGAGCCTTACAGGTT
>MGAF01000030.1:8558-8670 GCA_001789635.1 Candidatus Roizmanbacteria bacterium RIFCSPLOWO2_01_FULL_35_13 | reverse complement strand
TTTCCTGGTTGGATAGAAAACAGCAGGAATTTAAAATTGAAAAAGAATTAGAAAAATTTTATTCACTTGGTCTAGATAGACAATTCAACCAAATAGAAATTAAGCAATATGT
>MGAF01000030.1:7163-8410 GCA_001789635.1 Candidatus Roizmanbacteria bacterium RIFCSPLOWO2_01_FULL_35_13 | reverse complement strand
TCTCTAAGCCTCTTGAATTGTCTCCTGAGAGAGGAAGATTTATCCTAACAAAATCATTGGCAGAAAATAAATCTTTTGCACTGACAAATGAATTAGCAGATGCCGCGCATCCGGATGTTGGTTATTACGAGGGTAAATATTTCATTTATTTTCCTCCAGGAATTTCGATGTTAGCTTTGCCCCTTTATATTATAGGAAGTAATTATGACCTAGCACAGATTGGAGCCTTTGCAACTATTTCAATTTTTGCAGTATTCAATCTGTTATTGATTTTTATTATCGGACTCAGAATTTTCAGATTACCAATATTCCTGGCTATTTTTACTGCGCTGCTTTTCGGTTTTGCTACAACTTCCTGGAGTTATGCAATTACTCTATACCAGCATCAAGTCACGACTTTTTTTATTCTTTATTCTTTATATGCGGGTTGGAAATATAAACAAAGCAAGAATTTTAAGTGGTTATGGGGTATAAGTATCTGGTCAGTTTACGGATATTCGCTTTTTGTTGATTATCCCAATGCATTTTTATTACTGCCGGTAGTTGTTTATTTTTTCTTAACTTCTATCGTAATTTCAAAAATGAAAGACAGATTTTTAATCCAGTTTAAAAAAGAATTTATTTTTGCATCGTTCTTTTTTCTAATTCTTATCTTAATGCACGGTTATTATAATTACACCCAGTTTGGGGATTGGTCACGGGTTAGCGGATCTTTGGTTGGGATAAAAACGGTAAGAGAAGAAGAACTTCTTAAAACAAAAAAGCATGAAAATCAAGTTTCAGCTGCTGCAAGCAGAAAAAGAGTTGTGGGTTTTTTTAACGAAAAAGATCTGCCCGGGGGTTTTGCCACATTATTATTTTCCAGTGATAGGGGTTTATTTATATATATTCCAATCTTTATCATAGCTTTATTCGGCATCTATTCCTTAAGATCAAAAATAAATTTGGAAACTGGAGTTTTACTGGGAACAGTTGGAGTGATTTTGTTTCTTTACAGCAGTTGGGGGGATCCGTGGGGAGGATGGGCTTATGGGCCGAGATATCTGATTCCTTCGATGGCGATATTGTCTATTTTTGTTGGAGTCTGGTTGAATAATTCTAGAAATAAGTTACTTAGTAGCTTAGTTACCTTTGTTTTGTTTGCTTATTCGTGTTTTATCGCTCTGCTTGGAGCTTTAACTACCAATCAGGTTCCGCCAAAAATTGAGGCGGACTTTTTGAAGATGAAGTATAACTTTCTTTTGAAT
>MGAF01000030.1:7018-7146 GCA_001789635.1 Candidatus Roizmanbacteria bacterium RIFCSPLOWO2_01_FULL_35_13 | reverse complement strand
CGGCAAAAGCGGAAGTTTTATTTTCAATGAGTATGCATCCAAGAACATGAATCTTCAGGAGTATTTTCTGATAATTTATATTCCGCTGATTCTGATTGTTTTTACTCTTCTTTTTATCGTGCCGATGT
>MGAF01000030.1:0-7005 GCA_001789635.1 Candidatus Roizmanbacteria bacterium RIFCSPLOWO2_01_FULL_35_13 | reverse complement strand
ATCCTTATAAAATAACTTTACTTTCTAATAATTTTTACAAATTCTTCCACTGTCAAATTAAGATCGTTTATTATTCCTTTTAGTGTGCCTTTACGAATATCTTTACCTTTATGGAATGGCACGGTTACTCTTCTTCCATCCAGATGTTTAAGCTGAATGTGGCTACCTACTTGATGATGTTTAATAAAACCTAGTTTACCTAATATTTGAAGAAGTTTAGTAGGTTAAATAACAGGAAGCTTAGGCATAGTGAGAAGAAAAATCGTCTTGGGAAAAAGTTTGAATGACTTCCATTGTGTCTTCTTCTTGAGGAATAGGCAATTTATCTTTTAAGGATCCTTCTATATGGCAGCGAATTGCTTCTTTCATATTCTTTTTCACTTCCAATATAGTATCACCTGATGTATGAAGGCCTGTTAAAATCGGAACAAATCCATGATAACCTTTAGGATCATCCGGTTCGATGATAGTGCGAAATGAATAGTTTTTCATGATATAACTTAATTTACTACATTTGATCTTTAAAGTCAAATTTGTGAAGTATAAGTAACTATTCACAGTTCTTGACAAAGATTATAATCAATTGTCATTGCGAGCGGTGAGTTTTGGAGCGAAGCAATCTCATTAATGGGATTGCTTCGTCGTCGTTCCTCCTCCTCGCAATGACATAGTCTGGTATAGTTTTGTTAAGAAGCGTGAACTCTTACGATATTTTAAAGGACAGTGGTAAAATAAGCCACCAAGTAGCTGAAACTCTTGCTCTTACCGAGTATGAAAAATATAAAAAGGTGCAGGACCAAAATTATATTTCTGATTTTGATAAGCTTGCAAAGAAGCTGTTAAAGAAAGTTAAAAATGAAGCATTTTGATTTTTTTTACTGAGAATTTTGCGGTTGAAGTTCTTTTTCTTTTCCTTTGACTACAGCTACCGCGATTTCTTTTACCTGGTCAATGGCATTTGTTTTTTCCTCTTTGAGCGATTGATTTTCTTTTTCCAACTGTTTGATCTGAATCTGAAAAGAGTTTATTTGTTGCTCTAGAAGTCGGAGGCTTGATTCATATTTCTGGATTAGGAGTTTCTTTTCAGTCTCAAAGTCTTTTTTAAGCTCTCCGGTTATTTGTTTTTTTGTTTCTTCGATTGCTTTCTCTAATTTTTGCGGGAATGATTCAACCTGACTTTTGAGTTCCTTGAATTCTTTTACTTGTGAGTCAAGATTTTCTTTTTGAGTTGCCATCTCTTCTTCATTCTGCTTTTGATATTCGCTAAAAACTTTTTTCTCCTTTTCAAGTTTTTCATCAAATTCTGCCTGTTTTTTCTTTTGTGTCAACTGAAGACTAAAATTCTGCTCTTCCTCTTCTTGTTTCCTCTGTCTTTTCTGGAGTTCCAGCTCTTCCTGAGTTTTCTTTTTAATTTCCTCAACAACATTAATTTCTTTTATTAGAAGGTCAAAAAGTGCGTTAATCTCTTGGGAAACTTGCATTTTTAATTTTTCCAGATTTGAAATTTGAGAAGTTTCCTTCACGGTTTTTTTCGGCTCACTAAGAGGTAAAGCTGTTGAAACATCAGTTGCAGTTATTTTCTTTCGTGGCGGCATGATAAGAAGTTTAGCAAATTTTTCCCGCTTTGCAAGAGAAAAAGAACTGGAAAAAATAAATGTTAAAATTGTCTCTAATGACCCATGCCGATAATGCCAATAAACTATTTTCCGAAGAATTAGCTTTTAGTATTGCCCGTTTCCCATCCTTCAATAAGGGTAAGGAATATTTTGAGGACGGTTGTGTGGAAAAAATATGGCAGGAGGAAAAAGAATATAAGGCAATCGTCAGTGGTACACATCCTTACAGAGTAACTTTAAAATTTAAAGACGACGAACTCATTTATAATTGTTCCTGTCCTTTTGAATTAGATGGTGTCTGCAAGCATGTGGTTGCGAGTATCTTGGCTTTTGCTTCTGATAAAAGTTTTTCCACTCAACCCAAGCAAAAAAAGCTTGAAAAAAATGAAGTCATTATTAATGAATTTCTAGAAAAAATGTCTGTGACTCAACAACGGTATTTCCTGGAAAAAATTCTTAAAAAAGAACCGGCATTAATCGAAGATTTAAAAATTTTTCTTCAGGGTAGAAATCAATCACCAATAACTGCATCTGACTATAAAACACAATTTAGGGAGAGACTGGATCAATTAGATCTGGAAGAACTGGCTCAAATGTGGTATCGGGAAGGCGAAGATTATTATGATGATCAATATGGTGAATTTACGACTGAATCCCTCGAAGATTTAGTTGACGAATTTATTACTCAAGGCGAAAAATACGAAGAAAACCAAAACTACGGCGAAGCCTTAAAAATTTATCAGGCTATATTTGAAGCTCTTTTTGAAAAGCAGAAAACTATTCGGGGAGACGTATCCGATGTATCTGATTGGTTTGGACAGGAAATGGACAAGGTAGTCAGTTTTTATGTAAAAACTTTGATTAAGACAGACAACAAAAATCTTAAAGAAATCGGCATAAAATTCATTTGTTCTGTATTTCAACTCTCATCCATTTATATTGACAAACAACAAATATTAGCAGGATTAAAACAAACAATCATCAATAAAGAGGAAACCGGACATGCTTTAACTTGCTTAAGTTTTAGAACAAAAGATAGTCTAACGACAGAGCAAAGTTCGCTTTTAGCCTATTTATATTTTCTGGTTGAAGAATGGATTACTTTTGAAAAAATCAGTCTTGAAAATCTCAAAGAAAATCCCAGCTTAACTTTGTATCTCTTACGCTATTATCAAAAAAATAATAATAAGAAAAAAATAATTCAGATATCCAATCAGGTTTTAAATAATCTGAATAAAAAAGATAAAGACGATTATTTTTATGGGCGGCAATTATTTAACAACAAAGAAATAGAAATACAAATTCGGCAGTTTCTTAAAAATATATATTCCAACGAAGAAGAATATCCACTGATGATTGATAATTTAGAACGGCTGTTTCTAGTTACCGGCGAATTAACTGACTACAAAGTACTGGTCAAAAATTACAAAAATATATTCGAGAAAGAAAAGTTCTGGCTTGTGATTAAAAATCATTTCGCTGATGAATATGAGGTAAAAAATGTCTTTAAGGTCTTTAGGCTGGAAAATCAAAAATCAGAAATTCTGGGATTAATAAATAAATATTCGTTGGCAGAATGTTTTCCTGATATGGTCGCTTTTATTAGAGACAGTTTTCCGCAGGAATGTTTTAGCGCCTATAAAAAGAAAATTGAGAATATCCTGTTAGAAACTAATGTCAGTAAATATTCCGAAGCCGCTTATCACTTAAAAAGAATGAAAGAAATCGGACTGGATAAAGATTTTATTAATTTTGTCGGATGGATAAAAACTACTTATTGGCGAAGGAGGAAGTTATTAGAGGAATTACAAAAAAAACAACTATAAAAGATTTAAAATATGATCAATAATCTGCCGCAGGATTTACTCGATTCTATTCAACGCTTAAATGAAGTTCAACTGCGCACACTATATCAAATCGTAGTTGAACGGATGAAACTGATTAATAAAGCCAGGACTCTGATGTCACTCAAGAAATTCCAGCTTTTTGACAGCGTTTCGTTTCAACACCTTGAGAAAAAAATCGAAGGAATAGTTACGAGAATTAACCAAAAGAGTGTCACTGTGAAAGTAAACGATGAACTCGATCATAATCACTATTGGAATGTTCATCCGAATTTATTGAGGAAAACCGGTAAAAATAATGTTTTTAAAGAAATAATGGAAAAGAAATACGAAAACAAAGAATGAAAAAAAATCTCTCTCAAGAAGAATATGCCGTCAGTTTATACAGTTTATAAAATTTCTAAAGCTCTTGAGGTCAAATTGTCTTCCCTTCTAACAATTTAATTTTTCAAAATTATCTAACAATTGTTTAGTAGCTATAAAATAATTTCTGCATATTTTTCAGTTTCATGATTTTGAATTAAGGATAAATACTCTTTAGCTCTAGTTAGTGGGGTAAGATGTGATCCGTTTATTACATTAATTACCCTTAATTGTTGATTTGATAATGCAAGAAGTTCTGTAATTGCTCTATCACTTTTTACAATATGATCTTCTTTGCCACTTATTACTAAAATATCTCCTCCATTTTGCACCTTCGCATTATTCCAAGAGCTTCCTTTTCGCAGCACAGATTGAAGCAGCAATCTAGAAATTTTTTTATTTAGTCCCTTTTGTTGTAATTCTACATCTGGTTCTTGAAACGGATTATGTTTTGGTCCAAGAACTTCTGATATATATGGAAATTCATTAATGTTATTACCTAAGCGTAGTATTTCTCTTGCAATTCCTAAATTCAGCTCCTTCCTGGTTTGATTAACTAAACTTGCCGGAGATATTGCCACGGCCAGAGATACTCTATTGGAAATATTATGATTAGTAAGTAGTTGATTAACTAACTCAGCTCCAGTAGAATATCCCCATAACTCAAATTCATTATCTTTTAATAAGATATTTATTACTTTTTCAAAAAACATTCTGTGAATTTCATAATCTGGTGAATGTTCAACAGCCCATGCAAATTCTTCGGTTGTTTTACTCAAATGAGCTTCCGGATAACTAACGCTGATTATCCGTCTTCCTTGAATGAATAATTCTCTAATCAAGGGTTCAATCCCATAAGGCAAACCCGATCTCCCTGGTACAAAGAAAAGAGGCGGTTGATTTCCAGAATTAATTACATCTGATCTCTGAACATCTACCATTATTACTTCCTGATCTCCTAAATTTCCTAAATCTATTTTTAATCTTCTTTGTTCAAAAAATTGATTATCAAACTCTTTATGCCATTTATCTTGAACTTCTGCATGTGCTGAGGTAATTTGTCCTTTTTCAAGACGAGAATTTATTTTCTTTCGAGCCATTCTTGTTCCAAATGTTCCATCCTTGGGCGCTCTTTTATTTCGTCTAAGATTTTGAACTAAATTATCAACTTCATGTGCAACTTCTACCACAGGATAATAAATAGTTGGTTCATGATATTTTTTTAACGACTGAAGATGTACCATTAGTTGATCAAATGATTTATCCCAAGTCTGTTTTTTTGCGTATGTATGGGCGTCAACTCCCAACTCTTTTCTTAATTGATCATTTTGAAGCAATCTCAAAAGATTATTTTCCATACCAGTTAAATCTCCGGGTTTAGATAATAAAATAGCTTTAGTTTCGTTAGGAATATCTGTGGTCGCTTCACTTTCAAAAGCGACCACTGGTAACCCAGACTTAAATGCTTCAATTATTGTTGTTGATGCAATTTCAGATGTTGAGGGGGTTAGAAATATATCAGCTGAGGCATAGGCTTTGGCTAAATCTTCTCCTTGTAAAAAACCGGTGAAAGTAACATTAGGTTTTTTAAGTAGTTTTTCTAGTCTTTTGCGATCTGGTCCATCGCCAACAATGACAAAATGAGCAAAGGGAATATTTTGAATAAATGGGATTAAACTGACCAGTCCTTTTTCTTTTCCTAAACGACCAACGTATGTGATTAGAGGAATCTGATCAGAACCGTTCGTTACTTTTCTACGAAAATCTAAATCCCTTTTTGACGGATCAAATTGATCATTGACTCCTCTTCCCCAAAACTCAACATTTCTAAATCCTTTTTGTCTTAACATTTGGACGGTACTCTTTGATGCGGCTAAATTAACCTGTGCTATTGCATGAATATGTTTATAATATTTCCACAATGGTTTTTCTAAAAAACCTAACCCGTAAGACTTTGCGTATCTCGGAATATTTGTATTAAACGCTGCTGCTCTTGGAATACTATTAATTTCTGCCCAATCTAGAAGAACTAATCCAGCAAGCGCAGGAGCAAAAGCAAGAGCTAAATCAGGTTTCATATCTCTAAATTCTTCATTTAACCCACCCCATGTTAAAAGCCCCATTCTGGCATTTGGATAAAATGGATTTTTTATTCCTTTCGTTGGTGATCCAGAATAAAGTAAAACATCAATTCCCGCTTTAGAAAATAAGGGAAGAATATGATTTAGAGCATTATTTATCCCATCAATATGTTCAAGTTGAAATTCAGAAGATACTACTATTGATCTTGGAAACTCTTTTCGTAGTGGCACGAAGCATATTATATTCCTATACTATGGGATTTACAATAAATACAGGGCAAAAAACTCCGCCTCTCATTCTCTTTAGGAAACAAAACCCAACATGGAAAATTTAAAAACGTAGAATCTGTTTTTTGTTACAGAATCAAATTAAAATTAGATTGTCAATATGCTCTAAAATTTGAGCAGCGGACCGGATTTGAACCGGCGACCTTCTCCTTGGCAAGGAGACATTCTACCGCTGAACTACCGCTGCGGTTGGAAAAAAATAAAAACCGTAAATAAATTATAAAATCGTGACGATAATCGCTTGTCCTTCCGTAGCTGAAAGCAAAGGAGGACCACTGAACTACCACCACAATAGACAACTATTATATCGTATTTAGTCTTTCTTTTCTTAAAAAAACTCCAAAAAAACACCCCTAAGATACAATATTTGCTTTTAAAATAGTCTAAACCTTAACTTTTGTAGCATATAATCCATTGACTTTAAATAAGCTAATCTACACTATATATTAATGATTTTAACTTTTACATTTGCAAAAACTTTTAAAGTAATTTCATCAATTTTTGCAGATTTAACCGCAGCATCAATAATTACTGTTTTTGTTTCAAGTTCACTAATAATGTTGATTTCAAGAATTGGAATATCTATAATTTTATTTATAATAGCAATTTTCTTTGAACATAAATCATGAATCTTGATCAAATAAATGAATTAATTAACAAAGGATACGTAGGTATTGCATTATTCGCGATCGTTGTATTATTACTTTTTATAGCTACAAAAATATCTGAAACTAAAAGAACTAATATCAAATCCTCTTGAAGAATTAATTTAGAATGGGTAATATAGTAGTATATGAGAAACTATATTTCCCT
>MGAF01000029.1:5437-6708 GCA_001789635.1 Candidatus Roizmanbacteria bacterium RIFCSPLOWO2_01_FULL_35_13 | reverse complement strand
CTTGTTCCGACCATAACTATTATTGGGGTGGGTTTGATGGAGTGATTTTTGTAGGCATTATATAAGCTTACATTACCTGAGACAACTGGTATTTTATTTAGCTTACAAATTTTCGAAAGAGTTTCGACGGTTTCAACAAAGGCACCCATTGAGTCTTTGGGATGACCGAAATTCAGACAATTTGTTAAACCAAACGGTTTAGCATTTAGCTGTCTCATCTTTTTCAAACAATTATTAAAAGCGTGTGCTATACCTTTTGATGGATTGACGTTGGAAATTCCTCCATCCGAACTCCAAGAGATGACTAATTCTTTTTTAATCTCTGGTAGATCTAAAATGGCATAGTGCCCCGGCTTATCCGGTCCTTTTAAAGTTCTTGTTCCTACTGTCCAATCATATTGATGCCAGATGTTTCGAGTTGAATTTATTGGAGCTTTCTTTATATGACTTTTTTGTCTTATCCAATTTTTGCGAGGCCAGTCCAGGTCTCTATCTTCAAAAATCTCCTCAAGCTTCATTGAAAGTTTAATATTGCGAGTGTCGTTTTGATCGAAAACGACCATATAATCTCCATCTTCGGTTACCGATCCAATAACACAAGCCTCTAAATCCCAATGATTAAAAAGCTTTAGAATCTGCTCTCGATATTTCCTTTTACCAACAATGAGCATTCTTTCTTGAGATTCGGATAATAAATATTCGTGGGGCTTCATTCTGGAAGCCTTAGTCGGCACCTTATTTAAGAAAACTTTTGCTCCTAAGTTTTTGCCAGTTTTTCTTCTTCCCCTAAGAATAACTTCGGATGTGGAACACAAAAGTCCAGCAGCTCCCATATCCTGCATTCCCTCAATCCAATCTGTTTCTGCTAATTCACAACAAGCCTCGAGTAATAATTTTTCTAAAAAGGGATCTGCATCTTGGACTGCTGATAGATCGAGTCTTTCAAGGTTTTTTGATGCCATCTCAGCTCCGCCAATCCCATCTCTTCCAGTTCTTGCACCTACATAAATTAAATCGCTACCCGAAGTGAGTGCATTTCCATAAATAATACTTCTTTTTTTTACCAAACCGATTGCAGCAACGTTAACCAAGCAATTGTGATTGTAAGTATCGTCAAAATAAACATCTCCACCTATTGTTGGAACACCTACACAATTCCCATAATCCGCAATTCCTTTTACAACTTTATTTAATAGCTGGAGGGACTTTTGATTGGTCCCGAAACGTAAAAAATCCAATGTTCCAATAGGCCTTGCCCCCATGGTGAAAAT
>MGAF01000029.1:4952-5364 GCA_001789635.1 Candidatus Roizmanbacteria bacterium RIFCSPLOWO2_01_FULL_35_13 | reverse complement strand
TCGATTCTTAGCGCAAGAGCCCAATTTTTCCCAAGATCTAAAATTCCCGCATTTTCACCAGGGCCCTGAATAACATATTCCCCTTCCGTTGGTAAATTTTTAAGATATTTTTTAGTACTTGCATAACTTGTGTGCTCAGCTGCCATGGCGTTCTTTAGGATCCGTGGTATATCTCTAATTTCTGACATATTTTTCAATTGCCCACATAAAATATTTTCCGTCTGGCGATCTTTCAGGATGAGGCATAAGTCCAAAAATATTTCTTTTTTCATTTGTTACTCCAGCAATATTTTCAACCGAACCGTTGGGATTATATCCTTTGTATTTTAAAAATATTTGCCTGTTTGTGATAAGATTTTTCAATTGTTTTTGGGAAACAATATACCTTCCGTAACCATGCGCCACTGGCAAC
>MGAF01000029.1:0-4946 GCA_001789635.1 Candidatus Roizmanbacteria bacterium RIFCSPLOWO2_01_FULL_35_13 | reverse complement strand
GATCTTCTTAACAATCTTGAATCACCGAAAAAAGATGGCCCAATTACTTCACAATTTGTAGAATCACAATAGAATTTTTTAGATTTATTCTGCAAAAGCTTTCCAGGTAACAGTCCCGCTTTAACCAAAATCTGAAATCCATTGCAGATTCCGAGAATGGGGATATTCCTGTAAGTTGCTTCGCGAACCAGCTTCATTACGGGAGAAGAAATTGCTTGTTCGCCAGGATCAATTACGTATTTTCCGGTTGCCTTCTTGTACACTCGGTCACCAAAAGCAAATCCTCCGGGTAAAACAAGAAGGTCTAATTTGGGAAGCTTTGTTTCTTTATACCAAATAAAGAATGGCTTATGTCCGAATTTTTGGAAAAATTTGAGTGCGTCAAAATCGCAGTTAGAACAAGGAAACCGCACAATTCCTACTCTAAGTATTTTCTTTACTGCCATCAGTTGCAAATTAAATTATATATGAATAATATTTATAAATCTAGATTTTTAAGCACATCAATTAATCCTTGATTTTCTGCAAATTTCAAACATTTATAGAGCGTATCAATTGTATCCTTAGGTTCGACTCGAACAAATACTCTTTTTAATATTGGGCCAAAGTCCGCCTCTTCTGTAACAACATGAATTGTTGAAGTTGCGAATTTTAACTGGAGAAAATTCGCAACAGCATGTTCCGTCATCATGCCTTGATTCCATGGAGCAATAGTTCCATCTTCGAATCTATAAGGCTCGTCTTTTCTGTCCGGGATTGCTCCCGGATGGATATTAATAGTAGTTCCGAGAAATGTCTCGAAATATGGTTTTGTTAGAATCCTATTAAAACCAGCAAGAACTGCTATCTCTATTTTATTGTCTTTTAGAATTTTACCGATTGCCTTACTGTACTGATTTCGATATTCTGAAACTTCCACATTCTTTGGTCTTAAGTAGGGTAAAACTTTGTATTTTATTTTTTTATCTTTCGCAATTTTTATCCCGGGAGCATCCTGACTATCCGCAATTACAATTTTTACTTGGAATCCCTTTTCTAAAATTGCCAGAAGGTTTGATCCCGTGCCTTTATTTGAAACTAAAACCGAGATATTCATCTTAAATCTAAAGTTTCCGAACCATACACAATGTTCTTTGGTTTAATAATAACTCGTTTTTCTCCTTTTTCAACCACTCCTGCATCGATTGCTTTGAATTTATTTTTTCGAATAATTCGAAGTGTTTTTGAAACGTCTTTTTGGGAAATAAAAATTGCATAGTCTTGTCCCATATTAAACGTTGCATACATGTCCTTATCCGTTAAATTTGCAACCGATTGGATAACTTTAAATAGTTCTTGGGGCTCGAATATTTTATCTATGATATAAGTCAGCTCTCTTTTGGATCGCATAATCTTTCTAAGCCCATGTCCTGTTATATTTGTAATGTAATGAATGTCTATTCCTTGGTCTAATAAATCTTTAACAATGCGCGCATAAATATTGGTTTTAGCTAAAACTTCTTCTCCAAAAAATTTTCCGTTCGAAAGTTTTGTGAGATAGCCGTTCTTTAATTTCTTTGCAACGGCGCGAATAAGCGATATCGCATTAGCATTAGGCCCTGAGCTCTTAATAAATATTATTGCATCCCCAACTTTTAATTTCTTTTCCGCTATAAGTCTTTTTCTATTTCCAACTATACCAACGCAAGAACCTCCTAAAGCTACTGTATCTTTATCTACGATGTCTCTTAGTGTAGGCGACTCACCACCTCCCCAAGAAGCAAGAGATAGATCACACGCTTTTTTCCACCCGCGAACTAAATTTCTAATTCTTCTCTCGTCCGAAACCCAATTCACGTCCCCGACAGCCCAGAACGCGTGCACAACAAGCGGTCTTGCTCCAACTGTTACAAGGTCATTCACAATGCTAGCAACAGAATCATGGGATATGTTCTCGTAATAATCTTTGCCAGTAAGCCTTAACATTTCATCTGCTATTAAGTTTTTAGTCCCTAGTCCCTCAATAACGGCTGCCATGTAAGTTCCGTCTTGTTCCCAAACATATGCTGATTCACCACGAGTATTTGGAAGTTCTTTAAGGGGAAAAATATTTTTTGAGGTTAAACGGGCTTGAGCTTGAGCTAATTTCTTAACAGGATCTTTCTTTTCGTAATCTTCCCCAACTTTCGAATATGTTATTTTTCTGCCTGCCATATTTACAATCAAAACTATTCCCTAATTACTATTATCCCTGCCTGCCGGCAGGCAGGTAGTTTCTAGTATCTCCCCCTTAGGTGTTGAGTTTGGTGCCTGCAATAAGTTCATCTATTTGCTTTAGGATTTTGTCCTTGTTTCCAAATTTTCTGATAACGGCAATAACATAATACGCTTCTTTAATATCAAACAACCAAGTGAAGAAGACGTAAGACATAAGACCTAAGACTGCAGAGATACCTGTCAGAATTAATAATCCAATAGTTCTTGTCGTATCAATTACTAATTGATCTAAAAGCTTTATAGGTATGTAAATAGCGACCCCCATAACAATAGTTGAAATAAAAATTTTTGTCGCTGTAAAAACAATCTCGATTTTAGGAAGACTAATTTTCCTATTTAGGAAAAAACTCATAAGAATTACTCCCAAAATTGAAGACGCTGAAAACGAAAACGCAAGGAAATAAATTGGAAGACTGTTTATAAGAATTAAGTAATATGACATCAAAATATTGGCAGCCACAGAAAGTAAAGTTACAATCATTGGTGTTTTCGAATCTTTCATCGCATAAAAAGCCCGGGACAAAAGTGCAATCAATGCATTTGCAGTAATCGAGATCGAAAAGTATGCCAAGGTTAATCCCGTATCAACAGTTGCTTCCCAATCAAAGCGTGAAGCTCCATAAAAAAGCCTTACTAAAGGAATTCTTAAAACTATCAAAAGAGCGCTCATTGGTAAAGTTAGGTATAAGATTTGGTTGAAGGAAGAAGTTAAAATTGATAAGAATTCGCGTCTGTCAGAAGATTTTAGAGATAGTGCCGGGAAAGAAGCTTGGGCAATTGATTGCCCCAGCAAAAGTACCGGAGCCATGGCAAGCGTTTGCGCAAGATCAAAGATTACTAATGATCTTGCCGATATGAATGATGCAAAAAATACATTTGCCGTTGCGGCAACCTGAGAGACAACAAGAGTTAGAGAACGAGGGACCATAAGCCGGAACAATTTCCCTATTTCGGGAACAAAAACAAGGAAGGGAGAAAATCTAAAACCTGTAACAAAAAGCAAGGGAATCTGGATAAGAAAAAACAGAATTGAACCTATTAAAACTCCAATTGTAGCGCCATAGATTCCAAAGCCCAAGAAATGAGAGAAGATTATTAAACCCAAAATTATTCCAAAATTGTAAAAGGCGGTTGCAAGGCCCGGAATAACAAAATGCTGAAAAGATTGGAGCATGGCAGTGAATATGGTTCCTAAGATAAAAAATACTTGGGAGAGTTGAATAATTATCATTAGATTTGCCATTAACCTAAGCTCGTTTTCCGAAAATCCCGGCGCGACTATGCTTGCTAGCTGATAGGAGAAAACAATTATTATTGCGGAGATAAAGATATAGAACAATAATCCTATTGTTATTAAGGCTGAAGAGAACTTAAAACCTTCTTCTTTTTTGTTTTTAGAAATAAAATCGGCAAAAATAGGTATAAAAGATGAGGAAAGAGCACCTGCTATCACTACTTGGAAAATAAAATCAGGAATTCTGAACGCTGCAAAAAATACTCCAAGTTCTTGTGAGGCTCCAAAGAGAGAAACTAAAAGTCTGTATTTTAAAATTCCAAGTATCTGGGAAAAAATTGTTGTCAGAATGATGAAAGTTGCCGCGGTAAATATGTTCGTTTGTTTTGAAACAAAAGCGTTTATTCCTCTTTTAACAAGACTCGCCACCATTGTATTTACCAGTATACCATGCTAAAATCACCCTGCCCAGATAGAAAATATAAATAAACAACATCTGGAGAGAAGGATAGCGTGCCAGTAATAAAATCTGCAATAAAAAAATTAAGAAAAGATCGCAAAAGAGAAAAGGAGAATGACGCAAGGAGACGCTCGCTTGAGCGGGCGATTCGCTTGGCGCGAAAATCCCCATCAAAAATTAACGCCGCATATTCTGCCATTGATCGGGCTGTAAAGAGAAATATTATTCACAAAAACAAGGCCGCCAGAATCAAATCATCCCTCGCAAAGCTCGAGAAGCCTAAAGCCACCGTTCGAAAATCTGCTTCGAAAAGCATCCCCTCTTTGAAACCCAGAGCAAAAACCGCCAAGAAATAATCCGCGAGAATCAGCTCAAAAATCAGCGAAAATCACTTTGACATTCCGCTAGGAAATTACTAAACTGGAGTCATGGCGGATTCACCTCACGTGAAGATTAATCTTATTGGCAAAGCTCGCGTTTCAGTAGCCGACAATTTTTTAAAGTGGGCTGTCACTGTTGGAAGAATTGTAATTGTAGCAACAGAATTAATTGCTCTTGGTGCTCTTCTATATAGATTTACCATTGATAGGAAGATTATAGACCTACATGATCAAATAAGAAAAGCGCAAATTTTTGTTAAAGCGCAAAGCGCGAAAGAAAAAGACTATAGAAGCATACAAGAGAGGCTTTTGAATATAAAAGAAACAGAAGAAGATACAAAAGCAAAAATTGAGATTATGAACGATATTCTTGGTTCAATAGCAAGAGGAAACTTTTCATCGACTAACCTTACGGTCGCTCAACAAACAATCAGTGTTAACGGTATTGCCTTCTCAATATTCCCTATAAATAACTTCTTAGAAAAACTTAAGGAGAATCCAAATGTTGTTTCGATAGCTTTAGATGAGGTATCTGGATCTGCCCAGGGAGTCCAATTTAAACTTACCATAGAGCTGAAACAAAGAATGAAAAGAATTTAGTATGAGAAGGATATTA
>MGAF01000028.1:7469-7611 GCA_001789635.1 Candidatus Roizmanbacteria bacterium RIFCSPLOWO2_01_FULL_35_13 | reverse complement strand
TGGAGCTAAAGCTTACGGCAACTTCATCCACGATAATTATTCCGTAAATATCTATATTGGTAATTCCTATGCTGTTGATGTTTATCAAAACATGACTTATTCGGTTGATGCAAAATATTTCCGTAGCGGAAATCCTGCCAAC
>MGAF01000028.1:7079-7418 GCA_001789635.1 Candidatus Roizmanbacteria bacterium RIFCSPLOWO2_01_FULL_35_13 | reverse complement strand
AATATTCGAGTTTTTAATAACTTAATCTATGGATGCAGAATCGGACTGGGGTACACATACAGCGAGGTATCTGGAAACGGGTGTGCTAACTGTTTATATGCCTATAACACGGTTGTTTATTCCGGAGGTATTAAGATCATAGATGGTGTAAAAAATTCGGTAACTATAATTAATAACATAGTCAGCGGACCTGTCATAGCACCAGCAGGAACTATTATTTCCAATAATCTTAGCGGTGATCCGCGATTTGCGACTACACCTGGTACCGTTCCTCAATCTTACAGACTACGAGCTGATTCACCGGCTATAAACGCAGCTCAATCGGTTGCCGGTATCACA
>MGAF01000028.1:0-7046 GCA_001789635.1 Candidatus Roizmanbacteria bacterium RIFCSPLOWO2_01_FULL_35_13 | reverse complement strand
AGCGATATCGGAGCAATTGAGTATGGGGGAACAACAAATACAACTACTCCAACAGCAATCTTAACTAATATTCCAACCGTAATAAAGACACCGACGAATATAATCCTGCCGACCTCCTTCCCAACGGTTCCTATCCCGACTTCCAGACCTTTACCGACTTCCAGCCTAAAATATGGTCTGAGCGGTCCGAACGGTTGCATAGTAGACGGTTTGCCTACTTTAAAGTGCCTTGAGGTTGTTTTTGGAAGTATAGTTTCAGTGTCGTCCGGTTTGATTATTTTGGCCTTGTTTACAATGTTTGTTATCGGTTCATTTCATTATCTCACAGCTTTTGGCAATCCGGATAAGGTCAATAAAGCACAAGGAACCTTAAAGTTAGCTCTCATTGGTTTTGGAATTTTTTTGAGTGTATTCTTAATACTAAAGACGGTAGATATGCTGTTTTTGGGAAATTGTGGAAGGATTTTTAAATTTGAAATTGGGATTGAGTCGGGGCTATCAACTCCTTGTCCTTAGAATAACAAAAATAACACCTTCAAGATGTTTTTTTAGGAAAAAATAGTCACAGTTTGAGTTTTTCTTTCGCGTTGAATATTGATAAGTCGATTGATAGAATGTATAATTCTGCATTAAGGGTCCATAGCTCAACCGGTAGAGCAGTAGCCTTTTAAGCTATTGGTTGGGAGTTCGAGTCTCCCTGGACTCACAGAGTTGTTTTTAGAGGAAACGAAAGCGTCATTTAGCTTGAATAGTGGCAATAATTTAGGTATCTTATTAACATAAGGGTCAATTTATCTTGCCTTCATACAAAAAATGTTGTAAATTAGTACTTATTTATTACTTAATATGTATTAAGTATGGACTTTAACCGCAAAATAATCCCCTATCTTGAGATTTGGGCTAAGAAGCCGACGAGGAAACCTCTCATTTTAAGAGGAGCAAGACAGGTGGGTAAAACTTCGGCCACACTCCTTTTTGCTAAAAAAAATTTTAAGAATATCATCCATATTAATATGGAAAGACCCGACCAGCGAAGGCATTTTACTAATCAAATGTCTTTGCCCGAGTTTGAAAAAATCGTAAATATATTATTTGGTAAGGTCTTTAAAGAAAATGAAACATTGTTGTTCATCGACGAAATACAAGAAACTCCTCATTTGGTCAAACTTCTTCGTTTTTTCTATGAAGATAGGCCAAAATTGCATGTCATCGCAGCCGGATCTTTATTTGAAGTCAGATTAAATCAGGAACATATTTCAATTCCGGTTGGCCGGGTGGAATTCGCTTATCTTTATCCTCTGGATTTTTTTGAGTTTCTAGCTGCTGTAAATGAAAGTCGACTACTTAAATATCTTAAAGATTTTAATTTTAAAGAAAAAATCCCGCAAGCGATACACTTCAATCTTATTAGTCTTTTTAATCAGTATGTGCTGATCGGAGGAATGCCTGAAGCGGTGAAAACTTACGCTTTGACAAAAGATTTAAATCAGGTAAACAATATTTATGCTAATCTGTTAACCTCTTTTAAAGATGATGTTTATAAATATACTTCAAATCAAAAAGTAAAATATCTAAGTTTTGTCCTTGAACAGTCTCCTCTTTTTGCCGGCTTGCCGATAACTTACGAGAGATTTGCCGGAGGCGGATACAAGAGTCGAGAGATATCGGAAGCATTCAATCTTTTGGAAAAGGCAATGATTTTGAAAAGGATTCCGGCGACTAAAAGTAAAGATTTACCTCTGCTATTTAAAAAGAAAAAGCCACCCAAATTAATTTTTCTGGATGTGGGACTGGTTAACTATCAGATGGGAATACAACCGCAATACGTAAATTTTAAAGATCTTAAC
This sequence comes from Candidatus Roizmanbacteria bacterium RIFCSPLOWO2_01_FULL_35_13, assembly GCA_001789635.1. Classification (GTDB taxonomy): domain Bacteria; phylum Patescibacteriota; class Microgenomatia; order UBA1406; family GWC2-37-13; genus 2-01-FULL-40-13. The sequence goes on along the minus strand of MGAF01000028.1, from coordinate 5,199 downwards.
GATTTCTATCGTGGCAGAATAGCCGAACAAATCGTAGCTCAAAATATAATGGCTTCATTTATTACTCAATCTGCTGATATCTTTTATTGGTATAAAGAAACCGGTTCTGAAGCGGAAGTTGATTTTTGTTTAACTAACGCTGGCAATATTATTGGATTCGAGGTAAAAAGCGGAAAAACCGGAAGATTAAAATCGGCTGCGGAGTTTCTAAAAAGAGTTAAGGATGGAAAAGTTATTAAGATTTCCAGTGATGTTTTTGAGCCAAAAGCTAAAATAATTTCCTTACCTTTTTATCTGCTGCCCCGTTGGAATGAATTGTAAATTTGTCTACCGCCGCGCTTCCGAAAAAGTCGGCTCGAACAAGGCAAAATTAAACCAAAGCAACGAAAGGGTTGAGGAGCAGTAGGTCGGTTCGGAGTTTCCTTCGGTAAACTTAGGATAAACGAGTCTCCGTGGACTCACCAAAATTATGATACAGAATAGTGTTGAAGAACTTCCAAAATGTGTTAGGGATGCAAAATGTACAGGTGAAATAAGATTAGGAACTGTGGTAATTGGCTATTGTGCTGTTTATAGCTGGAGTAGGCATGGAACACCTGAACAGAAATTGCAAGTTGAAGAATTAGAAAGACTATGTCCTGTAGGTGGATATCCTTATCCACTAGTAGAAAGTTCATTTTAAAGTTTTTTAATAAAAATTAAGGGGACTCCTTCTTTTTCTACAGTATAAATTGTTTTTCCCGGGTGGCGGATGTGAAAGTTCCAGCGAGTGAAAGTAAATAAGTAGTCAGCAGTCGGTAAGTCAGTAGTCAGTTGCATATTTGATTTAAAGTAATAGGAAGAAGAGAGTGGATCGCCTTCCACGAACATTTTATATTGTTTTTTAGGATCATTAATATTTTTATTAAACCAAATAACCACATCTTTGTAGCCAAGTCCCCAATAATCTGTCTCATATTTTCCATAAGCTCCTTTTAGTCCTCCAACCAGAGAGTTGTAATAGAGATATTCATATGGGTGGAGCGAAAACATCGCTCTAGCCGTTTGGAGAAAGTTAATGAACATTATGATTGGTATTACCAGTATCAATAAATTTCTAATTTCTAATTTCGAATTTCTAATCAATTTCCAATTTCCAATTTCAAATATCCAATGAAGTCCAAATATAGCGATGATAACCATTGGTATTGATAAAAACAAAAATTGCCTCCAGGAGTCGTAGAGAGTAGGTTTAAGCATAAAAACTAGGAGAAATGGTGTGTAAAAAACAGCCAAGCAATATAAACTAAAATACACCTTAAAGGTGGATTTATATGTGTTTCCACCTTCAAGGTGTACTAGAGGTTGTTGGAAATTCCTAAAGTTCCTAATTAAGCTTAAAATAATATTTAAATTGCCAATGATAAAAAGAAAAATAGTAACAGGTGGAATTGTAATTAACATGGTTTTGATTAGGTAATACCAGGGAAGAGGTTTGACTCCGGCTTGATAGAATTGGCCGTCAAATAAAACTCCCCCGTTCCAGGGATATTGTTTTGCGCTTTGAATTATTTCTAATAAGCCGGTAATTGGATGGGAGAGTAGATAGGGGTGAGTCAGATGCATAGATAAGAGTAAGGAGATTAGAATTAAGAATTGATAAAAAAGGAACTCGCGCCATTTTGTCATTCTGAGCATAGCGAAGAATCCAGCGTTAGCGCGTTCTAATTTATTAGAAACCGCTCCGCTAGATCCTTCACTTCTCGTGACGTTACGTCGGGAGTCGTTCAGGATGACATTAAATAACAAGAAAAAGAAATTGATAACCGGCAGGTAAAAGAGGAGGAGTCTTTGGTTTATTGTAACTCCAAGTATTAAACCGAAAATAATTGACTTAAATATTGTTTTTTTGGAAGTCAGGTAATAGATAAAATAACTTAGACAGATAGTGAAGAGTAGAGCAGTGGGTATGTCTACAGCATTGTAGTATATTTCGGGATAAAAGCGGGGAAAAAGTAAAAGCAAGGTTACTGTAATTACTCCATAGACTTTGGAAACTAAATGGGAAACAATCCAATAAACAAGAATAAAAATTGGAATCGCAAGTAAAGCTCGGATTAAATGAAGTGTTTCAAAATCAAATTTAGGAAAAAGCATTCCGGCAAAGACAGTTAGCATATCCATAAAAACTCCGTGACCTTTGATGTGATGCGGAGTCGGTTCAAATCCTGCGGTTGAGAGGTTAGTCGGAATCTGAAGAAAGTTAAATAGCTTTACGACAAAATATTTTCCCGTACTGAAAAATATCTTCTCATCCCATGGTACTCCATAGTCTTTATAGGTTAAAAAGATAAGCAATAAGAGAAAAGCAAGAAATATAAAAATCAAGATGTGACGTTTAAGGAAATTAGCTGTAGCGGTCATTAAAAAAGTATAACAAAGGAGTTAATACAAAATTATTATGTAGATCTTATTTACGGGATTGACTGTTACGTAGATTAGTAACTTCTTGACTTCTTTCTTGATCTTGTCTAAGTAAAAAATCAAAGTTTGGAACATTTTTACGAAAAATATTTTCAACTTCAGGCCAATTGTCAATCACCTCTTGATAATCGCCCGTAGTTGTACCTAATGATAATAAATATTCAGACCGTTTTTTAATACCTAATGCCTGGTTATACCGTTCTATTATAGTACTACCTGGATCTTTGGGATCAAATTGAATACCTTGGTAGCCTGCTAAATTGATTGTAATTTTTGCCATTTTTATTCGTAAAATTTTATTTTACTATGGCGCTATTTTAACATATCAGAGGAATGATTATAGCATAACTTACTTTTTCGCAAACAAAACCAAATTACCTGGATTAAATTTTAATTTAATTCTTCCAATTCCGGTTTTATCTAAAAGTTTAATCAAAGGAATTTTTAAAGAGTTGGGAATAGGGAAGAGATGAAGCCAGTAGGATAGATGATGGATATTGAAGGAAGATTTTACTTCAAGGACTTTGAATTTGTGTTTTTCGAAAATCTGTCGCATGGTATTTTTGTCAAAAAGATAGGTGTGTTCGATATCGATGATCGGACTTTTTTCCCCCATCAGTTGATTCTGCCAGGCGCCTACATCATGGTTAAAAAATAACATTAAACCCCCTTTCCTGAGGACTTTATGACACTCAGCCAGTATGTCATTGGGATTGGGAATATGGTCGAAGGTCTGGAAGCAGCAAATTACATCGAAACTGTTTTTTTTGAACATTTTAGGCTTAAAAATATCATTTTTAATATTTTTTTTGATATCCGATCTGGCTTTCTCAACCGATGGTTTTCCCGGTTCAACGCCATAAACGTCGTATCCCTGGCGTTTGGCTTCTTCAAGAAAAAAACCATTCCCACAGCCTATTTCCAACAATTTCAATTTGTTGGAAATACTAAATTCTAAATCCGAAATTCTAAACAAATTCGAATTTTTTAATTTCAAATTTTCAAAACGTTTTGTATTTCTATCATTTGAATTTTGATATTGTTTAGGATTTAGAGTTTCGAGTTTAGAGTTTCTCAACTTGTCTAATTCTTTTAAATAATATCCATAAGTTTCTTTCAAATTTTCCAGGTGTTCGTCGTAAGCTGTGAAACTTTTTGCATATAGTTTTTCCAGTTTTTCATATTCAAGAATTGGAGTAGAATAGACAAGATCACAGTTTTTACACCTAACCATTTGATAATGAATTCTGTCAGGTAAGCGACGGGCGGAAAATACGCGGGAATTTATTTTTTTAATATCAAAGTTTTCTTTATAAAGTATTTCAAAGTTATTTTTTTCGCAGATTGCACACTTCTGGTTGATCATTTATGGATTATTGTATACTATGCTCGAATGAAAAAAATAGATAAAAAAAATCTAAGTTTTGAGATGCGCGAAAAAATATTAAGACTGGCTGCAGGCACAGGCACAAAATATCCACATATAGGTTCGTGTCTTTCTTGTATCGATTTGATAATTGAAACCCAGTTTTTCCAGATGAAAAAAGAAGACAAATTTATTCTGTCCAAGGGCCACGCATCCTTATCTCTTTATGTAGTACTTAATAAAAAAGGCAAAATTTCGGATAAAGAGTTAAGTACTTATTTCAAAGATGGTGGTTTATTCGGTGTTCATCCGCCCCCGACTTTTCCTGATGATATTCCTCTTGCAACGGGAAGTTTGGGTCATGGGTTATCTTTTTCCTGCGGAATTGCTAAGGCAGATCAGTTAATGAAAAAAAAAGGCAGAAAAATATTCTGTTTGATTTCGGACGGCGAGTGTAATGAAGGTTCAGTCTGGGAAGCGGCACTTTTTGCCAGTCAGCACAAGCTAAAAAATTTAGTCGTAATTATCGACAAAAATGGCTTTCAGGGGATAGACGCAACAAAAAATGTTCTTGGTGATGCGGCAACTGTAGAAAAATGGAGATCGTTCGGATTTAATGTAGTCGAGTGTGATGGTCACAACTTTTCCGAGCTGGAAAAATCCTTTAAAAGAATTTTGAGTCAAAATAATAATAAACCAGGAATAATTATAGCCAATACTCTGAGGGGTAAGGGATTCAAAACTATAGAAGGTAAAATGGAGTCAAATTATTTTTCTCTTGATAAAGAGAATTTGGAAAAATTTATTAAAGAACTTAAGGATTAAGTGTCATTCTGAGCACATTCGACAAGCTCAGTGTAAACTCCGCGAAGAATCTAGCGTCAGCGTTTCTGATTATTAGAAACGTTTCACTAGATCCTTCACTAATCGTTAAGGATGACAAAAAGAAAATTATGAGAATTACTTTTGGAAAATACATAACCAAACTGGCAAAGAAGAATAAAAAAATTGTTCTTTTGACCGGAGATCTGGGTCACGGCGTATTTGAAGAATTGGCAGAATCAATAGGTCCGAGGTATATCAATGCCGGAGTAGCAGAGCATAATATGACAACAGCAGCTGCAGGTTTGGCATATACTGGAATGATTCCCTGGATTTACAGTGCTGCGCCTTTTGTGACTATTAAAGTGTTGGAGGAGATCAGAAATGACATTGCTTATCCAAATAACAATGTAAAAATTGTTGGATTAGGCGGGGGATTTGATTATGGTATGTTAGGGCCAAGCCATCATGTACTTCAGGATATTTCTATGATGATGAGCTTGCCTAATATGAAAATTTATGCTCCTGCAATTGCTGAGGATCTAATT
>MGAF01000027.1:1808-6897 GCA_001789635.1 Candidatus Roizmanbacteria bacterium RIFCSPLOWO2_01_FULL_35_13 | reverse complement strand
CCCGCACTCCAGTATAATTCTTAAGAAGAGTAAGCTCAGATCTTCTTTTCCCGATAGCAAGGAACATTGAAAGAGAAATAGTTGTCAAAAGCAGCCAAACTGAGAGATGATAACCAGTTATCACCTCTCCTGCTAAAACTCGCAAGATATAACCTGCTGCTATAAAAAAGATGTCAAATATCTCAATTGCCTTAAAGACAAATGAATACAGCATCTGAAGAACAAGATAAAGCGCCGCTATCAGGAAAAATCCATTGCCTACTTCGCGAGCAATAAACAGAGATAGAGAGAGTATTACTATAAATATAATAATCCCCTCGCGAACACTTATTTTATCGCTTGCAATGGGTCTTGCTTTTTTAAAAGGATGAAGTTTGTCTTTTTTTACGTCTAAGATATCATTTACAATATAGGTTGACGATGTAAGTAAACAAAAGGATATAAATCCTAGAAAGACTTGTGTAAAACCACCTAGTTCAAAAAGCTGTCCCCCTAAAACAAGCGCTGTAAAAAGGGCAAAATTTTTAATCCATTGGCGAGGTCTTAGCAACTTTAAAATGTAATAGTAATGTTTAATCATTATCCTTCCTCGGCGCTTTTGCCAAAAAGTTTAAGTGTCAAAATAAAAGCACCTACAAAAACTACTACAAGAATTATAGCAAAAAGCTTTCCGCGACTTGAGAGATTTAATGCAAAAAAACCTAATAAAAGCGACATTAACCAATAAAATAATGCAATCACTCTTTGACTTAGTCCTTGGGCAAGAAGCAAATGATGAAGATGTCCCTTATCATGCCAAAATGGGGATTTGCGAGATAAGATCCTTCTTGTTATTGTGAACAAGGCATCAGCAGCGGGAACTCCCATTACAAGGACTGCTGTTGCAAGTTTTACGCTTGACATAATAGAGACTACTCCCAGCATAAAACCAAGTATTGTTGCGCTATACCCGGGGAAAATTTTTGCAGGATAGAAATTATAAAAAAGAAAACCTAGGCTAGCTCCGGCAGTAATGAAAGATAATTGCGACGTGTAAATATTATTTTGAGTAATGATCGGGAACCTAAGCGATGCTATTCCGATAATGACTGCTGACACTACCGCGATTCCAGGCATTTGCCCATCTACTCCTTTGCTCCAGTTAAGCATGTTCATAACCCAGACAATCCAAGCTATGGCAAGGAGGGTGGAACTTGTAAATGTTATAGAAAGAAATGAAAATGAAAAGTTCGTAAAAGAAAGAATTCCTCCAAGTGGATTTGTTATGAAGGGAATCTCAACACCTGAAAACACTACAATCGCTGCACATATACAATTACCTAAAAAACGAACATATGGGGAAAGATCATACTTATCATCTAGAACGCCAATTATAACAACGAGTGCTCCTGCCGCAATTATTGACAAAAAGGTTTTATCATCTGGTAAAAATAGAATCATGGCAAGGACTATTGCAAGAAAGATGGGAATTCCACCGGCTCGAGGTAACGGCTTTTTATGAATTACAGCAGGGTGCTTGTGTGTTTTAGGATCGTCTACTAATTTAAACTTTCGCGCGAAACTAATTGTAAAAGGTGTTAAGGCCATGGAAAGAAAAAAGGCGGCCGCAAATGGGAAAAGGAGTGCTGATAGCATAATTTGTGCGTAAAAATATTAAAAAACCAAAAGTACTATTTGAACATATGCTAGGAATCCTAAGATGATAAACAAAAAAGCATTAAAAGAAAGAATTCTTGAGGCTAAACTATTTTGTTTATAGTAAATTAGGCTAAGAAAATTATTAATAATAAAAACTATCGCCAAAACGAATGGAATAAAAAGAACCGTCTGCGAAGTATAAAGGCGCTCGACTCCCCAAGGCTGGCTATTAAGAAAAGGGACTAGCGGTGGGAGCCTATTAAAAGTTACTAAAATTAAAATACACTGGGCAATTATTATAATTAGAGAGGAATAAAATGAGATTCTTATTATATTGTCCGAAAGAATGAGACTAAGACTTCCTCTCATAGATATTAACCCCTTCTATTTTATATTTCAATTCGTAATTGTCTAAGAATTGCAGAATTTCAGGACTTTGCTTTGTCTGAATTATATACTTTACTTTTTTCTTTTCAATTGCTTCGCGGGTTTCGGCAGCTGCATCGGGATAAAATGTCACGTGGTAAGAAACTATATATCTTCCGGGAGGAAGTTTGCCTGATAAGCTATATATTTGAGCGCTATCGCTCCAAAGAAACACGCTTTCATTGTCAGATGTCTTTGATTTTATGAAGTTTGCCAACTTATAATCACGAGGGGTATTCCTGTCAAAAAACGCCTGATAAGATTCGACTGATTGATTATTGGAAACCAAAGACAGGAAATTTCCATAATAAGGAATTATTTTCTTAAAGTTCAATCTAAAAACCTGTAATACAATCACTACGATAATTATTAATAGGGGTAAAGTTATCTTAAGCAATTTCTTGTTATCTAAAATGTATCCTACAAATAGAGCAAAAGGCGCCAGCATAACAAGAAGATAATGCGTATACGGACGCTGTGAGAAAAACGCATTGAAAATAGAGAAAACAAGCCAGACCAAAATTAAGACTCCGGGCTCCCTGAAGTTTTTTCTGTATCTTATTATTATGAGAATCGAGAAAAGCAGCAGCGCGAGTTTTAGATATAAAAATCCCATTGGGAAGAGGAAAAAATTTCCATGCCCCACATAGCCTACATTTTGAGCAAAAGAAGCCCGCATAAAATCGGGCAAGGCCTCAACGAATAAGAAGTATAATATAGCTATGATTATAGGCGCAATAAAACCTATTACTAAAAGTGTTTCCTGCTCTAGGCCGTTTATTATATTGCGAATCTGACGATGAATATTTTCTCGCATTAGATGTATATCTTCAAAGAATCTAAAGATAAAGATAGTGACTAAAAGCGCTCCCATATCAAAAATCGCAACAATCTTTATTAGGAAAGCAAAAGACATAAGCAGTCCGGCAATAAACGTAAAAAGAAATCTATTCTTTGAAGAAAATGCGATTACCAAATAAAATGCCGCGACAATTGGAAGCACCATAAAATTTTCTGCATTTGCTATATTTCCTTCGAGAATAGGAAGAGCAAACATGACTGCAAAAAAAGTAGTTGATGCAAATCTTGCAAAAAGATTCTTGAAGAGTTTTCCCGTCAGAAGATAAAAGACAACAACTGAACCAATTCCAACTATAAGCGAGAAAAGTCTAACATAGAATTGGTCCCCATTGAAAAGCGCATAGATCAAATATAGAACTGGAGGCTTATTATCCCAAATCTCACTGTATAGAATTCTCCCTTGCCCCAAAGCTATACCAATTACCTGATATATTCCTTCATCTCCGTACCAATATGGTTCAAGGAGCGAAGGCAAGCGAAGTAGCGCAAAAACGGATACAATAATCCCTAAAAATAACTCCTCTATTTTCTTCATGACTTCTCAGTCACCCGATATTCAAGTCGCTTGCCTATTATTAACTGTATATGCGAAATTAATGCAGGTAGAGAGGAAAGGAAAAATCCTGATATTGGCATGAGAACAAATTCTAGCGGGAAAAGGAACTGTCTAAATCGTGATACGCTGGAATATTTTTTTGATCTCATATCGAAATCGACATAAATTAAGACAAACAAAGCAAATAGACATAAGGTTAAAATAAATCCAGACATCCTTGGCAAACTATAACCAAGACTTGTGCGAGTAAAAACAGGGTTAAGAAAAACTATCAAATTGGCAGAGATTGTAATAATATACCAATTTACAGGCCATAAGATATGATCAAGTAAAACATTCAATACTAAATAAGTTTTTTTAAAGAACGGCGCCTCTCGTACTAATAACCACCACTTTAGATATATCGCATCGTCTGATATCCCCCACGACCATCGCCTTTCCTGGTGATATTTATTAAGCAATGATCTTATATACGTCCCTGCTTTTGGAGAATCCATTGATGTCTTTAAAAAAATTGGCTCTACGTTAACCTTTCCTCCTGTTTTAAAGAATGCCTTGAAGAAAATTCTATAGTCCTCTGGGATAACATCAGCATCCCAATAATCAATACTTTTCAATAGCCTAAAGGAAAGGGAATAAACAGAATTAGGAATAAGCCTAAGCCTCTGCACTAAAAGAGAGATGCGCCAAAGACTTGAAAAGAAAGCAATTATTCTTATGAAAGAAGGCACTTGCCAAAAATTATTATAGCTTACATTTGCTGATTGCCAGAACAAATGATAAGGGTCCGAAGCTGTTAAAAATTTGTATGATAGATAAGAAAAAAAATGCTTATCAAATATGCTATCTGCATCAACTGACGAAACTGTTAAGAAATCCATGTCGACTTTTTTTTCCTCTAAAACCTTATTTGCAAAACGCGCGGCAAAAGCTTGATTTGAAGATTTTCCTTTTACTTCTTCTGGGAGATCAGGGTGAAAAGTGCAATAAAATGCTCCAAATTTATTTTTATATTCCAAAGAAAGAGTGTTTGCTTTTTTCCCTGATTCTTTTTCCCTCTCTTCAAATGCTATAAAAACAAATATTTTCTTTACGGGAAATGTTTGGTCGGCAATGCTATCTATCGTTTCTTTTATTTTTGAAAGAGTCTCTTGATATGAAGGGATTATAACAACATGAGCCATTTTATTAAACGAGGGCAAAATTTTAGCCTTTGCCAACCAATCTATTTTTTCTGCCTCCTTTATTTTTCTTGAAGCCGAAAACGCGCAAACTGCAAGATTTGCCGATTTATATAGCCAATACATATTGAAGAAAATAATGAAGTACGCCAATTGCAAGGGAAAAAAGATTGCGCCCCAAAAAGGCATACTTATCATAAAGACGGCAGTCAATGGAGGAATAACCTCAAGAAGTCTTATAGACTTTCGGGGGTATCTAGTGAAAAACTTTGTCGCTAGAGCATGCATTTAGATTTTGAATACTTTCTTAGCGTTGTTATCGACTATTCGATCGAACTCATCATAAGGCAAACCTTTAAGACGGGCTAGGTATTCTCCGACAATTATAACATTTTTGGGTTCATTTCGCTGGCCGCGCAGAGGCACG
>MGAF01000027.1:0-1800 GCA_001789635.1 Candidatus Roizmanbacteria bacterium RIFCSPLOWO2_01_FULL_35_13 | reverse complement strand
AAACGGAGCATCTGTTTCGACCATAATCCGCTCCATTGGTGTATTTTTAGCCAATTCCGAAAGCTCAACAGCCTCACCTTTTGCAGTTCCTTTATAGGTTACGTTTCCGTCAAATCCAACATAAAACCCAAGATCCAATGCCTTTTTTAGGACTTCTAAAGACCCTGCAAAGCAATGGAACATCCCCGGAGGATCTTGGAAACGGCTTTTGTATTCAGATAGAATTCGAACAATATCCTCTCCTGCCTGACGATTATGAATCTGCAAAGGCAAACCTAAGCTGATTGATAATTCTATTTGTTTTCGAAATGCATCTTCTTGCAAATTCTTATCGACAATTCCATTCGACTCATAATAATGATAATCGAGTCCTGTCTCGCCGATTCCAATAACCTTCTCTTCTTTCGCTAATCTTCGAAGGTTTTCGAACCAGTCCCTCTGTATTTCCTCCTCAAATTCGCGGTCTGCCTTATCCGCATGATGCGGGTGCACCCCAACAATCGCATACATATTGTCATATTTATGAGCTAATTCAATAGCTTTTCGACTTGATGGAATGCTTGTTCCAACATTCACGATTGCCCGAACACCCGCATCAAATGCGCGCTTTGCAACCTCATCCACATCCTTATCAAACGCATGAAAATTCAGGTGGCAGTGAATGTCAACCATAAGATAACCTTCCGCTTACAGTTTATAATAGTTATAATCATTATAAAAATTATAATTATTATAATTAATGTCAATGAGTACTCCATGCGGTTATAAATCCCTTCCTTTCTATAAACAGTCAGAAATTATATATGATTTTACCATTGAATTTGTAAAACTTTATATTGAAAAGTATTCACGCACTGCTGACCAATTGATCCAAGCCGCTCGGTCCGGAAAGCAAAACATCCCAGAAGGCTATTTACAAAGAAGCCTCAGGGGAAGAATAAAACTTTTAGGTGTTAGCCGCGGAAGTCTTGAAGAACTCTTGAATGATTACATGGATTTCTTAAGACAAAAAGGGCTTCCTCTATGGGATAAAGATTCTCCTAAGGCAAAAGCCGTTAGGAAATTAATTTATAATAGTTATAACAGTTATAAAAATTATAAATATTATATCCGGACAGCTGAGAGCGCCGCTAACGCTATGGTCTGCCTGATTAATCAGACTAACCGCTTGATTGACCAAAAGATACGATGGCTCGAAGAGCAATTTGCTAGAGATGGCGGCTATACAGAAAATTTATTCAAGAAACGTATACAAAACAGAGATAAATAATTATGGGAGTAATTAAACCGCTATGGGTTTCTAAAAGATGGTTTACGCAATGTCCTTTTAACTATTGCGATCATTTTGGTGACAAATTGAAACTTGCAACTATTTGTAAAATTTGCAAAGACGAACTTGTCCGGGACGAACACTATAAGAGGGCCGAACAAGATCCGAATGATTGGGGGAATGTATTCAAAGATATCGCAGATAACTTAGCTTACACAATGACATTAATTCAAAAACAAGCAAAAGAAATGGGCATTGATCTTGACAATCTGCCAGATCCCGAAGAGCCACCACCGGCTGAAAATTATCCTATATATCATCTTATTCAAAAGTATGGTAAAAGAGTAGAAAAAATAATCAATGGATTTAAAGAAGTTCCTATAGATGTAGACTTAAAACTTCTTGGAGTAGCGATTGATGTTTTTGCTCATTCTCGATATTACATCATCGCAAAAACAGTTCGCGCTTTACATAGCCGTTTTGAAGAAGAAAAGGACCCTGAAGATGATCTTTACGACTCAAAAACGTCA
>MGAF01000026.1 GCA_001789635.1 Candidatus Roizmanbacteria bacterium RIFCSPLOWO2_01_FULL_35_13 | reverse complement strand
TTATCCACTTCATACAAAAGGATAATATGAAGATTAGACTATTACAAGAAAGAAATCGTACTAAAAATTCCACACATTAGTTCCATTTAGCCGATCTGTTACTGACTTCATATTTTGCATATAGTATCAACTCCTCTCTCTAGAGTTTGTTTACGAATTATTAATGAGTAAATACAAACTCTTGAGTCCTCCTAAGTTCGCTCTTTGTGACGACGAGCAAACCCGCCTGCCTCGTTATGCAAAGCATTGCGGGCAGGTAGCGATGAGTTAAATTACAAAGTGGGAACAGGAGGACAGATATTAAAAATTGTGATTAATCTCACAATTTTAAGAATAATAAAAATAAATAGTTATTGCAATCGATAATTCTTAAAAACATTTAAAATATCTCTTTTTATCCCTTTTGGAATTTGAAAACCATCTACCTCATTTTTGGTTATCCATCTAAAATCCTCCAATTTATTTTCCAATACAATTTTTTTACTGGATTTCACCTTACACATAAAATGCGCACCGTGAAAATATTTACCTGAATTTTTAAATACGTCCTCTCCTATCCACTGAAAACTGACCACCGACAAACCGACTTCTTCTTTTACCTCTCTTTTCAAAGCGTCAACTACATGCTCATCCTGATGTACTTTTCCACCCGGCACTACCCACATCCCGGCGTCAATTTGCTCACTAGAAGATTTCTTCACGATAAGTATTCTATTTTTAGAGTCGATTATAAAAGCCGCCAGACAGTAGACGATTAAATATTGTTCATACATGTTGATATAATAATACAAAAATGAAACAAAAAATATTATTTTTAATTTTATTTCTCGCTTTATTAGGAATAATTGATTCCGGATACCTGACGTATGAACATTACGCGAAAACAATTCCGCCCTGCTCAACCAATGTTTTTATTGACTGCAGAAAAGTATTAGGCAGTCACTACTCGTATTTTTTTGGAATTCCTTTGGCCTTGATTGGATTAATCCATTACTTAATATTATTTTTTATCAGTTTAATCTCTTTAAAAACGAAAAGTAAAATATTTAGTTATTTAGTTATCTTGCAGTCAACCATAGGAGTCTTTGCTTCCATCTACTTCATGTATCTTCAGTTAATTATTATTAAAAGTCTTTGTCTTTATTGCACTTTTTCAGCGATTATCAGCTTTATTATTTTTAGCTTAGTCATGATTTTCATGCGAAAAGAAAAAAGAGAGATTTTGTTTTATTTTTTTGGTTTTTCTTATCAAAATTTCTTGCGAAAAATATTTTTTCTAATAGATCCGGAATTTATTCACGAAAGGATGTTGGACAACGGCGAATTATTGGGGAAGCTCACTCCGGTAAAATATTTAGTCAATAGAATTACGCGCTATAAAGACAAAAGTTTGCAGCAAAAAATCGCCGGTTTAACTTTCGAATTACCTGTCGGGTTGGCAGCCGGATTTGATTACGAAGCAAAGCTCCCCTTAATTTCTTCTGCATTAGGTTTTGGTTTTCAAACAATTGGAACGATAACTAATATGCCTTATGAAGGCAATCCCAAACCAAGACTGGGTCGTCTTCCAATGTCAAAATCACTAATGGTAAATAAAGGATTTAAGAATCCAGGCGCCGATTCAATTATTAAAAGACTTGCCCTGAGCGGTGTCGAAGGGTTTGATATCCTGATCGGAATTAGTATAGGGAGAACAAACTCCATAAAATTATCAACTTTGGATAAAAGTATTGAAGATATTGTCACGGCCTTTAAAAAATTCGAGAGATCTAAGGTCAATAATAGTTATTATGAACTAAATATTAGTTGCCCAAATATTATTCATGGTGGTGAAATCAGTTTTTATCCACTTCGTAATCTTTCTCAACTTTTATCGGCGGTGCAAAAATTAAGAATAAAAAAGCCTATCTTCATCAAAATGCCGATCGAATTATCCAATAATCAAACACTAAATATTCTAAAGGTAATTTCAGAATATAAATTAACCGGTGTCATAATCGGCAATCTGCAGAAAAACAAAAACGATCCGACGTTAGTAAAAGAAGAGGTCAAAATATGGAAAGTAGGCTATTTCAGCGGTAAACCGACTTTTAACCGCTCCAACGAATTAATTAAATTGGCTTATAAAAACTTCGGTAAAAAATTAGTCATCATCGGCTGTGGCGGAATTTTCTCAGCTGAAGATGCCTATACTAAAATCAGGCTTGGCGCTTCATTAATTCAGTTAATTACGGGTATGATCTATCAAGGCCCTCAATTAATTCCCCAAATTAATCTTGGATTAATTGACAAATTGCAGAAGGACGGATTTAAAAATATTGCGGAAGCAGTAGGTACTGATGTATAATTCGATCATGAAAAGAACTTTTTTTATTCTTCATGGTACGGACGGAAATCCTCTCGGAAATTGGTTTCCTTGGCTAAAACAAGAACTTGAAATAAAAGGAAATAGCGTAATTGTTCCACAATTCCCAAATCAGCAAAACGATTCTCTGGAAGCACGTTTAAAAATATTGGATAAGCATAAAAAACTTGTTGACGAAAATACCGTTTTTATTGGCCACAGCCGTGGAGGACTGTTTTTACTTCGCATCTTGGAAAAATTAGATAAGCCGGTATTCGCGGCATTTATAGTTTCCGGCTCAGTTGGAATAAAACCTTATACTTTTTATGAATCTGGTTTCAAATTTGCACATGGTTATGGATTCGATTGGAAAAAGATTAAATCAAATGCGCAGCATTTTTTCGTATACCATTCAGATAACGATCCCTATACCTGTTTAGATAATGGCAAAGAAATAGCAAAAAGGCTCGGAATCCAACTAACTTTCATTTCTGGAGCCGGACATTTTAATAAAAGAAGTGGTTATGCTAAATTTGATAAAATATTGTCAGACATAGAAAGTATTTTAGTATGAAAAAACTTGTTTCGACTAACCCAGCAAAAAATTATGAAGTAGTCGGATCTGTCAATGTTTCTACATTGCAAAAAATAAAGAAAAAAGTTAAAGAAGCTAATGATGCAAAACTTGCATGGAAAGAACTTGGAGTGAAGAAAAGAATTCAAATGCTACAACCAATATATCAGGAATTCAATAATAGAAAAAAAGAAATTGCAGAGCTTACTTCAAAAGAGATAGGGACACCTGTTCATAATGTCTTAGAAGATCTTAATTGGGACGAAGAATATTTCAGATGGTTTCTTGAAAACGGGGAAAAATATTTAGCTGATGAAACAACCTACAAAGATAGTAAACAGTTCCATAAAGTCGTTTGCGAACCTCTTGGCGTCGCGGCAGTAATTGTTCCTTGGAATTTTCCTTGGGGAAATTTTATGTGGGGAATAATTCCTAACCTAATAGCAGGCAACACGGTAATTTTAAAACATTCTGAAGAATGCCCTTTAACCGGTAAATTATGTGAAAAAATAGTTAGAAAAGCAAAGCTACCAAAAGGAGTTTTTTCAGAAGTCTATGGCGATGGAAAAATCGGTGAACAACTGGTGGATCAAAATGTAGATCTTATCTGGTTTACCGGTAGCTCAAAAGTCGGAAAATTTCTTTACAAAAAAGCAGGAGAAAAATATATAAAGGCAATTCTGGAGATGGGCGGTTCAAATCCGGCAGTTGTTTTTGAGGATGCAAACATAAATGAAATTATTGACAGGCTGTATGCAAAGCGTTTCGGAAATTGCGGACAGACCTGTGACGCCTTAAAAAGACTTCTTGTTCATAAGTCGCTGTTTGACAAAACCGTAAATAAACTAAAAGAATTAGCGGAAACAAGAATTGTGGGAGATCCCGAAAATGAAAAAACCCAAAAGGGTTCATTGGTGGCTAAAAGACAACTTGAATTACTTGAATCTCAGGTCGAAGATGCAATAAAAAAAGGAGCGAAAATTGTCACTGGAGGTAAGCGTCCAAAAAATCTGAAAGGAGCTTATTATTTACCGACAATATTAACAAACATTAAAAAAAATATGCGGGTTTGGAATGAGGAAGTTTTTGGTCCCATGCTGATAATCGTTCCGTTTGAATCTGAAGAAGAAGCAGTAAATCTAGCTAATGATACAAATTATGGATTGGGAACACAAATTTATACAAGTAATAAAAAAAGAGCCAGTCGCGTAGCAAGCAGAATTGAAGCTGGAACAATTGACATAAATTCTGGGAATCACTGGCTCACTTGTACTCCATTTGGGGGGTATAAAGATTCAGGTATGGGAAGAGAACACGGTGCAATCGGCTTTCGTGAACTTTGCCAAATAAAAGTAATCGCCTCAGATTAAAATACGAATACTTTGATAAATATACTGGATTCCCATTTTCATGGGAATGACATAAGAAAAATACTTTTGCTACAATAATAGTCTATGATGGGGCGAACACATGATCTGGCAACATTCACCGCAATCAGCTATGTAGTGGCGACTCAACCTCCACAAACCATTACCTTAGCGACGGGAATTACGGCTTTATTAGTCGGAATTGTCGGAGGTCTGACACCGGATATTGATCAACCCACCGCCGATCTCTGGAGAAAATTGCCGGCCGGGTCAGTAATCGGCCGGATCTTTTATCCTTTCCTAGGCGGTCACCGCAACATCTCACACTCAATTATTGGTATTTTATTTTTCGCCTGGCTTTCCAAATTTATATTTGCCAAAATCGGCCAGATTCTGTTAGTCGATATGAATATTGTCTGGTCAGCGTTTATGATCGGATATATTACTCATCTGATTATGGACACATTAACTCAGGAAGGAGTCCCCTGGCTTTTTCCGATACCGTTTAAATTCGGATTTCCTCCATTAAGATTTTTAAGGATAAGAACTGCGAGCTTTATGGAAAAATCAATGATTTTTCCCGGACTGCTTTTTTTGGACGCTTATATTTATTACCGCTATTACGATAAATTTATTGATCTTCTTAAACACTACATAAAATAAGAGTGAATAAACTAATGCTACAGAATTACAACCATTTTGAAATAATTTCTACGAGTTCCTTTTCTTTTCCGGTAAATCCGTGATCGGCGCCGTTGATTATTTTAAAGGTAAAAAGGCCGGGGTGGCTGCATTCTTTTTTTAAGACATTCACACAGTCTGAAACCAGAGCCGGACTGTATTCGTCGCTGCCACCGTAAATCATTAACGTTTGTTTTTCTAGCGTTTTGAATTCTTTAAACAGTCGTTTATTGCCAAGTCTCAAATTGTGTAGATAGTCGTCAAAGGGAAAAATATTATAATTACCGTCAGGATTTATCGTATCGTAAAGAGACTGGTAAGAAATAAGCGGGTCAGCAATAATATTTTGCGGTACAAAACTTCTGCCTTGTCCTTTTTGAATCTCTTCTTTGCATTTATTAAGCATTTCAGCAAAAATCTTTTTATCACTTTTAAAATAAAAATTAAGGTAAACCGAGACATCATCTCCTCCGCTGATTAAGATATATTTTGAGATAAGGTTTTTTTCTTTTGCCTGGGATTTATAATAATTGTAAACAACGATTTTATTAGCACCCGTTGAAACACCGGCTAAATAAAATGTCTTATAACCTATATCTCTTAGGAAATCCACAGCTCCATCAATATCATATATGCATTCATTAATCAGTTCATAAGTCATTCCGTATGGAATTCCTTCTTCTTTATCTCCGACTTTTTTCTTTAATTTTTTAATCCAGTGGGCACCCCTGTTATTAAACGGAAAAAAAGCTACTCCAATTTTATTCAAATACTCGCCGCATAATTTCATTGTTTCTGGACTATAAAATATCGATGCGCTTCCATTGCCGTGCAGATAGATTAAAACTTTATCTGTCTTTTTTTCAGGTTCATACAAAAGTCCGGGTAAAGTGAGACTGTCCGGAGTTTGAAAATTAACTAACTGTAAATTATTTTTCATAAAAAGTATGATAACCCAACAAATAGACTAAAACAAGCCGTTATTAATCCTAGTCCTACATAAATATTAGAATTTTTCTTGGCTTTGGCAAAACCGAATATTGAAAATAGGGAAATCGCCGTATTTGATAATGCCAACCCAAACACAAACGTAAACAATAATAAAATTCCACCAATTCCATGGCCAACTCCTGCTGCGGTTACAAAAAGTAAAACTTGTGTAGGAGTTTCAGCCCCTACCCCGTGAATCATGCCAATTGTAAAAGCAGCTTTCCAGACATTTTTACCCTCTACCTGCTGGAGTTCCTGGTGCTCGTGCTTATGGGGAATTTTATTATGCAAAAAAAGCGATATTTTATTTACAAAATCCAGAACTAAGATCCACCTGCTTTTCAGCTTGAAATTTTTTCCGTATCTTAAAATCGAAATTAAAAGCCATACACCAACCAAAACTAAAGTGATTCCTACGAATTTTTCCATTATCGGATCAACCCAGTCCGGGAGATTAACACCAACAGCAATTGCCGCTAAACCTAGAATAATTACGACAAACGCATGCCCAATTATGTAGAGAAAACCCGAAAATAAGGCTTCGTGTCGATGATCAGACGTGCCTGTTACATCGGTAATTGCAGCAATATGATCCCAATCTATACCGTGTCGAAGCCCAAGTAGTAGAGCTAAAAAAAATACTGACAATTGAGAAAAGTTTATCGACATCGTGATTTAATTTTTAGCGAGTACCTTTTTTAATAGGTCTAATACATTTTGCTTAGCTTCTTCTTCGCTCATACTCCACTTCTCAGCAAGCAATTTAAAATCATCCTCGGTTAAAGATGCGCCTCCTTCTGATATTTTTCCTTTACCCATGTCGTCATCCGGCACTCCGCACCCACAGTTATAACACATATTAGAATCTGTAATGAACTTTTAACTTATTAAAAGTGAATTTTACAGATTCTTATACCCGCCTAAATTCGAAGCATAAGCCGTGTTCGAATAGAACTGACCTGCCCGCAATGCTACGCATAGCGTTGCAGGCGGGAAAGGCGAATGCTGAGAATAGGCGGGTTAGAATCTATACAAAATTACCAACTTTACTCCACCACCACTGTACCAAACATGCTCGGATTCAAATGATCATGATATTTATAGGTTCCGGCTTCTTCAAAAACCAATCTTACTTTTTCTTCGGGTTCAAAATTTCCTAAATTAAGCGGCGGGTAAACCAGATGGGTTGGATGCTGCGCTGAACTGACATCGGCAGTTGCCTGAGTATTATTAGTCCAAACAACCTTAGATCCAACTTTTACATTAACTGTTTGCGGTTCAAAACCTGCGTCTGTTACCGAAACTTTAACGCTTTCTGCCTCATCGCCTTCCTCTACTGTCCCACCATCATTTTCTACCCCTTCGATTCCATCTTCCAACTGCTCTTCATTAACTCCTTCATCTCCTGCCTCAAGTGCGTCTTCCTGATTTTGTACTGCAGGAGCAGTCTTATTCTGATTTTTCGCCAAAACAAATACACCACCCAGAAGTAAAACTCCTATTAAAAATAAAAGCGCTTTATTATTCATAAATTAATCACCCGCCTTTCATTATTTTGCATATTCAATTATACCTATTTACCTGCTTTCAAAACAACTTCATTCTTTCTCCATTTAAAAAAAACTGTGTTACCAACCAAAAGAGCTAAGATTAAGGAGTCGGGTATAAAAATGAAAGATTGATATGATACTAATATGGCAAACAGAGCTACAAAAATTCCAAAAATAATTTGTGATTTATGATTACTGGGAGTTGTCATGGGCTCAGGCAACATCACAAAAGAAAAAAATATAACAGTCGGGTCAAAAATAGTCAAAACTCCGGCAAAAAAGTAATTATATAAATTATATATTAACAAAAAAGAGGCTATTATTTTTAAGCGTCTCATCTTTATCGCAGACACATAAAATGGTAATAGAAGAATCGCAAAATTTATAATTGCCGGAATATTATTCAATTTCAGTTGTTGCCATGCAACTCCCCACCAGGAAACAATATGATTAAATATCAATCCGCCTACAAATAAACCAAAAACCGCCGGATTGAATATATGTTTTTTATTGATCCTGATAAACTGTTTCGCTGATAATGCAATGAGGACCGTTATGAATAGCTCTAAGATGGATGCATCAGGAGGTAATAGTAAAAAAATAATTATCCCGGAGACTATGGCGGCAGATGGAAAAAAAGATTCTATCTTTCTGAATCTGACCAAAAGTATATCGCTGACTACGGCAATAAAAAGAGTCAAAACAAAACGGATGAATAACTCTACGGATGGTTGTCTAAGAAATATGGTTGCAGAAATTATAAGCAATGTGAGAACTAACAGCATCTTTGGGGTTTTAAACAGGCGGAGCATATCCAGATAAAATTATATAATATACATTTATACCATGGCAATAATTGCTCGAAAAATTGAGACAAAACTTTTAAAAAAGGAACATGTCGCACTTAACACCTATTCTTTTTATTTTGAAAGACCCAGAGACTTGGATTTTTACCCAGGACAGTTTTTGCGATTATTTCTGAGTATACCCCAATCCTCAGACAGGGGTAACGGAAGATTTTTCTCAATTGCTTCTTCTCCATCGGAAAAGCAATTTCTCATGATTACGGTACGGATCCGTGACAGCGACTTTAAACAAACTTTGTTGAATCTTAAAGTAAATTCAAAAGTTCAGATGAGTTTGCCATACGGATCTTTTATATTAAATCCCGAAGAAACAATTCCTCATGTTTTGCTTGCCGGAGGTATTGGCATTACTCCCTTTCGCTGTATGGTCCGTTATACCGCAGATTCAAACCTCAAAATTCCAATTACGCTTTTGGTTTCATCAAGTGTTGTGGAAGATATTGTATTTCAGGCTGAATTAAAAGAAATCGCTTCTAAAAAATCCTGGTTTAGATTTATTGAAACTATAACTCAGCCGGAAAATTCAAAGTTACCCTGGCCAGGAAAAACCGGCAGAATTAATAAAAATTTCATAATAAATAATATACCAGGCTATAAATCGTCAATCTTTTACATTGCTGGTCCGCCTTTGATGGTAGATGCTGTGGATAATATTTTAAAAACTTTGGGAATAGACGTTCTAAAAATTAGGAAAGAAAAATTTACCGGGTATTGATCTGATTTTGTTTACCCCAATTAATATTGTTCCAGATTCTTTCGTGGAAAAAATACAAAACGGTGCTCGAAAAATTGGAAAAAAGTAAAACTCCTAAGGCTATGTCATAACGCTTGGTAATTATTACTATAATAAAAAAATCGAAAAACATAACCAGAATGCGAAAACTAAGTGTTTTGACTAAAGATCTTTTATGATGTTCGTAGAATCTAATCATCAGAGAAGGTCGTCTGATTCAGACTTTTTCTTTTTAATATACATCAGTACTCCGCCTGTAACACCAAGAAGTACAATAAGTGCGATAACTGTCAGGATCAAATTAACACTCCTCCCTGCGAAAAATGATCCTGGAGTATTTGTTTCGGGAACCGGACTGGAATCAGGCTGAGTTTCTTCAGCGGGAGGCAAAGGAGGAAGTAGTGATTCCCCATTTTTAGTTGCGGCCATCAGATTGACTTTATTTTCCGTCAGATATTCTTCATTATCATTAACAAACTCTACCGTAGATATTTTTTCGGCTACAGCCGAACTCGGAGAAACAAACTCAATGTAATAGTTAAAAATCGGCAATCTATCAGGGGGGACCGTAAAAAAACCGTTCTCATCGGCTGTCGTTTGGTAATACAGACCATCGGACATCTCAAGTTTTACATTCACGGTTGCATTGGGAATTATATTTCCATTCTTATCTCTGGCAAATCCTTCAACATAAGAAAGAATAGGTTTAAATTCATCATCGCTATCTGTACTTACAGGTTGCGCCGAGACTTTTCTACTTATAACAGATAAAAATCCCCTGACTATACGGTTAAATAATTTTTCGGATGAGTCTTGTGAAAAACCGGAAAAATTGGCTATGTCAACTTTGATAATCTGCATTTTAAGAGATTCGTTTTGAGGAACACTGTCATGAGGAACTAAAATTGTCCAAAAGCCTTCCCTGTCGGCTATTGTCCTTGCAACTTCAGTCTGGCTATTTTTTCCTATCAATGTCACTATGGAAAGAGGGTGTGAAACAGTCCCCTCGTACCGGATATATCTGCCTAGTCTTACTGCGGCAGCAGTCATACTGACCGGATCTGACCTGAAAGGCGGATTTGTTCCCGGATCCAAAGGAATATCCCGATGTTCGGGCACACCCGGTGCTTCGACAATCGGATCACCCGGCTTGTAAATGTCATAATAAGCTTTGTTATAATTCGGATTTAAGTTTGGGGTAGCGGTAAAAGTATGAGTCGATTTGAAGGGAGATACGTAAAATGTTTCCGGATCTTTGCCTTTTATATCGACGAAGAAATTATATATTCCGTCAGCTTCGGTAATTTCAGGATTTGAAAGTCCAGGCATATCGGCAAATATTTTGTTTTTATCCAATAATGTTACCGTAACATTTGAGATCGGCTCCAGGCTTTGACTGTCAAATACACGTCCGAACGGATCCCATCTGATACTGACACAACCCTGCACTTTCGGATCCTGCTGGAACTCAAAAGTTCCATATTGAATCGTACTGCCCTGACCCGGAATTACCTTAGGTTCACTTACTGTTACGCCAAAATAAGCGTAACTGACGTGACCTTGAGGAATTAACATACGTACAATAGTTTGAATCGTATCTCCGGCGGCTTGAATCGGTAATGGTGGTGAAGAACCCGGCGGGATCTCAAGCGCAACCGGACTCAAAGATAGGGTTAAATCAGAACCAAATATAAACTTATCGCTTTCGGGACTTCCTGTACTGCATTTATAACTGGTTCGTCCTGAATTTTTTGGTGGCGGAATACATAAAACAATATAAGTATCCTGAAATGAAGGAAAACCTTTGCCGGTTAAATTTAAGTCAACTGTCTTTGGAGGTCTGGGTGTTTGTTCATTAACCGTACTGGCCTGCAGACATCGCCATAATTGAGCTGAAGACGCTGTATTTGCTTGCGCTTGAACCGTACCAGCATTTTTGTTAGAAATAAATAAGAAGAATAAAAATACAAATATTGTTAAAAATAATTTCTTTATCATACAATTAATATTATACTAATCTAACTTTTGAATCTTGTCAATGACCTGTTAAAATGAAAAAAATTCTTTTACTTTTTATTTTCCTCTTTTTTCTTATTATTCCGCTGATACGGCCTGTATCGGCACAAGCTATACCAGCAACTCCTACTCCTGCCTATGAACCCTGTTTAGGGGCTTGGTGCCCGTTAATTACCGGAATTAACTATACCTGCGCAGCCAGTTTTGCAGACTGGGAGAGAAATAAATCGCAGAATCTGTGGGTCAGCGATCCGGATGTTACAGCATTAGGAAAAGCCGGAGAAAGATCACGGCAGTTTTTATACTGGACTCTTACCCACCGGTCTATTGATAATCATCCGGTTATCTTATCTGTCTGGTCGTTTGCCAGAAATATAGTTTACTTTTTTCTTATCTTAATTGTTGCAATTTTTGGTTTGGGAATTATTATCGGCCAACGGTCAAATTTTAATCTTAAAATTGAAGTCTGGCCTCTTATTTTAAAAATCGGTCTTCTTCTTTTATATGTCACATTTTCTGCAAGTATAGTCTTACTGGTAATACAACTCTCGGACACGATGATGTTGTTTTTTATTGAAAGACTCGGAGTGAAAAATCTTTTTAATATTTTCTTTTTATCTTCTCAGGGAGGCAGCGTAATTCTGGACAGCGAAACCGCTTATAAAACTTTTAAAGGCTGCAGCAATCTGAATATCGAACTTTTGGATTCAGTTAAAACCTCCAAATTTATGGTCCACTTCACCAATATGACCTATTATATGGTCGGCATCATGTTTATTTTAAGAAAAGTGGTTCTCTGGCTGCTGCTTTTTGTTTCACCATTTTTGGCCCTGCTCATGCCTTTTGTTTTTATCAGGAATGCCGGATGGATCTGGATCGGAGTCTTTTTCCAGTGGGTTTTTTACGGTCCTCTTTTTGGACTATTCCTGGGGGGACTCGCTGCAATTTGGGGCTCTCCATCTCATATTCCCTATAATTTTGATTTTTCCCGCGCCAACAAGATAGAAGGCTTTGTCTATCCCACTACTATTAATATTCTTTATGGAGGCCCTGCACAAAAATTGGATCTTTTAAACTCATCTAACTACACGGATACTTATGCCGAATACATAATTGCACTAGTCATGCTTTGGGCGGTTACAATATTCCCGTGGTGGCTGCTAAGAATCTTCAGGGATTACTGCTGTGACGGAATCTATGCAACCAAAAATATTTTGTTATCGATGTACGACCAAATGCGGGGTGGATCGACTCCGTTTGGCCCGGGACCGGTTCCTATCCCTGCTCCTTCAGGTTTGTCTACAGGAACAGCCATGCAGATTCCCAGAGACGACCGGATGCGGACTGTAACAAAACTTGAAACAACCGAAGAAATCAAAAGAACCAGGACCGAAGATATTACACGCTCAATGCAATTCTCAGCGTCCAAACTTACTGATATAGCCAGATTCGAGACTAATAAACAGAATAACGAAACCATAACTAAAAATATTAATTTCCTGCAGAATCCGATGAAGGCCGAGACCCCGACCGAACGGCAAAAATATATGAATATCAGATCCGAACTGTTCAGCCGGGCAGTTAAAGAGGATAAAACCGCCAAACAGGTTCTTTCTTCCATTTCCACTTCAAAAGTCGAACAGCTGCAGAGACGGGAAGAGATGCTAAAGACAACAACTCAATCTGTTCCGGTAACCCATCTTGTATCGGTCAAAGTAAATATTCCGACCGAAAAAGTCCAGTCAGTGACTTCTTCCTTTATGCAGTCTGTGTCCAACAATAATAATATGACACAATCAATCTCCCAGATTACCCAGACTCCTCAGACAAAAGTACAGTCAGTGCTCAATTCTTTCAGTCAGAATATGTCCCAGCCGGTATCTAACATACTGCAAAATGTAGCCAATCAAACAGGTGTTACCAAAGAAAAAGTCTCAAGTATTATTCAAAACACAACTAATGTCGTTCGCCAATCCCAGCTGGTTGACAAAATTGCTACAAAAGAACAGGTTACAACGCAAAATGTTGAAAAAATCCTCTCCTCAATTTCTACGGCAGTTACTGATCATGAAAAAGAAACAGTTACAACTTCAATTTCAACTCAGACAGGAATCCCGGTAGAAAAGGTAAATTCTATAACAAAAACCCTGTTATCAAACGCTTCCACTGATAATACATTTGTCAAAGAGCTGGAAAAACAGACTAATCTGCCGGCAAGCCAGGTAAAAACAATTCTTAACAGCTTTACTCAAAACATCAACCAACCTATAACAACTTCTGTAAACAATATTGCTTCTCAAACTAAAGTTGAGAAAGAAAAGGTCAGAGAAGTAATAAATACCGCAGTTAACAACCTAAGACAGTCGCAACTTGTTAATAATATTGCTGTTAAAGAACAGGTTACGGTAGAACGGGTTGAAAAAATCCTCTCAACTGTTGCCACATCATTAACTAGAGAAGCTCCAATTACTCAGTCAATGATCAACAGCGTTTCAAAGAGCCAGACCTTTGTCAAACAAATTGAGAAACAAACTAATCTTCCTATAAGCCAGATTAGCAATATTCTGAATACCTACACTCAAAATCTCAATCAGCCACTTGAGACATCTATAAACAATATCTCAACCCAAACTGGAGTTACGAAAGAAAAGGTCAGGGAAGTTATACAAACAACACTATCTGCCATACCTTCTACATCCACTGGGGAAAAAGAAACTGTAGTTAATATGATTGCATCTCAGTCAGGACTTCCGGTTGAAAAAACAACAATAGTAATGAAAACTTTATTATCAAGCATCTCAAGCGATCGCACGTTTATCAAACAACTGGAACAACAGACTAATCTGCAGGCTGGCCAGGTAACTAAAATTCTCAACGTCTTTACGGAAAATATCAACCAGCCAATGTCGACTTCAATCAATAATATCTCAACTCAAACAGGTATTGAGAAAGAAAAAGTTACCAGGGTTATCAATACTGCAGTCAATAACCTCAAGACTTCCAAAGATACCGTGAGACAGATTCTGCAAAAAGAAAATATTAAAGAAAAAGATCTGCAAAAAATCGTCAATAACCAGATACCGATGGTGACTGAGCCGGAAAAACACGTCGAATCTATGATTTCCGTTCCGGCCTCTGTCTCGCTTGATGAGTATGAACAGGTTAAAAAAATGTGGAAAGACCAGTATGTCAGAGGCGAGGTGCCTGTTTCCGATATCATCAAATCCAGGGATCAATGGGTCGGCCAGGATGTTGTCTTTATTACTAATGTTCTTAATAAACTAGTTTCGGATTCTCCTGAAATAAAACAACAGGGATTGGATGATATCGGTTATATTCTACCCATATTCTTAATTAATAATTTGAAGGGTGAACAATTAATGGTCTATCTGAAAGCCAAACTCGAAGCCGCCAAAGAAGTCGAAGAGCTTCAGACAAAAGAACAGGAAATAAAAGAAGAAGTCGAAGAAAAGAAAGAGGAAGAATTTATCGATGTTGATAAGCCCAAAGCCGAAGAACAGGAAAAAGTTATGGAGATGAAAGAAGAAATGGAAATAAAAGAACCGGAAGAAAAATCTGCCGAAAGCAAACCAACTAGGGAAAATGCTCAAAATCCAGCCGGAGAAGAATCTGAAGCAAAAAAACCGGATGAAAATAAAAAATAGCCAATAACAGGCTTCACCGTAGTTCTCGCAACAAGCTATTTTTTAGATCTTTAAGCAGCAGCAGAAAAGTTCGGGGTAAAAAAACTTTTAGTTCACCCAAGTTAAGTTTTGAAGAATTTATAACTTTGATAATCTCTACGCGTCGTGCCAATATTACGTTACGTTCAAGATTCGCCCGCAGAACATAATAAAGATCAAAATAATCCCGGACCTTATGTCTGGTCAAAAAAGCCTCAACCTTTTCGCTTATTAGCTCTCGTGTCCTTAACACAACCAGACTGTAGGGCGACATGAAAATTGATTTAACCGTTTCCGTTTGATTAGCTGCGCTTTTTTTTATGACAAAATTAAGTTTAAGATTTATTTCTTTATCAAAGAGTATCGTCTTTGCATAAAATAGATAACCGCCTGATGTCGATTTTGCTTCTGTCATATCTAAACTTATCTGCTGATAACTTAGTTGAAGCAACGTTTCTCCTAGAAGATCCTCAATTGTTTTGACCGATGTCACAAGTGAACTAAAATCAAGATCCTCGGAAAATCGAGGCGAATCAAACACCAATCGCAAAGCAGTCCCGCCTTTAAAAAATATTTGATGCGACTTTTTTTGCTGGTAAAAAATTCTTAAAAAATTATGCTGGAGATATTCTCTGGCAACATTGGTTTCCGAAGTCTGCCACTTTACGCTTAACCTTCTGATGAACTCGCGATCAATCACGGAATCAGTTTTTGAATTTTTAACTCTGCAAGATTAAAATCTTTTCTTAAATATGATTTGACTTTGTTTATATCAACTCTTCTCCAATCTGTTCTATCATTGGGACTTTTTGTCCCTCTGCTAACAAAATACAGATAATCAGCTAAAGCTTTTTCTTTTGTGGCCAATAAAACCGTCTCATTAAAGATAACCGTTGGCTCATAACCTAAAAAAGCCGACTTTTTAATAGTCTGATAGTAAAAACTCCTTCCGGTAATGCCAAACTCCCTTGTAGGTTTTGTTGTGATCGAGGTAATGGCGTAGACAGATTCTGGAATAATCGAATAATGGGAAAGGGCCGACTCCAAAGATACATAGGATGGTTGATAAACAATATTGGCTAGAGTGAAGTCACCGGGTATCTTCTCCGAAAGGCAGTATAAATTTTTTTTAAGCCGGGTTAGCTTGCCCTCCTGTGCTTTGCGCGAAATAAATCTACTAAGGCTTTTTGAGTGCGCCTTGAATAAGGTTTCTAAATCATAAAGACTAAAATAAAGTATTTCTTTATCCAGCAAGGTATCCCTAAATTTATCCCATTTCAGATATTGCATAATTTTGTCCATTTACTGAAATGGTAAATAAAAGCCACCGAAATGTCAAGAGTAACTAAAAATTCAGGATTAGTTTGATTTATCGGTCGGAACCGGTGCCGGAGGAAAAAAATCTGAAGAAAATCAACCTATCCCATCAACCAAGGTTGACAAAGCTAAATCAGAAGATAATAATAAAACCTAATGGAAGAAGTACCAGTAACAATAAAGAATCCGGCGGCTCAGCCAAAAGCTAAAGAAATACTCTATCAACCTTCATACGATTCTCTTGGATCACGTATTCTTCTGACGGTAAGTAACTTCGATAAATTCCACCCTATTTTAGATCCTAATAAAAAAGATGTGGCGGCTATTACAGAACAGGATATTCAAACTGACCGCAAAAAATATAATTTAAAAATCTTAAATGAAGTATCTGATGACGAAAGACGTAAAAAAAATGGTGTAGCGAGCGAACATCTTACTACGGCCGTAACAGAATGGGCAAGCGACGCTTCTGAAAGATTTAATAGGATCAAACCCCTAAAAAAACAGATTCAAAATTTTTTGGGTTTAGATGAAGCATCTGATTTTACAACTGAACAAGTAATAACATACTATAAAAAATATTTTGATGTTGTAAACCAGGGTACAAAATATGAAGTATTTGCCGATGACATTATCGAACGTTATGCTTCCAGCGGCAACTTCGACTTTGAAGCATATAACCGGGACATCGATGGCATCAGACTTTTCAGCCGCAAATTCTTCGGTGAAGAAGGCGATGAAATAATCCAAAAATATATAACTCACTGGATAAATTTCAAAGGTGATCCAAAAAAATATGTTACAGAAGCTAATAAAGAAATTAATACAGTTCAAGATATCCACAAACCACATCTAGAAAAACTATTTAAAAAAGCTCAAGAAATTCAAACTACTAAAAAAGACAATCTGGAATTAGAATCTATTCCTGAAAATATAAAACAAGAACTTAAAGATGTTCCATTTGGAGAAATTAAAGCTATAGAAAAATCTAGAAATTTAATGATTACAAAACGGTCACAAATCAGGGAATTAGTTGAGCCTCTACTCGTTTTTGCAGCTGAACGTTTTTGGGATTTAAATATAAGGACATTATCTACCTCAGCAAATGCTAAAGATATCGGTCATACCGGATATATTATTATTGATTACAACTCTTTGTCTGATGAAAATAAAAAAATAGCAGAAGAACATGGTGAATTAATTCCAAACTATGATGGATTCCCAGTCATTAAATTTTCATTACCAATAACGCCTGAAACGTCTACACAAAGTATTCAAAAACAATCAGATCTATTTGCTGATAAATTCAAAAAACAAAAGGCCCATTGGATACCTAGTTATACTCTTGCGGAAATTAGTAAAAAATATAATGCGTATCATAATGAACCTGAGCTTACTCCAGAATTTCTTATTGAACAGGGGTTGTACTATGATAAAGAAGGCGATAAATTTTATTTAAGTGAAGAGCATTTTCAAAAAGTGGTTGACGAAAGTGAAGTAGATGAAGTTCCGGCTGGAACATTTAAAACTGTATCTACTAATAGTACAGATCAATTTGCCAAAATCGAACAACCAACTTCTAAACCCACGCAATTAGAAACTACACCATTAGCTGAAAAACCAAAAATAGTAAAAATAAATAGTTTAAAAGAAATTTTGGGTATTTTAGATAAAGGTCAACCAGATGAAATCCAAAATATTTCAATAACTGAAGCAGGGCTTCTTGATTTATTACCTAAGGCAATATTAGATTCAGTAAAATCCAAAAACCCCGCTGCTAAAAAATTTAATCCACAAATTACCGATGATATAAAAAAAACAAATTTTGCGATAGACCAATCTGGTAACTCAGGCAAGGGAACAGTAAAAGGTAAAATCGGAGCTGAAGGTAAATTTTTGTTGATGCCTATAAATATCGGTATAGATATTGAGTTTAAAAACTCTGATGATAATAAGGATATAGTGCCCTCTGGTATTTCGGTTCAACCAGATAACTTTCAAAGTCTTGTTGCAGACAATTTAAGGAAATATAAAATAAAGGAAGAACTTCGTTTATATTTACAGAAACAAATAAAAGGTAGGAGAGTCTTGAAAAACCTGGATCTAAGTATAAATAGTAAAGATAAAACACTGGATGTCACAATACAATAAATCCCTTAATTAGACTTATTGACAATAGGAGCAGGCGGTCCTACGTCAGAAAAATCATTTTGAGAACTTTCATTATTTTGGGTTGTTTGATTTTGAGCAGTTTTTGCTTTAGCCTCTGCTGCTATTCTTTCTCTTACCGGATATAGATATGCGGTTCTGAAGTTGAATAATACCGAGGCAATTTCTGATTGGAGATTGGGAATTTTCTGGCTGAAAAATTTATCCAGTTCTTCGTCCGACTCATTACTATTCAACAGTTTTTCCAGTTCGATCTGACCTTGATCATCCAGCTTGGTAATCAGATGCCTGTTGATCCATTCGTTAATCTCCTTGAGAAGCAGAGTCTTGACTGCCGGCAGCTTTTCCGGTGTAACATGCGGATCATTCCTCAGTTTGATTAGATCATCAATGTGTCTTATCAAGGCAATCTGGTCCTTGATCGCCCTCTCACTCGGCTGGGTTGTCAATTGGTTCGGTTGCTGATTTGGCTGTTGTGTATTTTGATTCTGATCTGCCATATTGATAGAATAATTAAATTTTTAACTAAAGTCAATTCCAGACTGGAACTATATTCTTTGCCGGATCAATTAGAGCAACATCTGCATTCCTGTCAAAAACTGCATAACTTGGGTTTAGTTCCTCACTCATATCCTGACTTGTATATGCACTGTCTGGGCTCCCTTCCCCTGTTGAATGGATCGTCCACAAAATATTTTTTGAGAAAGGATTTCCACCGTTAACTTTTTCTGTTACTTGATGACCTCTAATTAATACTTTACCTCCAACTTTATTTAAAAAATATTCTAATCCTTGTTCTGAATATATAACTGTATTATTCAAGGCCGCATCAATTACATCTGCTTTTCTTCCTTTTACATTAACTCTTCTCGGATTAAACCAAAATCCATTTTTGGGGGCAGTTTCAATTCTTTTCTTAATTCTTTCTAGGTGATCTAGATCCCATTTTTGACCGCGGAAATCTATAGTTTTATCAGATGCAGCTTGTGCCAAAGGAATTGCCTTATCCAACTCTTCTATATATTTGAGGCTTTCTTTTTGAATTAAATCAATTTCAGCATCTGTCATTGGTTGAGGATCTGCCCAGGTCATCACCTCATCAAAAGCAGAAGTAGCCACATTATTTCCTCCACTATCTCTAAGACTCGCCATTTGTCTTAAATCTAAATCGTAATATAAAGGACCACCATGTGCCATAACTACCCCATTACCACAGAATACGGCCCTAGGCAAAATACTAAATATTTTATTATTCAACTCATCAAAAACCGTTTCGTCACCGTATTGTTTTTTTGTCTTATCAAAATATGTTTGATCGCTAACTACTCCTTTTCGTACTTCATGATCTGCTTTCATTAAAACCACATTATTTGGATATCTTTTCTTAAGCTCAAGTAAAGCCTCCATTAGTTGTACGTCTTTTTCACCGCGATCAAGATAATCACCTTCAAAAACAATTACCTTTGAAGGAGAGTCAGACTCCATATTCTCTACAAATTGATTTTTATTTATTATTTTTTCGAAAGCTGCAAAATCACCATGCAAATCACCAACAACAACTAACTCTCCTGCGCCTTTTGGAATATATGTCACAAATCCTTCACAAACTATTTTTTCATAACCTTTTTTCTCTGTTTCATCAATTGTGTTTCCTATTTTTCCCTTACCCTGGACAAGCATTTCATAATGGGCCTTAGAAACTTCGTCAACTAATTTAGTCATCTCTTCTTTACTCCTTTTTCCTGCTTTTTCAAACACATCACGATTGACTATTCTAATTTTTTCTTTTAATTTCTCTTTATCTACTTTTGGCGGAGTCACTGAAGATTCTGCGGATTCAGCTTCCCACTGATCAATTTTTCCATTCAACTCGCTCATTATCTCTACTTGCTTTTTTACATTAGCTTCCATTATCAAACCTGAAACTCTATCATGTTCCAAAATTTCCTGCTCAGATAATTCATCCTTAAAAAATTCTAGAAATGTTTTTGTATAAATCAACTCACGTTCAATTGAAGTTAAAGATTCTCCTCTTTTCCGGACTTCTTCTTTATATTTGGTAATAGCCGAATTAAAAGTATTTTGATTATTATTAAATAATTCTTCTACTTTTATATATGCATTTTTTCTTTCATTGGGTAATTGTTCAACTATTTGACTCTCGACTAAATCCTGTTGATCGCGACCGAACCGTCTTTTTAGTTCTCTTGCTATAAATATGCTTTTAACAAATGATCGAGGATCATCATTTGCCTTGGATAAAATTTCAAATTGCCCCTGAATACCCCACTTATCTTCAAATTCTTTTATACCCATCGTATTATTCTTAACGTCTGCTAAATCACTTAAGGCTTTATTTTTACGATCAAAATACTCTTTTTTCAAAACTTCATCTGACTTTTTTTCTTCATCTTCTTGCGGAGGCTTTACTGAAGACTCTGCGGATTCGACCGGTTCAGTTTCCCATTTTTTAACCTGCTCTGTCATCTGTTTTTCCTCGGCCGCTCTTCTTTCGATGGCTTTTTGTTTTATTTTATTTTGAATTTCAAGATAATGTATAAAGTTTTCTTTCTTGATTTTCTTACCTGATTCCGTTTCGACAATCTCTGCAATTTCAGTTCTCCCTTCGGGAGTTGAGTCGTCTAAATTCTCAGTTTCAATTTTTTGGGCAACATTTGCCATTTCAGTCTTATTTTGATCGAGTATTTGGGCCATGCTTTGCATAAATGCTTGATCCTCGATTGATTCCTCTTTTAATGCTTCAGCTTCATATTTGTCTTTTACATCTTTGCCAAAATGGCTGATTACATAATAAGCGTCAGTAGTTCTTTTTTTATCTTCTTCAGCATCTGTGCTTGAAACACCCCATTTATCTTTAAAATCCGCTTTCTTTGTAGGATCTTCTTTTACTTTTTGAAGATCTTGTTCCAATTCCCTTTGTGCAGCCAACCATCTAGCTTTTTCTTTTTTATCTTTTTCCGTATCAATTCCGCCTGCTGGCGGTTGTTCCGCTGTAGCACTTCGCGCTACAGCCACAGCAGCGCCAATACTCTGCTCGATATTCTGTCTTGAAACAATTGGAATCAAGGGAATTGCGCCTTCATTCCGATCAACCCATTCACCGACTCCTTCACTGATTTCTTTTCCTATCTTTCTTAAATCAAGATCAAGACTACCTTCACCAGTCTCATCTTTATTACTGGGTTCTAAGATAAATGTTGTGGTTTTCTTTTCGACTTCAACCGGTATTCTTTCGCCAGCATCATCATCGTCCCTGACTTCAACTTGCTCAGTTTCAACAACATCATGTAGTGATCCTGTTCCCCGAACCGTTGAATATACCTTAAGAGTAGGATGAACTCCGTTAAAATCTTCTGTCATATTGTCTCCAAACTTTGCTACCTCAATCGTTCCATATCCCGATTGTCCCGGCGCCAGCAAATTTACCTGACTTAACCCATCCATATTAACCAATTCTTTATTTTCCAAATATACTCTCCCGGGAGGAAGATTATTCCATTCGTCATTTGCAGCTAGTGATTTCCCCAGATCTTCCAGGTCTAACTGGGTTTTAACATAGTGTGCACCATCCCACTTCATCGAATAATCTGCAGATCCTTCCTTTAATTCAATAAGACCATTATTATCACCGTCTACAACTGCGATTCCTTCATGAGCATTGGCGGTTGAAAATACAACTCCAAAATGTTCACCGGGACCGACAGCTTCCCCGGTTCTTTCCTGTAATTTTCCTAAAAAGTTATCAACACCAACCGGATGATTTATATCAACCCCGGTATTTTTATATTCGCTGCCTGCCATGCCGGTAAAGTCAACAACCGGATTACCTTCTGCATCTTTCCACATATATAATGGATTTTTATAATCCTTTAAAGTACTTACCCATTCTCTACCCAAAGATCCTCCACCACCGATTTCAGTACTATGATTGGTGAAAATTCCTTCGGGTCCGAATGCTGCAATCGTTTCAGTTTGTTCAACTACATGGACTGACTCTTTGGTTTCTCCCATCTCTCTTGTGCCAATATCAGTCTGAGTTACAACCGGTCCGACTTTGACATTCACTCCATGACTCTCAAAAAAATCAGTAACTGTCTGTCCACTTTTATCATAGGCAACAAGCTCTTGTACTCCATCACCATCCGTATCCTTTGCGTAAACTGTCAGACCTGTCAGATCCACTATTACCTCTCTTTCCCGCAGATCAACGATTACATCATGGTCAGAAACTCCGTCATTACCCACCAGATCAACCGGCCGATATTCCCAATGCTCTGGCAATCTTACGGTAACACCGTCAATATTCACGTCATGCCCTTTTTCTAAAATCGGAGGCTCAAAATAATTTTCGACTTTTATTAAAGTCGCTTCAAGTGGTGACAAATCCGAAACAACTTGACCTGTTGTAGAATCGATCTTCATCGGTATCTCGCCATCCATCACATTATCCCAA
The DNA here is from genome assembly GCA_001789635.1 of Candidatus Roizmanbacteria bacterium RIFCSPLOWO2_01_FULL_35_13. Taxonomy (GTDB): domain Bacteria; phylum Patescibacteriota; class Microgenomatia; order UBA1406; family GWC2-37-13; genus 2-01-FULL-40-13. The sequence continues at coordinate 46,968 of MGAF01000026.1, read as the reverse complement.
TCCTGTTTCCAGGTAGTTACATCTTTAATAATTCCTGCCGGTTCTCCGGTTACTATAGTCTGACCTATGTCCACACCTGTACCAAAAACATTTGCAGCTCCTTCATACAATAATTTTGCTTCAAGACCAAGAATCGGTGCGGCAATCGCAGTGGTTGCAAGAGAAGTGCCAAATCGTTTCCAGGATAATTTTGCTAAATTATTTGCCGCTCTGTTCATCGAGACATTTTTTTCATCTTCACCTATGTGCAGATTTAATGTTTCAAGGTATTTATCCGTCAGTTCATGCGCTTCAGCAGAGTTAATCTTCAATCTCTGTGCTACTTCCATCTCCACTTTTTGTCTGGCGCTTCCAACTGTTAATTGGGCTTCCATCAATGACTGCGCTCGATCAAGATCCAACGCTTCGGGAGAATCTCCTAGCCTGTTTAATCCTTGTAAAATAGAAGAAGTTAACTGCGTAAACTCCTCGGTTCTTTTATCTTCGGTATAACCGATCAGATTTTGCGTCATTCTGACTTTTAACAATCCCTTTTCCTTGATTGAAGACGTGTCGGTCAATTTCATTCTTGCTTTGACATGGGCTATTGCCATAACCAAACTTTTCCGATCCTGCTCGTTCAACTCTCCTTCCTTATTTACAAAACTATTAATAGCCTCAGTCAACTCTGTTGCCGATTTTTGCTGCATCAATGCCGATTCAAACTCTTTACGGCGATTTGCACCTGCTATTGCCTCTCTTCCCTGTGCAGTTTCTCTCGATATCTGCTCATATTCCTTGGCTGTCCTTCCTCCCAATCCATACAACTTTCCCTTGTACGATCCAATTGCGCCTTCCCTGGCTGCTGCCGTTAGTCCGGTTGCTGCAATTCCTGTTATAAGCGGATTAAAATGAAAAAATTTTAGAATCGTACCTCTGCCGAATTTAGCGGCTCCAATACCATATCCTGTTAAAAATGAAGCCGTATATAATGCCGTGTAACCTAGTTGGGAATTAATCGCAGTCTCATCATAGATTGCACCTGCTTTAACATTCGGATCAGTCCGATAATCCCGCTTTTGAATCAATCTCAACAAATTTCTTTCCGATCTTGAAAGTTCAATATCCCCTCTAACTGCCTCTGCTCTACCTTTACCAACAACAATATCCAATTCCAAATCATCCCAGGCTTTTTCATCCTGGTATCTTTGATACAAAGTTTTCTTTTCATCTCGTCCGACATCCGGTTCACGCTTCATCTCCTGTGCAACCCGAAGCAGATTTTGCGAAATTTGTAAACCGTCAATTTCCTTTACCTTTTCCGGTGGAATTTTTTTAAGGATATCCGAATGATAATAGAGGTTAACTTTTTTTATAAAATCCTCATCACTCAGATTAGTTGTTGCGTATACTTTAACAAAATCTTTCAGTTGCCCTTGAATAGTTTGTTGCAAAGTCGGATCGATAATCAAAGTATTCAAGCTGTATCTTTTCTCTCCCAATTTTTCTGAAATGATATTTTCGTCTTTTCCCTCGAGTGAAAATCTGTCGGCTAAAGAAGTCTGACTTGCTATGCTTATCTGTTTAGATTGTTCAATCATTTGTTTTCCATTTTGATCAAACCATTGCAAAGCCTGTTGCATCTCGGCTGTTTGAACAGGCGCAAGGAACGATGCAAAGAAATTCCTTACTCCAAACTTAAACCCTTGCCAACCTGTTGCTTTTTTAACTATTTCTTTCCCTTTATTTTTAGCTTCCTGGACAACTTCCTTTTTGAGATTAAGTGATACGCTTGCGTCAAGCCCTGCAAGCTTTCGCCCAACTTGCGTCATCTGCATGACGAATAGAGTTTCCCGGTGATCAAAAGAGTTATCAAGATACGTATTTTGTATGGCGTTTTTAATATAAGTCACAGGATGAAGCAATGGCATCAGCCATTTATCTTTTCCTGTAAAAGTCGGTTTATCCCCTGCTCGGAGATGCTGTGCAACCTGGGCTACATTCTGTTCTGATGTAACATCATCCGCTACAAACGACACTCTGATTTTTTTTGCCAGCGTTTTTAACTCAGGTACCTCTGGCATCGGAGCGGGTTTACCGGTTTCAACTGTTGGAGGTAAGTCTTCACTTGATTCAGTTGTTGAAGGTGGTTTCCCGGAAATATCTTCTAACTGTTGTCTTGCTGCATCCGATGTTATTGGTGCCGGAAGACCAACTCCTTGACCGGATGGGGCAGGTTTAACTCTTTTTGAAGCTGCAGATCTTTTTTCTGCGGTTTTTACCGCTGTATCTTCTTCCGACAGGATTAATACTTTTTTACCTTTTAAAGCTCTCTGATTTTTCAGCAAAATATTCAGATGCTCCTGTGGGTCATTCGGATTTGTGACAGTATATTTTTCAGATCCCTTAACTCTGCTTGCAGGAATACTGCTCTCTTCAAGAATCGACAAATTCTTTTCATGTTTCTTTATTTGTTTTTTAAGCCTATCCAGTTCTTTACCATCCTTACTGCCTATTTCATTTACTTTAAGTTGAAGATTAACTATCTCGTCCCTTAAATTTTCTATCATTCCGCCTATGGGAATGTTTTGGGTAGTTTTATGATCAATCCCTCTTTTGTCTTTCCAGGTAATTTCTTTTCTTTTGTTATTTTGCAGATCCTCCCATGCTTTTTTAGTTTCCTGATAATCTTCAATCCTTTTTCTTTCATCAGCCGTTAACCTACCAGGATCAGGTTCCTTAAGTAACCTCTCCATCGATTTGCTGTATTCTGCAAAAGATTCCTGGAATACTTTTCGGACATCAGACTTGGTTAATTTCTCTACCTTTGGGATCTCTTTTGCTTGGATAACTTCTACTTTTTGAGGCTCATTTCTTTCGACTTTAAATGTCAATTCTTTTCTTTCACTTAAGATTCTTTCTGCCAACTCCCAATCAAGATTTTTATCGGGTGACAAACCCATACGTGCTCGAAATTCTGAAATAGCATGAGCCTCAAAATCTAATCTTGCTTTATAGAATTTAGGGTCTTTGACTTTATCAGCGTGTAATTTATTAAAATCTTCGGTATTTTGATCAAGAAATGTAAGATCTTCGATTACTTTTTGTATATCTTTTTGAGTGGGTGTTATTTCAGTTTTAAGAAAATCTATTAACCCATCCGCTGCCGGGCCTTCTTGAGACTCAATTTTTAAAGGGTTGCTCGGATCCGGACTATTAGGATCAATTAAAGGGAGAGAGATTATCTTTTTATTTTTATCCAGAACTTCTCTTTTACCGGCTTTTGTATTTTCAAATTTAAAAAGCTGAAGAAATTCCCTTTGAGTTAATTGTTTTTCAGGATCATTTGGATTTTGCTTAGCAAGTTCTGCTTTTTCATACAACTTTTTCATTTTCTGCTCATACTGTTGATAGCGGTGATTAAAAACATCCACTAATGTAGGTACCTTGCCTTTTTCTGCAATTATCTTTTCACCTTTTGAATTTATCCAGAATTTGTTTTCCGGTTTGCCTAAATTAGGTTGGGTAATTTCTCCAGACTGGTTAAAGTTAGGTTCACCCATTTTATTTTTTCATATAACAATAAATAACTCGAATTAATACCACTACACTCCGAACTTAATCGGGCTACAAGGCATAAACGAAACTTAATTCATTATCATCGAACTAAAAATAAAAATCAAGCATACGCTTGATTTTTTTCACCGGTTGCCCCTTTCCACAACAGTATAAAACTAAACAAAGCGGCCAAGCCGCTGCCGACTAAGATTATTTTTTTGGATTTTTCAGCCTTGGTCGGCTCTCCTTTCAATACCCGCAGAGCATTCTGGTAAGCGGCTATAACATCTTTGGGTGTTCCTTTTTTCTTTAAATAATCGGCAAACTGTCTTTCGTCTTTAACATCCTTTGACCTAAGCTGCATCACTCTAACCACGGTATCGAGGGGATTTTCCGCCATCATCTCGGCCGGAACTTCCAATAAGTTAGCGAGCTCTGTGAATGGATCGGGAATATCTGTTCCAATTTTAGCTTTAGTTTCATCCAGTACTTTTATTTCCTGAACAATTCCTCCTTTTGCTTCTCCGGATTCAGATTCTTTACTGCCGTTAATCTGTTTTTGCAGATCGGACATCTCCGACTCAAGTTCTGCCTTTTGTGATGGGATAAGGTCACCCTTATCGATTGCATTTTGTTTTTGTTTGACGAGTGAATTAAGCTGTGCGATCTGCCACTGTCTTATTGCTTTTTTCAAAGACAAACCCAATACTTTGTCTTTAGGATCATTGCTTGACTCGTATACCCGCAATTTACTATCCATCATTGCCACCACACTACTTATATTTTCCTTTATTCTTACTCCCTGAATAAAATCTCTGATTAAAAGTAAAGCTCTTCTTGACTCATCTCTGCCATTTTTAATTCCCGCTTCTGCCGTAGTTATAACTTTCTGTTTATCTTGTCGAAAAAATAATCCCTGTAATCTTTCCTTCAATGGAGTGAAACGACCCGCAGGACGCGCCTCGGGAGTAGTTTGTAATGCTACGGCCGGTTCGGGATTTACGATTGCTGTCATATTAACTTAACGACTTAAATAGTAAAACTTTTTTGACCATATCCTGAGCTTTGTCAAAATTACCTTCCTTAACCAGTTGGCTTACATGCACCAAGGCTTTTTTTTCAAACTTCTCCTCATATTCTTTCATGATTTTAAACACTACCGGAGCCAGTTCGGAATGGCGATCATCCAACTTTACCGCACTCCCATACAGCTCCTCTATATTCATTCCTGGTTTTATTAAATTAAGAGTCGATTCGGCTATTTCCTGAATTCTTTCTTTAGGAGTCAATCCATTTTCAGCCAGATCCTTAATAATTTTAAGAACCTCCACTTCTATCATCTTTCTGAACTCTTCCGCATTACTGGAGTCGTCGGTTTTTACATTCGTATCCATACAATGCCACTTCACTATCAATCAAATAGAATGATAGCTTCGAGGCATTATACCCGTCAGATCATCAATGTAGGTAAATACCCAACGAAGCCGTCATTGATTTTATAGACTTATAACAAGCATAGTGGTATAAAAAGACTACAGGAATATATACTATAATTCAAATAATGCTAAGTTATCTACCATTACAATTCGGGGTTTTAATCTTACTTCTAATAACGCTTTTTTTTATTTCCAGAAACACTATTAATCAACTATTCTTTTTTCTCAGAAGATTTTTTAAAAATGATAAAACAGTATTCAGTATAATTTCTTTTATCTTTTTTCCCGGCACCACCATACATGAACTGGCACATTTTTTTGCAGCGATTATTTTATTTTTAAGAGTAAGGGATATAAAAGTATTTCCGGAGTGGAAAGACAATCATCTGAAATTAGGCCATGTATTATATGAGAAGAAAGATTTTCTCAGAGGAGTATTAGTCGGTTTAGCGCCTTTATTTGTTGGTCTCTTATTTTTTCTTGCTCTTTTTGGTTGGAAATTATTTCCCAATCAAAATGTATTTCTAAACATATTAATTGTTTATTTAATCTTTGTAATTTCCTCTACCATGTTTTCGTCAAAGCAGGATCTTATTGATCTTATTTACATTCCACCTGTCCTCATATTAATTGGCGGCATAATATATGTATTTGATATAAAAATTGATATTGTTTTCCGGAATGACAATTTAAGACAATCGGTTGTTGCATTTTTAACACAGATTAATTTTTATTTATTATTATCATTAGTAATTCATATTACAACGACATTAGCTATTAAATTTTTCCTGAAGAGAAAAAGTTAGATTATCAGTTATGACTTGGGAAATTTTGGCCGTACCTACTGATAACACGATATACATTTATATTTTTCACTCTCATACAGGTTTTATTTTTTTGAAGAGTTTGTCGGAAAGATCGAGGTAAAATTTGACCAGCTTTTTTTTATCAAAAGGTCTGAGAATTTTTGGGAAAAGTTTTATATCAGTCGCTTTTGTCATCATTTCTGCCAGATAAAACTCATCTAAGCCAGAATCTTTCTTTTTTGCCATCTTGAAAAGCTCAGTCAGAGTAAATTTTTTCTCAATCTCTAAAAGAAAATATATATCTATAAAATCTTTAGTGTCGGCTCGTCCAAATAGCGCTAACAGTTTTCCGACAGCAATGTTTTCTAGCGAATCAATCCGTAAACTCTCTAAAACTCTTACTTCCCCAAAATGCGGCGGAGTATCTTTAACCATATCAATCTTCAGAGAATCATTTCCAATTTTCAAAATATATTGAAGAAAGGTAGGACCAAAAACCTGATGCTCTATATGAGCCTTATAACTATTTATAATATTGAGAATTTCAGCGTTTACGCCGTCAAAACTAATATCTTGATTTATAGTAAAAAGGTCTATATCTTCACTTTTACGGTGATGAAAATAAAATTCGGCTAAAGCGGTTCCACCTGTTAAAAAAAAATCTTTTTTTAAATGGGTAGAAAAAAAACTCTCTAAAAATTTACTTTGTGATGGTGTGATAATTGTCATTTATATTGTTATTAACTCCCCAAGCTTTAAAGGCATTCAGCCAGGCGTTTTTTATCGGTTTTTTCAATTTAAGTCTTGGGAAAATTTGTAAAACTTCATCAAGTTTGACATATTTCCAGACGTCTTCATATTTGGCACTTTCCAATATCCTTGATATCAACCAGATTCGGCTAAACTCGTTACCGTCTTTCAGAATTTTTTTTACGTCTTTTTCTGTCAGATCATAATCCCAAATAAAATAAGGCTTCATATAGACAAATTATACTTTATAAACTTCTAATATGTTACAATTATTACATGTTAAATAAAAATATTATTGGGCAAATAAATAAAATCGTCTTCCGCTTTCTCGATCCTAAAAGAGACAAGGTGTTTATCTTTGGGTCAAGAGCTTCGGACAAAGCTATGAAGTTCAGCGATATAGATATTGGTATTGAAACAAAAAGAAAAATTCGAGGCTCAACGATCGAAGAGATAAAAGAACTTTTCGAAGAATCCGACATACCCTACACTGTAGACGTAGTAGATTTTTCCGATGTGTCAGATAAATTTAAAAAAGTTGCTAAACAAAAAGTAATTTACTTGAACTGATATGACAAAACTACAAACCCAATATGAAGATTTGGAGAAAGCTTTTAAACGATTGAAAGAGGCCTCCAATCTCCCATCTACCATTATTAATCAGGATGCGACCATCCAACGCTTTGAGTTTACTTTTGAACTATGTTGGAAAGTAATGCAGTCAATTGAGCGCGAAAATGACATAGCTGTTTATGGGGTAAAAACTATAATCCGCGAAGCTGCAAAACTGGGATTAATTGATGATCCTTCTGTTTGGTTTGAATTTCTTAAAGACAGGAATCTTACAGTCCACACTTATAAAGAAGAACTTGCTCAAAAAATCTATAAAAAAGCTAAAGAATTCATCGAATATGTTGAAAAACTCCTTTCAAAGACAAAATCTCATCTTAAATAACTCATATTGCACACTTTATTCTTCGAGTGAGGCTGAAAGCCGAATCGAGAAGTTCTCGACTTCGCTAATCGCTACGCTCGAACAATAAAACTCTACGTAAGGTGGGTTAAATAATCAATAAAGTCTTTGGGAATTTTGTCAGGATTTTTGGTTTTAAGTCTTTGTCGATTACTACCATATCCTCCACTCTCATTCCGAATTTACCGGGAAAATAAACTCCGGGTTCAATAGTTATAACCTGTCCTATAATCTTTCGGTCAGGAGAGTTAAAAGAAACTTTTGGATATTCGTGTATTTCAAGTCCTACCCCGTGACCGGTAGAGTGAGGATAATTTGGTAATCGGCTGTCAGTTATCTGTTTTCGGCAAAAATTATCAATATCTTTTAAAAAATCAAAATCTGCGACTTTTTCAACTGTTTTTTCCTGTGCATTCAATAAAACTTGATATGCGTTTTCTACTTCATTGTTTGACTTTCCAAAAAAAACCATCCGCGTCATATCGGAAAGATAGTCTTTATACTTAACCCCGAAATCCAAAAGTATAACCGAACCGTTCTTAATTTTTCCCTCTCCGGTTTTGGTATTGTAATGAGCAACTGCAGAGTTGGCATCGATCGCCACAATCGGATCAAACGAGATATCATAACCTTTCTCTTTAATCCACATCTCCATCTTGAACGCAATTTCTTTTTCCGAAACACCAAATTTAATAATTTTGATTATGTCCGATAGACACTGATCTCCAATCTCACAAGCTTTTTCAACCAAATCTATTTCTTGTTGATCTTTTATTTCACGGATGGTTATGATTAATCTGTCTGTTGAAGTTAGATTAACATTTCCCAAAAATTCCTTTATTTTTTGATACTCTGAATATTTTAAATCTTCTGCTTCAAATCCCAGAGTTTTTATCTGTTCACTCTTAATGATTTCCTGCAGATGAAAAATCAATCCCTTCCCCGGTTCGATTAATCTACATTGGAAATTAGAAATTGGTAATTGCCTGCCTGCCGGCGAGGCAGGGAAATTCTTTGAAATATATCGTTCATCAGAAAAAAGGTAGACACTATTCTTTGTTATCAAAATAAAAGCTTCCCTCTCATCGGTAGTAAGAGTTTTGAATCCTGTCAGGTAAAAAATATTGTAGAAATTTGAAACCAATAAAGAATCAATATTTTTTTCCGCTAATGTCTCCCTTACTTTCTTGACTCGAGGATCATACATAAGGTATTATTATAATAAAAGAACATTATTCTTCGAGCGATTAGTCGAGAAGAATTTGTTCTCGACAAGCTCGAACAATAGCACTAATTCCTAATTGTTGTTTATTATACAATCTTATGTTGACAACTTTGGTGATTTCACTGCGTGAATTCCTTGAGGTTTTTCTCATCATTGGCGTTTTTCTTGGCATATCCAGAAAACTAAAAATACATAGAGAAAAAGAAATTGTCCTGGCCAGTATTATTGGAATAGCTATATCCTTCATGCTACCGATCACAACTTTTCTGCTTGGAGATAAAGCCAGGGAAATCCTTACCGAAAAAAATGCCGACCTGCTCGAAGGATACCTCATGATATTTTCCGGATTTTTCATCGCCTATGTAATCTTTTCTTTACATAATTTTTTTGTCTTAAAACGATCGAAGACAATCATTGACGCACACCAAAAATTGCAGAAAAATATCTTTGATATATCTTTATTCCTGACTATTGTTTTTTTTATTATCAGGGAAGGCTTTGAGATTGCCCTGTTCACTGCTACCACCTCTCTTTTTTCCAAATTTATGGAAAATCTTGCAGGACTATTTGTAGGATTTGCACTTTCATCAGTTCTTGGAGTTTTAACGTTTCTCGCTTATTTAAAATTCCCGATCAGTAAAGTTTTTAAAATAACCGAATATCTAATTGTAATTTTAGGCGCTTCTTTTGTAAAAAATGGATTTACAGAATTGTTCGAAGTGTACTTTGATATTAATCTTGCAAATATTCTCCCTATGAAGTTAACTTTTTTACCCGAAAAGTCATCGTTTATAGGCCATTTTGTCAAAAATATCTTTGGCCTTGAGCAGCAATTTAGTTTCATAAAATTAGCAATCATGGGTATTTACATACTAATAATCTATTTATTATTTTTGAGAAAAAAGTCCCAAAAGCTCCACACTTAAAAGCCTTACCACAACTTAAATTTCAACCGCTGCGGTTGAAAAAAAGGTTGGTATAACAACTTAAATAGTTAATCTGTTATAATATCTCAATGGATTATTACAAAGAAAAACAATTTATTGCTCAAGTTGATAAAAATGATAAAATAATCGGAAAAGTGGAAAAGTGGGAGGCTCACAAAAAAGCAGTTTTGCACCGAGCCTTCACCATGATTCTTTATTTTCAGGATAAAATTGTTATCCAACACCGCAGGCATCCGGTCTTTGACGGTTACTTTGACCTTTCTTTTTCGTCACATCAGATATTTATTAACGACACCTTAGAAGATGATTTAACAGCAATTTACAAAACATTAAAAAGAGAGTGGAATCTGGAAAAATCAGGTTTAACTGCAGTTCCCAAAAAAATCGGTCAGATTTACTACAAAGCCAAAGATCCTCAGAGTGTCTTTTATGATCACGAAATCGACTATATCTATGAAGGAACTCTGAAAAATCTCCCCACTCCCAACTACGACTTCGCCTACGGTTATAGATTAGTTAATCTATTAGAAATTAGAAATTGGAAATTGGAAATTAAAATGGCTCCCTGGGTTAAAGTTCTGCTCGAAGAAAAACTCATCTAAAATTCATTTGACTTTTATTCTTTGGCGTTATAACATAAGTTATAACTATGGAACAAACCATCATACAAATCGGCAATTCTTACGGAGTTATTATTCCCAAAAAAATAATGACTGATACTGGCTTAAAACCTGGAAATAAAGTTTTTGTACAAAAAGATCCGAACGGTAATACTATTACTCTAAGTAAAAATGGTAAAAAATCTGCATCTTCGATAACTCCTGATTTTCTTAGAGTGGTTGAAAAAATAAATAAAAAGTACGAACCCGCTTTTAAAGCTCTTGCCAGGACTAAATAAATGTGAGAACAATAATTTATCTGACACTCGAACAAATATTATTAATTCATGAAGATCAAATAGACAAATATGGAGGTAGTCATGGAATTCGTGACTTTGCATTACTTGAATCAGCTATACTTCGACCACAAACAACTTTTGGAGGAGTAGATCTTTACCCTTCAATATTTGATAAAGCCGCTTCCCTCATCCATTCATTACTCCTCAACCATCCTTTTGTCGATGGAAATAAAAGAAACGCTATTGCTTCAGCACTGGTATTCCTCGAACTGAACGGTTACTCTTTTTCAACAACACAAGACAATTTGGTTTCAACAGCACTAAGCATTGAAAATAAAAAATGGAATCTGGAAAAAATATCTTCGTGGTTAAAAAAACACTCAAAAAAATTAGATGAATAAATTAGAAGAAAAAGAAAGAAATAATTTAAACTACACGATTTTGAGGTTTATTTTTAGATAGAGCTATTAGATTAGCTACCCAAATTTTATATAGATTCTCAAGAGCTTCCTTGGTATACCATGCGAACCCTTTTAACCCGATTGCATTTTCCAATTTAGCTAGTGGAGTATTTACTAAATCTTCTCCTTCATATCCATAAGAATCAACCTTTCCTGATTTTAACGCTTGTGCCATTGCTGTCTCGTCAACTAATTCTCTATCTACCGTATTCACTACAATCACACCCTTCTTCATCTTCATAAGCTCTTTTTTACCAATCATATGGTTATTACTTTCTTCATGAGTAGTGTGTAGAGAAATTGCATCTGCTTCTTTTAGTAAAAAATCCATATTTACCATTTTTACATTTTTCATTTTCTTTGGAGAACGGTTATAAGCAATTACTTTCATGCCAATTCCATTTCCTAGCTCGGCAGCTCTACTTCCAATATTTCCCAAGCCTATAATGCCTAGAGTTTTTCCCTTCAGTTCAAACCCTTTATCCAAAATGAATTTACCTTTTTGAGTTCTTCTATCTGATACAAAAATTCTTTTTGCCAGTCCGAGTAATATTGTAATTGCGTGTTCTGCGACCGATTCTCTAGAATAGCCCGGAATATTACTTACGGTAATTTTTCTTTTTTTGCAGTAATCTAAATCCACCCAACCAAAAGATGTCGTAGAAAGACAAATACCTTTAAGACTGGGGAGAGACTCCATAACTTTAGTTAATTTTTCTTTAGCTTTTTCAAAACCGCCTAATGGATCTGGGTCAACTCCTATGATTGCCCCCCCCGCCATTTTTAAAAGTTTATCTAATGATAACTCTTCGCGATTTTTAGTATAGACAACTTCTCCTAATGAACTGAGTTGTTTTTGCTGACTCTTTGAAAAATCTGATTGCGGGTTGAAAATAGTAATTTTCATCTAAATTAATTTATGAACTTTCTTAATTTATTAATTAAAACTTCTTCTATTTCTACGTAACCTCTTTTTAAGTTTTTATCTCTTGTAATAATAGTTTTTTCTCCTGAAATTCTTACTTTATTTCCGTCTTTAGTTTTTGAATTTCTTACTGTTTCGATCATTAAGCTTAATTTTTCTTTAAATTCATGTTCATCCATTAATAAGGTTGGAGACATTGCAATAAAAATATTCCCCCAACCGGCAGTTTTATTATGAATGGTAAACCAAGCGTTAGGCCATAGTCCTGCTAATATCTCTACTATCATTGCGAGTCCTGCACCCTTATATGAATTAACAAAAGGTAGAGTTGCACCATCAATCGCTTTATTTGGATCAGTGGTCATATTACCATCCTTATCTATTGCAGAATCTTTCGGAATATTTTGCCCGAGAGCTTTTGCTTTTAATAATGCGCCATAACTAATTGCGGATGTACCCATATCGAAAATAAAGGGATTATTTTTAGAGGGGAACCCGAAAGCAATGGGATTTGTTCCAAAAAGAGGCTGTATTCCTCCCAATGGTGGTGTTGACTCTGGAGACTGAGCCATTATGATTGCTATAAGATTTGCCTTAGCTATTTTTTCCAAATAATACGAGAGTGATCCAGATGAAGAAAAAGTACCTCTTGCACCAACAAAACCTACGCTGTTTTCTTCTGCTAATCGTATTATTTCATCCATCGCAAGCGATCCAATCAACATTCCCGGATTCCCATTTCCCACAATAATTGAAGAAACTTTTGTTTTTGAAATTAATTTTGGTTTTCCCTTAGGTTTTTCTGCAAGAATACCTTCTAAACGAACAATTCCATGTGAAGTTTTACCTGAAAGTTCACCAAACATCACAACTTTAGTAATTAAATCTGTTTCTTTTTCATCGTATTTTCTTAAGAGTGCTTTTTTAATAAATTTTTCAAGTTCTTTTATAGAAATTTTCATAATGACCATTTCTAACAAAAATCGCTATTTTTTGATAAAAGTAAAAAAATTCATTCTTATTGAAAAACTTTGTCTTATTTTAAATTTGAATTTAAAAATTTATCACTTTTGTCTTTAAATCAACCATTTCAACTTTACCAACTTCGCTACTTTTTTAAATTCAGGGTCACCGGTTAAAATCGTCGCTTTCTCCTGGAGAGCTAAAGCAACCGCAAAACAATCACCTAAAGCGATAGAATAGAATCCTTTTACCTCGGCCGCTCTTAGAACTAGGTCATCGGTAGCTGAAACGATTTTTATTGGCATTTTTCTTATTGTACTCAAGGTGGTTTTTGCAGTATTTATTCCATGATCGCGGATTACTGAATAATATATTTCGGCCAGATTTATAAAGGATAAAAATAAAATCGAATTTACTTTTTTTACGTTATTAAGAATTTTCTTTACCAAGACTCCGCCGGATTCGTTTTCCAAATAGGCCAAAATTGCATAACTGTCCAATACTATTTTGCTTTTCATTTTTTCTTTTTATCCCGGTGAATAAATGTCGTTTCTTCCCCCGCAAGGTCTCGACGTCTTTCCTCAAGCAACTTTTGCGTCATCGACTTTCCTCTGGATTTATCCTTAGCTAACATTCCGAAAGTTGACTCAATAATATCGTTTCCCTCAAGCGGTTCCAACAACATTTTTTTTTCTTCAACTTTTGGATACAGAAAGACTTTGCCTTTTGGCCGAATTCCCAAAGCTTTTCTTATTGCTACAGGTATCAAAATTTGACCTTTTTCCGAAACATCAACTATTTGTGGTAAAAGCATATTCTTTTCTAACTTTTAATAATAAGTATAACTTTATTTAAAGTTTACTACTTTTTCCATAGATGTCAATATTAAAAACGATTAAAACATTTTTCTTAATTCCGCCAGATTCTCTATTGTTTTCCAGGCAAGTTTTTCGTGATCTTTGTTTTTTCCTCTATATAAGACTCCGTGTTTTGTTAGCTTAAAAGCTGCGAGATCATTATCTGAGTCCCCGACAAAAATTGTTTCTGTAGATTTTACTTTAAGTAGTGAACAAATTTCTTTTACCTGAACAACTTTGGCTGTTGGGTCATCAGTTAGATAATCTATCTTAGTAAATAAGCCTTTTTTATTAAAATGAAAGGTAGCGTTTGCCCTCCAATAGTCAAAATTTAGTACACGGGCTACTTTTTCAATGTAATAGTCAATTCCGCTTGAGATAATCGCGGTTTTAATCTTTTTACTTTTTAAGTACTTAATAATTTCATAAGCCTCCGGATTAATTTTAATGTCACTAAGTGTTTTCTCAAATAATTTTTTATTAAGCCTCTGTTTTCTGTAAAAATCAGTGAGATTTTTCACCCACTGTTCATTGCTGATTTGGCCTGCATAAAATTCTCCATACCATTTTTTATCCAAATCTATAGGAAGCCCGACCGCCCGATGTAATTTTGGCCAAAGAGGATCGGTAACTAAAACTCCATCACAGTCGAAAAAAATAATTAGAGGCTTCATAATAAGTATAATTTTACCAGTTGACAAATAAAATCAGCAGCTGTACACTATGTACATATGCAAGATCAAACTGTATTTACACCAACTCAAGCAAGACAAAATTTTTTTGAGTTTATAAAACGAGCGGAGCAAGGAAAAGAGGTATTTCTTAAAAAGAGCGGAAAATTAATGAAGGTTAAGTTAGAAAATGTGAATGACAAAAATGATATTAAACGAAAACTGAAGGCTCTAAAGGAATTAAGCCAAATCGGACTACCAAGTATGTCTATAAAAAAAATGAAAAGGATCTTTGAATCCAGATACGAAAGTCATCTATTATGAATACGATTTATTTGGATACGAATATCTTCGTCTATTCAAGCCAAGCCAATTCTCCATTTTTCTCAAAATGCAATAATCTTTTAGAGTATTCTTTAAAAAAAAACATTGATTTAGCAACTAGTACGGAAACTATCCAAGAAATTATTCATCTTTCTAAAAAAACTAAGAAAATTACTACTGGTTTAAAAACCGCAAATACTCTCCTGGAGCTTATTCAATTGTTGCTTCCAGTTGATAAAGAAACAATTAATTTGTATTTAGTCTTATTAAAAAAGTATGCACATCTTAAACAAGTTGAAAGTAGGGATTTTATTCATATTGCTTCTTCCTTACGTTATAAAATTAACACTCTCATAACTTACGATAAAGGATTTAAACAATTTAAAGAACTAGAGTCACTGACTCCTGACGAATTTTTAAGATCTTTTAACTTTTAATCCTCTCTCCAATAGCCACTTCTTATAAAATTCCGGAAAGCCTTTGGTAGCTGTACGGATAATCTGATCGATATAATTTCTGTACAAATATTCTTTAATTTTTTCTTTTTCTTCTTCTTTAATATCTCCTTCAACTTCTTTAAGTAATTTTCCAATATCACGGGGTTCAAACTCTAATTTTTCCTGATCGCGTAAATGAAAGATTGCCTTCATCCAGCGGTTTTCATTCCTAAAGCTTTCAATATAGGATTCCAGTTTTCCTTTTGTTGTCTTAATTTTCCATTCTGTAGCGTGGCGCTCTTTAAATTGTTCTCTGACATATTTCCCAAACATCGGCTCGGCTTTGCCGCCCAGAAGATAAAAATCGCGATAGTTTTTTGCAATCAGACCTTCGACTTTTTCTTTTCCCAAAAGACTTTCTTTTTCCAAGAGATGATTTATATCTTCAACTGATTTTATTTTGCCTTTAAATAAAACTGAACTCGTCTCTATATTAAATTTCTTAGCCCATTTTTCTTTTATTTCAAACAAAAATTTTTCCCCGTCCCACACTTCAAAAAGCATCAGGTTATTTTTAGGAATTCTTCCGTAGACTAAAACATTATGTTTTGGTTTTTCCAGATATTCACAAAAAAAAACAAAACCATTAGTAATTTTATCTTTTATCTTTAAGGCGTAATTGCAGGCTTTCTCAAACATTTTTGGAATGTTATCCTCATAGATATCCACAGATTTGCTGCCCATGAAAAACTCTCCTTTTTTTGTTTTTCCAAAACGGAAAAGCGATCCGTCGACTTTTTCCTCCACGATTACATCGTATTTAAAAATATCTAAAATCGGTGTGGCTCCTAACTCTAATATTTTGGGGTATCTCATGATACAATTGTAACGTATGAAAACAAAAAACAGAAACCCCGCGCTTCTTCTTCAAGGAAAAAAAGTCAACCCTATTATTGAATTTTATTTTGAACTGAATCATCTGAAGCAACTCTTCAGACAAGGCTGGTTATTAAAAGGAATTCCTGAGAATAAATGTGAAAGTGTAGCCGACCATCTTTTTGGAACGTCAATACTCGCACTAATTATTGTAGATAGTTATTTTGAATCTCTTGACATGATAAAACTTTTAAAAATGGTTTTAATTCATGAACTTGGTGAGATATATATTGGAGATGTAACCCCGCATGACCATATATCAAAAGAAACTAAGCACGAATGGGAATATAAGGCCGTAACTGAAATATTTTCCAAAATTCCTAACGGAAAAAATTACATTGCTCTTTGGAAAGAATATGAAGAAGGGGTAACTCCTGAATCACAATTAATTAGACAAATCGATTATATGGAAATGGCTTTTCAAGCTGTAATTTACGAACATCAATATAATAAACGTAATAATGAATTACAAGAATTCTTTAACTTCAACGATAGAAAATTAAAAAATAAAACTTTAATAAATCTATATAAGGAAGTTAGAAAACTAAGAAATACAACTAACCAAAAGTAAAGGCAAAAATTTTTGTTCCTTCTGTTTCAAACTCCAACCGAAGCAAATGATCACTTGGATTTCCCTTTAGATCTATCAGATTGTATAGATTGTTTGGGTGATCTTCTTTAAATAGGACATATCCGTCTTTTATATCTTCTCCCGCGTTTTGGACATTAACAACCTCTCCGTCAACAACTACTTTTACTCTATCGTTTATGTTTTTTGGAGTAATAACTAAAAATACCTTATCCGCAAAAAAATTGATTTCCAAAACCGATCCTTTTGAAGAAGATGAATACTCATCCTGCACATCCCACTTTCCCTGCAAATTAAAAGTGCCTACCTCTCTCCTCGCGGATCCAAGATATGTCTCCGGAGTCATACGCATTCTTGGTGACTGATCTTCAAGTTTGATTGTTGCTTCATCCACTTGTTCTCCCGCTTCTTTTAAAAGTGTTTTTATATGCATCTCCGTCTCTTCATAATCTCCTTCACCAAAATGGGTATAACGGATATTCCCATTAGTATCAATCAGATATTTTGCCGGCCAATAGTGATTGTCATAGGCATTCCAGGTTTTATAGTCGTTATCCTGTGCGACCGGGTAATTAATTTTATATTGCTTTATTGCGCCTAGTACATTTTTTGTATTTTTTTCGAATTCAAATTCCGGAGTATGCACTCCGATCACTGCAAACCCTTTATCTTTATATTTTTCATACCAGCTGGTAACAAAAGGCAAAGTCCGAATACAGTTAATGCAGGTATAAGTCCAAAAGTCGATCAAGACAACCTTTCCCTTGAGTCCCTTAATTGTTAAAGGCTTATCTACATTTAGCCACTTATAAATACCGGTAAACTCCGGCGCCGGACCGAGATTTGGCAGGGATGATGAAGGCGTAATCATGATTATACTTTTATTCATCGGAGCCTCTTTGGGCATTTCTTTCTTACCTTTTAAAATATTCAGTTGTTGCTTAACCGATTGATTACTTTCTAACTTAAACAAAAAATTTGAATAAGACGGAAAAAGATCTAAAAGCTTTACCTGAATGGTTTTATCATAGTTTGTAAAAATTGCTAGTGCCGTCAAAATCATAATCACGCCAAAAACTTTTTGAATTTGCCCGGTATAAGGTGAAAGCACCCGACTCTTGGAAAAAAATTCAGAACCAAGAGTTGCAAAAGCAAATAAAGGAATTCCTACGCCAATTACGTAAACTAATGTGACTAAAATAATTCCCAGATTTACTGACTGGGTTGCCGCAAGAGTTGCAATAGTTGCCAGGATCGGCCCGGCACAAGGAGACCAAACTACTCCAAGAGCTAAACCCGTTATTAATCCACCACGAAAACCTTGATCTTTTATTTTGGTATAACCAGGTACTGGATAGTGCCTGGCACTAAATCTACTTACCCACCCCTCAATAATTTGGGTTAATTTAGGAACGATAAGGGTCAATCCTAAAAATCCAATGACTAAAACTGCAAACAACCGCAAAATATTCGGGTCAAAAGGAATTATTTTAACGATATAGGAAATGGTTAGAGTGAAAAAAGCAAAACTCGTAACTATTCCCAAAGTAATTCCTAATGGCTTGGATTTTCCCCCAGCGGTCGTCGACGAAAGAACAATCGGTAAAAGCGGCCAGATGCAGGGAGCAAGAATTGTAACTAATCCCGAAATAAATGCAAAGAATAAAAGTGCCAACATTATGTAATAATTATACTATGAGCATTAGATATGCGGTTATTATCGGAATTGTAATTCTTATTATTATTTTTCTGCCTATTTATTTTCTTCTAAACAGCACGTATTTGAGTCTGGCTTTTCCGGTCAAAGCCAATATCGAAATTGATGTCAAAAAAATCATAGGCCCTATTCCGGATAAATGGAAAGCCCTTGCACAAGGCGGCGAAGAAATCGGAATCAGAATGCTTGCTAATGTCATTCCTCAGACAGCAGCTTTGTATCCCCGCTATATCAGGCTTGACCATATCTACGACTACTATAATGTTGTTAACCGAGATAACAAAGGAGCCATACAATTAAATTGGCAAAAGCTGGATGAAACAGTCTGTGATATTTTTCACACCGGAGCCAAGCCCTTTTTTTCTTTAGGTTATATGCCGCCGGCATTATCATCAGACGGATCTTTGGTATCCAAACCCAATAATTGGGAAGAGTGGTCTTTTCTTGTTCAAAAAACAGTTGAGAGATATAGCGGCACTATAACCAGACTTTGTGGTCAGATATCAGGTCCCTGGTTAACGGATATATATTATGAAGTCTGGAACGAACCCGATCTTGAGACTTTTGGGAAATGGACACAAAATGATTATAAAACTCTTTATTTTTATTCATCATTGGGAGCGCAAAAAGCCGCAAACGTTAATAAATTTTTAATCGGCGGTCCCGCAACTACGTCTCTCTATCGTAACTGGATAACCAGATTATTGGACTTTATAAAAGAAAATAATCTGCGGATTGATTTTATTTCCTGGCATCACTACTCAAAAGACACGCAGAGTATTGCCTACCGGATTCAGCAGCTGGATTTTTGGCTTACAGATGCACAATATGAACCTTACCGCAACTTACCAAAAATATTAAGCGAATGGGGATATGACTCTGATCCCAATCCGATTGCCGACAGCAATATTGGAGCAGCTCATACTATCGCATCAATAAGAAATTTTTTCAGACAGAATGTCGAACTTGCATTTCTTTTTGAAATTAAAGACGGTCCTACTCCCCGCTGGGGAATCCTTTCATATGATGGCAAAGAAAAACCCCGCTACGCCGCCTTAAAATTTCTTAACCAATTGCAGGGAGATGAAATTATGATTGAGGGAGAAGGAACTTTTGTCAAAGGACTTGCGAGTACTTATGAAAATGTAATCAATATAATTCTGGTAAATTATGACCAGAATAATAAAAATACCGAAGCGGTTCCGATTACTTTTAACAATCTTTCAGCCGGAACATATACTATGAACACTGTCTATATCGACGGCAGAATAATTCCGGTTAAAAACATAAAAATACCCGGAGGAACTCTGCAAAGATCAATAATAATGCCTCCAAATATGGTCGTTGCAGTTGAATTGATTAAAGAATAAAATTGTATTATGTGTTATTTAAGGCCCCTTAAGGTAAAAAAAATCGAAGGTAAAAAAGCCTTTCTTGAAAATGGGATTAAAGCCGTTTATGATAAAAACGCCGGTAAAATAAAAGTCGATGATTTAGTAATAGTTTACGGAAACCTAATAATTCAAAAAATTGAACCAAAACAAGTTACTTTTTAGTTAGGTATTTAATAAAAAAACAAAAGTAGGTGTCACGAGTGAGGTGACTCTCCGACCCCACTTCGTCTTTCAGACTTTGAGGGGCAAGGAAGCGCAAGCAGGCGTGCCCGTCCGAAGCTTTAGCGAAGGTGGGAGAGAAGGGATCACGAGTGACAGAATCTACTTTTTCAAATATGCAAAAAAACAATGTTACAAAAGGAGTTTTATTAGCATTCCTAGCCTCACTAATTTCAGGTATTGCAATTTTTTATTCAAAAATTTCTGTATCGCAAATTTCTCCCTTAGTCCTGACTTCATCACGTAATTTTTATGTAGGAATTTTGTTTTTGCTTCTGTTTTTATTTTCAGGTAAATTGCATGAATTAAAAAAGTTATCAAAAAAACAGTTTGTTTTACTTTCTTTAATTGGTTTAATCGGAGGAGCTTTACCTTTCTATCTATTTTTCACCGGATTGCAATTTATTCCAGCGATTAGCGCTAATTTAATTCAAAAATCTTTATTTATTTGGGTAACAATTTTGGCCGTAATATTTCTCAAGGAAAAATTAAATATTACTTACCTTATTAGTTTTACCTTAATCATTATCGCCAATTTTTTCCTGGGAAAATTGAGTCTTTCCTTGGGTCGAGGCGAAATCATGGTCTTAGCTGCCACATTACTTTGGAGTGGGGAAAATATTTTGGCAAAAAAAGTTTTAAAAAATGTTTCGTCGGAATTAGTTGGATTATTCCGGATGGGAATCGGCGGAAGTTTATTAATGTTAACGACTATTTTAACTGGAAAAGGCCCTTTATTATTGAATATTTTTAATCAACCCGCCTCCGCTGAAGCTTCGGCGGGCAAGCAATTAACAATTGTATTTATTGGCGGCACAATTCTTTTCTTTTACGTCTTCACCTGGTACAAAGCGCTTAAATACGCGCCTGCCAGTTTAGTTTCATTAATTCTTACTTTTGCGGTTGTTGTTGGAAACATTTTAAATGGTTCATTTGCAGGAGTAAGAATTCTTCCGAAAGATATAAATACTTCTCTATTAATTAGCCTAGCCCTATTGATAATTCTCGTCCCTTCCCTTGTTAAAAAATTACATTTTTTGCAATCAAAATAGGTTGTTTTGCCAACCTTTTTTTCAACCGCAGCGGTTGATAATCGGCTGGCTATAAGGCTCAAAAATTAAAATGGACCCAAAAGGACTACTGCTTTGCGTAAAATATTCTTCGGCTCCCAATTTTTTCGGCTACTGCGGACCGGAGGAAAACGCTAGTTTGATAGATCACTTGAAAGAAAAAGTTGCCGATAAAGAAGTAAAAATAATACTGTCGCAGTTTGAGACTTTATATTCATACCTAAAACTTATTTCAACAGAAAATAAAATTCCTGATCCGTTTAATGAAAAAGTCGTGGAAGCCTACTGGATCGGAAATTCCCTTTTAGACAATATTTCAAATAAAAACTACTCATATCTGCTGCAGGAAGAACTTAACCTGGAGAAAAAAATGGGAGATATAAAATTTCAAAAAGTAAAATCAAAAATATTGTCGAGTAAGTTTTATCCACACCATGCTTTTCATGTTTTTAATATCTTCAAAAGAACTGGAATTATGGTCGTAAACCATACTTTAGAAACTATGGATAGTTGCCGAATAGGTTTTGGACAAATCATTAATCTTGGAGAATATCAAATATCAAATATTAAAAATCAAAAAAACAGATCAAAAATCAAAAATATTTTAGTCAAAGCGAAACAATTAACTATTAACAACTATCAATTAATAATGAGTAGACCAGACATAAAAGAATTAAAAATCGATTACAAAGGAAAGTCTTTCTTACCGGTATTGAAGGTTGGCGACTGGGTCAGCTTTCACTGGGGTTTTGTATGTGATGTTTTAACTCTAATTCAGGTGAAAAATTTAGATTTTTATACAAAAAAAGCAATAGAATTCTTTAATAGTTGATCAATGTCATTCCGCACTTGATGCGGAATCTATTTAATCTGGATTCCCACTTTCGTGGGAATGACAGGAAAAAATATGAAAATTTATGTGTTTGGCAATCCGTTAGTTAAAGCAGACAATTTACCCGTAAAAATCCTTCCTGAACTTAAAAAAACTTTCCCGAAAATAGAGTTTGAAATCGTAGACCCGAATGAAAATTTTCCTCCGGAAAATGAAAAAGATTTGGTAATTATTGATACGATTAAAGGAATAAAAAAACCGAAAATGTTCGGCCTAAATGATCTGCAAAATATTCAAAAATCTCCCAACTCACCCCATGATTACGATCTCGGGATGCATCTTTTATTATTGAAAAAGTTAAAAAGAATTAATTCAGTAAAAATTATAGGCATACCATCTTTGCTCGATCGTACAAAGATGATACATTTAACTACGCTTATTAGGAACGTTATTTCCACTTAACTTTCAAAAAGTGTGAGGCGCAGGACATGCAGGGATCAAAAGCGCGGATCAGTCTTTCTGCTTCAAAGATAATTTTTTCTTTATCCGCTTTTTCCAATAATAGTTTTTTAGTCTGTTCAAAAATTCCTCTCTCCATAAGTACATGATTTTGACCGGTCGGGACTATAATCTCGGCTTTTTTAATTGTTCCGTGTTCATCAATTTCGTATTTATGAAAAAGTGTCCCTCTTGGAGCTTCAATTGTTCCAACACCGACTGATTTTTTGGGAATTAATTTTTGAGGTTTTTCATCATTTATAATGCTCAGACTCTGGATTAAATCAATTGAAGAATCAACCGAATGAAGCATTTCTATTGCTTGTGCTAAATTATTGTGAAATAAATCGGTTGACGGAAAAAAACTTAGATATTTGGCTGAGTCCAGTTTAGTTTTAGAATGAAGATTATCCTTAGCCAAATTCAGTCTTGCTAAAGCTCCCACCATCATCAGATTTCCCTGAAGTTTAAAACCGCGGGCATGCGAATAAGGTATGATTACTGTTTCCAGATAGCTAGACAGTTCGTTAGTTAGCATCGTCTCTCCTATTGAATTTTTCAGTTTTCCCTCAAGAAAAGAAAAGTCCGGCGAAACAAGACTGCTGAAATTCAGTTTTGCTGAAGTTTTTAAATTCAAAGGGGCTTCGGCAAATATTTTTATCAATTTTAGAATTTTCGGTCTGATTTCGTTTAGTTTTGGAACAAGATTTTTAAGATCATCAAGTTTAGGTAATTTTAGAAATCCACCGATAGTTGGCATTGGAGCATGAACCGATCTGCCGCCAACAACAATCGAAAGCAGATTGCCCACTTCTTTCACCGAAAATGTTTCTTCCAGAAGCTCTTTTTCCGCAGGAATGTTTTCATCAAAATCAAGTATGGAATTTTTACCGAACAGATCCGGCATAGAAAAAATATAAAGGTGCAATCCGTGGTCCCTGATAATCAAACCATAATAAAGTAATTTTCTTAAAAGCATTGTTTGAGGAGACGGAATTATTCCAAAAGCATTTTCTATAGCTTTTATAGAACACAGAAGATGAGCATTGGAACAGGTTCCGCAAATTCTGGCTACCAACTGAGGTGCTGCAACTACCGGTTTTCCCTGAATCGCCTGGGTATAGAAACGCTTCCATTCGGAGATATAAAATTTCAGATCCTCGATTTTTCTGTTTCTTACTTTTATTTCAAGAGAAGCAGCCCCCTCCACTTTGGAAACTTCGTCCAGATTTATATCAAAACTGTCATTTATATCGTGCATTATTATTCACGTCATTCCGGCTTGTCCGGAATCGTTGTTTAAACTACGATTCTGGAGTCGCTTCGCTCCCCAGAATGACTAAAACTATTGGTTCAGATATTTATTAACAATTCTTAAAAATATTTCTTCATTCATCGGACAGCCGGGAACGACTTCATCCACTTTAACAATATCCGATACCTTAAAAACTTTATCTTTATATTTGAAATTTTCTAGAATAGATTTTATTTCTTCCGATTGTTTTTCATTAAAAAAATTTCTCTGGTTTGAGGGAGAGCCGATTACGGCACAGGCTCCAATCGCCACAATTATTTTTGCTTTTTCCCTGATATTTCTGAGTTTTTTTTCCTGCGAATCCGAGGTAATGGCTCCCTCGACAAATGCAATATCCATATCCGGAATAATGTCAGGACTCCTTTTTAAGACTTTCGCGTGCACAAACTCAAGTTTCTTTTTCCATTCCAAATAGTGATTATTTAGGAGCTCGGTAAAAATTATAGTAGAGTCTTCACAGCAGGAAAAAGAAAACCAACCAACTCTAAGTTTATTCATCAATTTATTTTATCAGAGTTTACAATCTGTTATCCGTAGGAATTTTCCTTACTTTTAGCGAAAGTATAAAAATAGAAATCATAACTATCTGGCAGGATATACAAACCGGGCAAATTACCCTAAGTAGGAAAAGTTCCTGATAGGCAATCCACAGACAAAAAATCAAACCAAAACCAGCCATCCCCAACATTAATTTTGTTTTACGGAATAATGCTGCAAAAAAAATAATAATATACCCGATAAATCCGTACAGTGGTGTCGGAATTCCTAAGGTTTTTGCCACAGGTCCAGAAATTACCGCGTCACAGTTTATCCAACTATTTATATTACAGGGTTGGAATGCCGGGTGAAAAAATTGCTGCCAGAGAAGGTATGTTGAGAGTAATAAGCCTATTATTGCTAAAATTTTGACGTAATAAAATATTTTTTCCTTAGACATGAATAAATTTTATTACATTCTGATAGTTTACTCAGTGATAAGAATCACTTAATAAGTAGCATTATAACCAAGTCCTTTGATAATATCTCTTATTTTTTCTTCCGACACTTTGCCGGGATCAAAAATAATTTCAGACAACTGCTTGGCATAATTGGTATTCGACTCTTTGATTCCTTCTGTATCTTCCAACTCACCATCAATGTCCATAGCGCAGGCTGTACAGTGCATACCTTGAATTTTAAAAACTTTTTTGACCATAAAAATTAAATAACGTTAATTACTCCTCTATACATTCCCATCCCACACATAAAAGTCAGCCTTCCAACCTCTTTAGGAGCAGTAAACTCTACAATATCCGAAGTTCCGTATTGAACCATTCTTAGAATGCCCAGAGATGGTATAACAAAAGACTGCATACAGCTGCTTCCGTCTTTATTCACCAAATTAAGTTTGACTTCTGAATTTGTCTTAACCGTAATCAAACTGGGATTATAATACCCCGCGTTAAACTCAATTACAGCTTCTGTAACTGCAGCTCCCAAAGTGTTTCCTTTGCAGGAAGTCAAATAACACCAAAAATTACTTCCGATATTTTCAAAAGTAAAACTGCTTCCGGTAAGCGCAATTGCGCCGTTTAAATTAAAAATAGCAAGAAGGATCAATGAATAGGCCGCTAATTTCATAAACTTTTGCTGAAGCGAATCACCCAACTTCATTGCAAAATATCCGAGTGTAAAAAAAAGCGGCGATGTACCGATAACAAATGCAAAAAGAATTGCGGCTCCCAATGCAGGACTGCCTGATCCTATAGCGAGAACCATCATAGCCTGTGTAGTTCCGCAGGGAATAAAAACCGTAAATGCTCCCAATAGAATTGGCGCAAATAAATTTTTATTTTTAGATTGTCTTCTTATAAGACGGGTTAAAAATTTAGGGGGTTGTATGACAAAATACCGGAATATCGGATGGATATTTAAGAGATTCAAAGCCGTTCCGATCATAAAAACAACGACTGCAAACTGCATTAAAACCTGAAAAGCCAATGATATTTGAAAAAAAGAACCAAACCAGCCAAGAAAAAATCCTAATCCGGTATAGGCAATAAGTTTTGCTACTAGAAATGCAGTCACTGGCAAGGCATTTCCTGTCAGCTTTGTTTTTTCCTTTAACTTTTCTTCTTCCTGTTGTGCGATGGTTGCCGCAAGCAGACCTCCTTGCACCGCAAGGCATGTTAATCCGCCCGTAAAAAGTCCTGTTAGAAAAATTGTCCAAAAATTAATTGTCATAATTTATTTTAAATCTCTTAGGCAATAACGAATTTGAGACAACCGAAATGCTTGATGTTGCCATAGCTACTGAGGCCAGAATCGGATTCAATAAAATACCAAAGAACGGGTAAAGAATACCCATAGCAACAGGAATCAAAATAATATTATAACCGAATGCCCAGATCAGATTTAACTTTATAGTCCGCATGGTTTTTTTGGAAAGTTCAATCGCAGAAGCAACACTTTTCAGATCTTTATTGATAAGCGTTATATCTGCCGCTTCTATTGCAACGTCAGTACCCGTACCCATCGCTATACCAACATCTGCAGCAGTTAAGGCTGGAGCATCATTGATACCATCTCCTACCATTGCTACTTTTTTTCCTTCTTTTTGTATTTTTCTTATCTCTAGTTCTTTTTGGTCGGGTAATACTTCAGCCAAAACACGGTTTACTCCCACTTGTTTTGCAATTGCTTGTGCTGTTTTCTCATTATCTCCTGTTATCATTACGACCTCTATCCCAAGTTTTTGAAGTTGAGCAACCCCTTCTTTTGCAGAATCTTTAACTGTATCTGCGACGGCGATTAGACCCGCAAGTTTTCTATTTATTGCAAGCATCATTACGGTTTTACCTCCTCCTTCTAATCGGGTTATTTCACTATTATATGAGGCTACAGAAACATTTTCTTTATTCATTAATCTTCTGTTACCTAAAAACAATTGGTTTTTTTCGAGTAGTCCCTCAACTCCATATCCGGCAATTGCTTTAAATCCTTCAACTTTGTTCAGGACAAGCTTTTGCTTTTCTGCTTCTTTAACAATAGCTTCAGCTAAAGAATGTTCAGAACCTTTTTCAATAGATGCGGCTAGTTTTAATATTTCATCTTTGTTTGTTTTATTCAAAGATATAATATCTGTTACTTCTGGTTTTCCTTTCGTCAGTGTTCCGGTCTTGTCAAAAATAATTGTATTAATCTTATGTGCAGTTTCTAAAGATTCGGCATCTTTTATGAGAATACCATGCTCTGCCCCGATTCCTGTGCCAACCATAATCGCCGTAGGCGTAGCCAGACCCATTGCACAGGGACAGGCAATAATCAGAACGGCGACTGTATTGAGCATCGCAAATAAAAATGAAGGCTGCGGACCAAAGATATACCAGACTCCAAATGTCAAAAACGCCAGCATAATAACAACAGGAACAAAGTAAGACGATACAACGTCAGCCAATCTTTGAATAGGAGCTTTGCTGCCCTGGGCTTCTTCAACCAGTTTTATAATCTGCGCCAGCATTGTTTCATTTCCGACCTTGGTAGCCTTATAGGTAAAAGTTCCAGATTTATTCATCGTGGCTCCGACAACCGTATCGCCTTTTGTTTTGTCAATTGGAATAGATTCTCCCGTAATCATTGATTCATCTATACTTGATTCACCAACGGTAATAATTCCGTCAACCGGAATTTTTTCTCCCGGCCTGACCCGGATAATATCTCCAATCTGCACTTGATCAATTGGAATATCAACTTCAATTAATTTATCCTGCCTGCCCTTCGAAGCTCCAGCGAAGGAGGGAGCTTGCCGAAGGACTCTTGCTGTTTTTGCCTGAAGTCCGATTAACTTTTTAATTGCCTGCGAAGTTCCGGCTTTGGCTTTTGCTTCAAAATATCTTCCGAGAAGTATTAGACCAATGACAATAACTGCGACATCAAAATATGGCATAGGATCCATACCTAAATTCATTATGACTTGCGGAAAAAAAGTAACAAAAGCCGAATAAAAATAAGCGACCGTTGTACCCAACGCGACCAATGTATCCATATTTGCAGTCCTGTGTTTTAGAGCCGGAATAGTTGCGCGGTAAAATTCCTGCCCTGCCCAGAATTGGACAGGAGTAGCTAATAATAACTGCACAAAGAAGTTGCGTAGAATTGCCGGTGCAGTCTCCATGAGAACCGGAAAACTTCCCCAGAATATTAAAAAGCCAAGTCCGAGACTTATAACTACCTTATTTCTTAAAATTTGCAATTCTTTTTTCTTTTCTTCCTGAATCACTGTTTCACCTTTTTGTTCAAGTTCTAATGTGTAACCGGTTTTTGCTATAGAATTTGCAAGCTGTTCTTGTGTGCAGTTATCTTCATCATAAGTGACCATTGCTTTTTGCGTAGCAAGATTAACCACGGCGTCAGTAACGCCGGGTGTTTTTTTGAGTGCCCGTTCTGTCACACGCACACAACTTGCGCAATGCATTCCTTTAATAACAAAAGATCGCTTAGTTAGTTTGTAGGGCATAGTGGTTAGTGTTTAGAATCAGTCAATTTAAAAATTAGTACATTTAACATTTTCATAATTTCTTGCAGAAGATTATTTAATTTTTCGAATTCTTCTTGTTTTAGATAATTAATCCTTAAAGCAATTAAAAGTTGAGTTTCCAGTTCAGCACCTGAACTATATGCAATTCTAAGAAACTGTATATATTCATTTCTATGACCTCGGTGAAATCCTTCTGCAATATTTGAAGGAATAGCAACAGAGCATCTTCTTATTTGAGAAGTCAATCCGTAAATCTCTGCCTTCGGAAAATTCCAAGTAGTTTTATAGATTAATTCAGTTAAGCTTATTGCTTTTTGCCAGACAATCAACTCTTTATAGGATTTCATATTTTTAACGACTAAACACTAGCTACTAATTACTAATCACTAACCACAATTTTTCCGTGAAACATTCCCATGCCGCAGGTAAAAGCAAATTCGCCTTTTTCCTTCGCAGTAACTTCAATAGTTATTTTTTGATTTAAGGGCAAATATTTTCTGATTTTAAAATCACCAAGAACTACCTCCTCCAAACAGCTTGATGGATCTTTACGGAAAAAATTAATCTTTATTGTTTTACCCAGCGAGATTGAAATAATGTTTGGAGAATATCCTCCCTCAACAGTTATATCCACAGAATCAGTCACAGAAATCACATCCTCTTTTTTCATTAGAAAAAACCAATAAGTAAAAAACATTCCGGCAACACTGAACAGTCCGACAAGTATTTTATCCATATAAAATAATCCCGGTAATAAATTATAAGTTATTGAGATCTTTAATTTCTTCCAATTCACTCAGGCAAAATCAGGAAAGACAAATGTCAGCGTAGGGAATTTTACCTCTTTTTTATTAACTTATAAAAAATAAAAATTATTAATATGAATGCACCGACGTCTATAATAGGATTTTGGAAATACTTTCCGAATTGAAATATGAACATACGGATGTTTTTACTGTATCCTTCCATCTGATACATCTGGATTTTATCCAGATAAGTAAAAACCGCAATTAGGACTCCGGAAAGAATAAATATTACTGCCCCAAACCATGTAAATATGGTATGAATTTTATGCCTCATTACACCTGTTATTGATCGGGTAGTTTTTTGATAAATCAACGAAAGAATAAAAAGCGGAAAGACAATTCCCAAAACATAGGCAAAGGAAACAAGAAATGCCTGAAACATATTGGGAGAAAGACTAGTGAGAGTTACAGCGGCAAAAAGCACCGGTGCGCAGCATGATGAAGTCAGGCCGGACATAAATCCTAAGCCAAAAACCGATCCGACATTTATTTTTTTGTTGATATTGGGTTTAAAATGAAAAAATTGAGGAATTGCAAAAAAAGGCTTTACTGTCATAACTCCCATAAATATAAGCACGATTGCTCCCAGATAATATACTTCCTTATGATATTGGTCAAAAAAATACATGAAGAATCTGAATCCAAGAGCAATTGGAATTAAGATTACAGATAATCCTAAGGCAAAAATAATTGTATAAAACATAACCTTTCTTTGTTCCTTGAAAATTGTCCCCAAATAAGATGGAAAAAGAAAAGTTATGCAACAGGGTGCAAATAATGCTAAAGATCCCGCTAAAAAAGAAGCGGTTAAGGAAAATCCCAACAATAAATTATTTTCCATTTTACTTTACATTAGCTGTAACTTTGAATTCTATTCTCGGGTTTTCCGGATCGTTGGTTTCAATAAAAACCTGTCTGTCAACTTTGCCGGATACTGGCATAACATAGGGTCGATACGTTACCTTTACTGTAGCCTCTTTGCCCTGTACAAGCTCAAAGGTTTTATCGCTTTGTGCGTGCATGCCAAACTCTTCACTTGTCTTGCCGTCGATAATAATCTGACCGACCGTGCAGCCACAGCTTGAGGAAATATTAAAAAGTGTGAGTGGTTTATTACCAACATTTTTAACTATAAAATCTTCTGATTTTTGCTCAGATACTTTCATATCTCCCAGATTTTTACTTGATACTTTAATTTCCGCTTTTGGTTTTTCTTTGTCTTTTAAACTATAAACAACCGGTAATGTACTGGAATTTTTTTGTTTATTTCCGGCAATTAAAAAATACGAACCTCCGATAACAACCAGAGAAAAAATGATAATTCCGAAAAGAAAAGATTTTGACATTTTTACTTTCTTTTAAAAACTTGTAATATTTCAGCGACTTTTTCGTCGACCTGTTTATCGCTGACAATTGCATCCTTAACACAGGTTTTTAGATGATGCTCAAGAATTACTTCATCAATTTTTTTGAGTGCATTTTGGATAGCATATGTCTGCTGGGTTACATCAAGACAGTACTCATCTTCCTCTACCATATTTATGACTTTATTAAAATGCCCCCTAGCTATTTTAAGTCTGTGAAGTAAATTTCCTTTATACGTTGTCATTTTGTTTTTTGGAATTAGTAATTAGGATTTAGAAATTTATTCAGATCCCTTCCCTCCCCATAGGATATATTGCTTATGATCATATTTCAGTGATAAAAATCACAGTAAGGAGTAAAATACACTTGTATGGAAGAAAAAATTAAAAATAAAGTGCATGCTTTTTTTTCTAATTTTGAACTGCATAAACATAAAAAGGGCCAGGCTATCATTCATCCGAATCAAAATCCGCAAGGAGCCTACTACATAAAAAACGGTTATGTCAAAACTTATGCAATTTCTCCCCAGGGAGTGGAAACGACAATCCATTTGTTCGCGAACAATTCCTACTTTCCCATGATGTGGATTATTAGTGATATTCCTAACAGATTCCATTATGAAGCGCTTACTCCTATAGAACTTTATGTTGCTCCAAAAGAAAAAATCCTTAATTTTCTGCAAAAAAATCCGGATGTTTTATTTGATCTTACTCATCGCCTGCTTAATGGTCTGGATAAGTTAACATTAAGGATCGAACAGCTCACAACCTCAAAGGCTTCTGCCAGACTCGCCTCTATCCTTATCTTTTTGACAAAACACTTTGGAGAAAAAAAAGAAAATAAGATAATAATTCAGGAAATGTTTACCCATAAAGATATTGCTTCACTGGCCGGATTATCACGGGAGACTACCAGCCGCGAATGGAAAAAGCTGGTAAATAAAAAGCTTGTTAGTTCAAAAAACAGAACCATAATAATCAATGATATAGAAAAACTAAAAAATGAATTATGATTTCTTCCTGTATATGTGATAACGGAAAAAAATCTTACTTTAGGAAATTTATTTCCTATAAAAATGAAACAGTTTTCAAAGAGTTTGAGGGAATAGTTATTGGAAAGTGTGAGAATTGCGGAATATTAAAAACATTTCCTCCTGAATCAGGAGTTAAATTTAACCCAAAGCAAAGCCGGGCCGAATTTTATGATAATTCCCAGGAAAAATTTATAGGGCTTTTCAAACCGATTGTTAATTTAATAAAAAAGCATAAAAAGAGCGGTACAATTTTAGACGTTGGCTGTTCTTCGGGTATTTTATTAACTCTGCTTAAAAAAGAGGAATTTAACATCAAAGGAATCGAGCCAAATAAAAAAGCTTTCTCCATAGCCAAAAATAAATTAGGAAAAGATATTTTTTCAGGAACATTACAGGATTTCTTAGGAAGAAATAAAAAAAAATTTGACTGCATTATCTACAATCATGTCCTAGAACACATTGAAGATCCTGTTGAAGAAATTAATTTAGCTAAAAAAATACTCAAAAGGGGTGGAATATTAATTCTAGGAGTCCCAAATACGAGTAACATTATTTTTTATCTTAGGCAGAAATACTGGGAACCACTTATGCCCAATGAACACATCTGGCATTTTAATACAAAATATTTAATAAGTCTTTTTAAACGTTTAGATTTAAAAGTTATTGAAAAATATTTTTCCGATGACGGAAGACAGGATTATCCGTTAATGAAGAAGTCGTATTTTAGAACTCTTTCGTTTGTTAATAAATTTTTTGGGACAGGGGAAGCAGTTTTACTCGTATTCAAACCCATTTAGGGAGAGTGTCCTGAAGGCGACGACATCCTGACCACCCTCGAAAATCTGAAGTAATAAAAATATCATCCTCTATTTTGATCTTTAAGTTCTTACTGCTTTATAGTAAAATAGTAGGTATGAAAAACCAAAAATATCTCAATTTCAATGTAGTTATTACTCAAGATGAGGATGGCATATATGTTGCTGATTGTCCATCTATTCCTGGCTGTCACTCACAAGGATCAACTTATGAAGAAGCTGAAAAAAATATAAAAGAAGCTGTTACTTTATGTCTAAAGATAGCTGAAGAAGACCAGGATTATAAAGAAAGTATCGATTTTGAATCTGCTAAATCTCCTCGAATGATTAGTATAAGCAGTATATTAATTCCTTCTTTTTAATTTTATATGAGCCGACTACCAATGCTCAAACCTCAACGGCTCATAAAAATTCTAAACAAATTAGGTTTTAATAAAATTCGCCAGGAAGGAAGTCATATTTTCTTTAAACATCCAGACGGTAGAACCACAGTAGTTCCTTTTCACAAGGGTAAAGATATTGGAAGAGGCTTAATGCGCTCAATACTCAATGACGTTAAATTAACTCCTAAAGAATTTCAAAAACTTCTCTAGTAAATTTATACCGAGCGAAGTCGAAGTAATCGAAGGACGAAGTTTATAACTTTTTTATGACTTCAAGACAAATCATATTTTTGCCAAATTTTTAAATGAAACTGTCAGACATGAACGCTATTCGAACCTATTAGCAAACAAATCAAGCTCAACTATATGATTCAAATTACAGCCTATCTTATTAGACTAATGCAACTAGAAGAGCTTTGGATTGACTCGTATTCTACTTGTACTTACAAGGGTAGACCTCCCCAAATGGTTGAGATTACAAAAGCTTACTGGAAAATAAGCAAAGATATATATCAAAAAAAGCTTGAATTTATAGGCATTAAAGAAGACCCGAAATCGTTAATTCAAGTAAATATTCAGAAATAATTTTAAAATTAAATAATGAGAATACTTAAAAAAGTCGTTAAAAAGAAAAATAAGTTTAAAAAGAAACTTTGGGGAGAAAAATTAGTCCAAAATCTCAATCGTAATCTGCGAAGAAAAAATTAAGGTCTCAATATTGAACCTACTAACGCATCTGAACCTGATCCTTCTACTACCACCTGATAATTTCCCCCTATTAAATTCATACTTTGAAGAGGACATTCTGCTCCTCCGTCGCAATTTAGATGGACTTTTTCAACAAATGAACCGCTTTCAAACCTTTGTAAAGATATTCCAGTTAGATTTTGAGGATTACCTTGTCCCACTGTAACAGTAATTGAAGTAAAACCTGTCGAGTCAAAACTACTTGAAGTAAAGGGGAGATCAACACTATTTCCTAATATTATAACTTGTGCTTCTGGTTCAATATTAAGAGTTCCAATTGCCGTTATATTACCAGCAGAAGTTCCAGTGCTAAAGATATATGAATTATTTAAGATTGGAATTGTTACAACTGGACAAGTTCCTCCACTACAACGAAATCTATGTTGTTCCTTATAAGTGGTTCCGCCATCCATGCTTACTTGTGGTGCCCAGTTGATAATAAAGTCTGTAGAAAAAACATTAAAGGTTATTGATCAATAACCTAAAGGAATTGAAAAGGGATCGGTATTAAAAGATGCTGGTCGATTTTGGGCAAAAACAATAATGGCAGGTGTAGGGATTGGTGTATTTGTTGGAGTTAGAGTAGGTGTAGATGTTGGAGTCGAAGTTTGTTTTGGTTTACATTTTTTATGCGCAATACATGACGGCTTTACAGCTTTTCGTAAGAAAGGAATATTAATACGAAAAGCATTAGCATTTTCTGTAAACAAAAGAAAACTAAACAAAACTAATATGATAATTAAGATCTTAAATATTTTTTCCATAGTTAAAACATCGCAATAATAATCCTTTATTTAAATACAGTCAAGCGAATGATTGAGATTTAATGAATAAGTATTAAACCAAAAACAAGTTTTTTCAGCGCCCTTTACATTGTTCTTGATAAAATTGATTACTGGAAACCATATTTGATATATTAGCTTTAAATCGATCTAACCAACAATTCGTATTTTGGTATCCGCAATAATTCAACGACTCTATTAATAAATTCTCTAAATTTTTAATTATTTGAAGTTGAGGATGAGTTCCTTGTTGATTAATCCTAGATTCTAGGGAATTAATTTCTTCTTTATTTAAGGAGTGAATAAAAAACGCTTGCGTTAAATAGGCGCTTACTTCTTGATCATAACATGAAAGTGTAAGTTCTCCGTTCAGTTTATCAAGGAATTGAAGCGCATGCATCATCTCATGTGATAGAAGAACAGCGGTTAATATGTCATCAGCCTCTTTGTAATTTTGATCAACATAAATTGGTAAATAAGAATGATTAGCCTTTTGAGGATTGAATTCAAAGAAACCTTCCGCCCCAAAGCTTTCTCTACTATTAGAGTAAACAACTTGTGTGCAGTTAATTATATCCCTATAACCACCTTCGGTGAACATAAAAAACGGGCGTTCATTGTTATAAGTTCTTTGCATAATTAAACCTAAAGCTCTTCCAAATTCTGCCTTTTGTTTATAGGGTGTTGATCTATTACAATATCCTCTCAATCTCATTGTTGGAATGAGAATTTCCTGAGTGAGAATTGGTGTGGGTTGTACATTTGAGTATTTAGCCTCGAGGAATAAATTAGGTAGAAAAAAAATAATTATGCAAATGCTTATGAATCCAACCGCTGCTAATACAAATTTAATATATTGCCACATAGGGCTTAAACATTATTATCTCTTATCATTAAAGAAATATCACCTTTAAGTCGTTACGGGTTATACTCCAAGTAACAAATATTTAATTTGCATAAAATCATGCTTTAAGACTATCGGAGAAAAAAAATTATGGTATTACCTCCGGAATGATATAGATTGTCAGATAAATCTAGAAGATTTTTTAGATATAAATTAAATTACAATCTATTCAAGGCGCGGACTACCTTAAGGGCATGAGATATGTCTTTTGAACTGTCAATTGTCCAAACACCTGATAAAACTGTTTGAAAAAAACACCATTTATAAATTCGTTTTGGATCAAAGCTAAGTTCTTTTGAAAGAATTTTTTTCAACCATTTTTCTCCGTCTGTTCCGTCGGTTAAGACGTGTTAAACAAACCCATTATTCATTTTAGAAGTATAGCAAAACCTAAGCAGGAGCAACAACTCATTTAGAGAAAAATGAATAAGTGAGATTTATTTCAAAGGTAATTTTACGATTAGTTCGTCGGGTTTATATATTTTTAGTACCTGTTCTAGGGAAGGAATTTTAGGTTTGATTTTCAATTTTTTCAGTTGCTCTTTATATAATTCTAGAGCTAAGTACACACAATAAAAATCATTTCCGAAATCTCCTCCGACGCACAAGTCAGGTCCGTAGATACTAATGAATGTTTGCTGGTCGCGATAATCAATCGGTTCACAATCAGGCAATCCCCAGGGTTCATCATACCGATTTTCAGGATTAAGACCGAATAAAGCACCCCAGACTAAAAAAGTCGCTTTAATTTTATGCTTATTCAGGAGTTGACTGAGCCGATTGATGCCCCAGCGGTTACCTATAGGAACCAGGAATAAAATTTCTTTAGGTTGATACTTCGGCAACAATGACTTTAAAGTGACTGTGAGATTGCGACCGGCGGCAATACTGTCGGCGATAATCCAAAAACCACCCTTACACAAACCTTCTTTATTCTCGTATTGATAACTGGCTGTAATTAAATTGGCTTTTTTAACGTGGGTAGCGCCAATAAAACAGTCGCTATAATAGTTATTAACACCGACTTGATAGAGTGCGGTTGAGAGATGGCAGGCAGCCGCTTCCCGCAAAATCGTAATGGTTGATATTTCAGACGGATTATATTGCGTAATTATTTTCTTTATCAATGGAGTATTCAAACTCTGGATAGTTGCTGCTTCTGCCATCGTCTCACAGAAGCCTCCTAAATTCAACCGGCAGGGAATAAATGACGACCTACGTCCTTGTTTTTCAATATAGCCCACATTTAAGGATCTTGTCTCGGGCGATTGAATACCGATTATGGGAAAATTATTGACAGTGGGTGCGAATTCTTTAACAAGAATTTTTCTTTTTCTAACTAATTTAAGTGAATTTTCCGGCATTTTAGTAAAAAGTTTTAATAGGCCAATTATATCAATACTTTGCTTTTGGGATGAAGAGTTATCTGAAATCCAGCGAGTATAATTTGTCTATGACTTTTATCGACGAGTTTATTAACAAACATCCTGTTAAAAGTTTAACAATCAATAATGTTGTTGGTAAATATATATCATGTGGGAAAAGTGAAACCGGACTTATTATTTTCCCCGGAGGCGGTCAGGATATGTATTCCAGTTACGACTTGATTGATGTCTATGAAAAAAAGTACAAAGTAATTTCTTTAAGTATTGCCGGATTTTCTGATCTAAAAACTTTTTTTACTTTTATTAATAAAATCCTGGAAATCGAGAAAGTTAATAAAATAATAGTCTATGGACTTTCTTTGGGCGGATTTATTGCTCAACACTACGTCAGGGTAAACAAAAAAAGAGTAATTAAATTGATACTCGTCCACACCGCATCTACTAAGTCAAAAACAGTAATTAAAAAAGTAATAATACCGGGAAAGATTGCTTATTTTTTTCTTCCGATAATTCCTCTGACATTGCTTCGCTTTTTGGTTAGAAAAAATGCGGGCAAAGCTCAGGTTGGAGATTTGGATGTACCAAGTTTATGGAAAAAATATTCGCCAAAAATCAATTTAGAAAGACGGATGGAATTTATTAACCGTTTTGGACTGGATTTTTTAAACAGAGAGTATTTAAATTCATTTTACAGATTGGGAACAAACATGGAAAGAGAGGAAAAAACCTGGAATGGAAATGTTTTTTCCGGATGGAGTAAAAATATCCTGATAATAAAAACCAGCGATGACCCGCTAGCTCAAGATGATGGAATGTTTAAAAAATATTATCCTGGGGCAAAAGTTTATATCTTCCATGGAACCGGCCACCTAACTCCCTTTATTCAATTTGAAAAAATGAAGAAAGTGATTGATGATTTTCTTGACTTAAAAAATTAACCTTAACACCCCCGCAGTGAAAGAGATTGACAGAGACAATCCTATCATAGATTAAGTATCAACTTAAATAAATCTGCTAAAATTCTTGCATGAGAATCTATAATCGCAAATTCCGCAGAGACTATCAGGAGGTAGAAAAGTATGAGGTTGGAATTGCTTTAACCGGACCCGAGGTAAAATCTGTAAGAGCCGGAAGAATAAGACTTGAGGACAGTTTCGCCAAAATTATGGGTTCTGAAGTTTATCTGATCAATGCCGAAATCTCAGTTTATGAGTATGCCCGTCCGCAGGGATATGATTCGAGAAGAACGCGAAAATTACTACTTCATAAAAGGGAAATAATACGCTTAAAGACGAAATTAGCAGGTCCGGGCGGATTGACAATCGTGCCTGTCTCATGTTATAATAAGGACAGTTTAATCAAGCTGGAAATAGCCTTAGCTAAAGGAAGAAAAGGGTTAGAAAAGAAGAAGCTGGAGAAAAAGAGAGATATTGCATTAGACGAAGAACGGGAAGCAAAGGAATATTTAAAAAGTTAACGATAGAGTGTCCGCCGCAACTTACTTCTCGCCTTAGTTCATTTGAACTGCGACTCGAAGAGCGTTTGCTGGCGGATGTAAGAAACTATAATGTGTTTTCGACTTTGTCGAAATCACAAACAGTTTCTAACAGGGGGTGAAAGGAATCGACGGAAAGCATGCACTTTTAAAAATCGGTAGAGCGGACCTGTCCGTTAAACAGAAAAATCAACAGCAAAGAATGATATTTTTGCTGATCTTAGAGCGTTCGCTAGAGAGCAATTGGAAGGCGTAATTGCTGCCCAATATGCTCAAAAGCAGGCCTTCGTTTACGCAGGCTAAACTTTGAGATCCTCTGATTAAGTTTCCCTTAGTTCAACTTAATTAAGAGATAAACCAATTAAGGTGAGGCGAAATTCGTGTTTACGATTGACGAATTAGTCAAAAAAACATCAATCGTCGTTCATTTGACATTTGATTATTTGTCATTTGAATTTAATTTAAATAATCTATCTCTACCTAAACATTTTTAAAATGGCCCTTCCGGACCCGGGTTCAATTCCCGGCACCTCCACCACTTCGCTCTGTACCAAATGGTACAGAGCTACGTTAGGTGCTCGGCACCAATAATTATTATCCAACCTTACAACTACCACCTAGAAGTGGTGTCCTCAACATAGTTCCGAAGGAACGAAGTGGGACAATTTATTTTCTACATTGTGGCACGGCCACTAATTAATTAACCAAACTATATTTTTTTCACGCGAAGTGTATCCCTAACGAAGCCTTTTGGGCGAAGTGGGGCTTTATTCCAATTCCTTTGTAGCTTATAATCCATTGACTTCTTTTTAAATTACTCTTAATTTATTTTCATGCATTATGTTTATATACTCCTTCTAAAAAACCAAACACATTACATCGGATATTCAGATAATTTAAAACAAAGAGTTAATGATCACATTAAAAATAAAATAATTCATACCAAAAATCTAGAACCAAAGCTAATTTTTTATGCATCTTTTACCTCAAAACTAAAAGCATTACATTTTGAAAAATATCTGAAAACTCCATCCGGTTTTGCATTTCGAAATAAACGCTTGATTTAATTTCGTCCCAAACGAAGTTCTTTGTAACGAAGTGGGGAGAAATAAAAGATTAATTTAATTAATTTGATAAGATTATCTTCATGAGAATAAATATCAGACCAAAATCAGATAATGACTTTGAATGGATTAATACCTTTCTCATAAAAGAATGGTGTTCTGATTTTATTGTTACCGCTCAACTTAAGAAGTATAAACCAATTGATTTACCTGGTTTAATAGCGGAAAAAAAAGTGAAACTGTAGGATTTTTGACTTACATTATTGAAAATACCGAATGCAGAATAATCACTTTCAACAGTTTAAAACAAAATGAAGGAATAGGCACATTACTTTTAGAGAAATTGAAACAAAATGTTAAAGATAAAGACATTTCAAGATTATTATTAGAAACTACCAATGATAACCTTAATGCTCTAAAATTTTACCAAAAAAGAGGATTTAAAATTATCGCTATTTATCCTGACATCATAGAACAAGTAAGAAAAATAAAACCACAAATACCGCTTATTGGCAACCAAGATATTCCCTTGAGAGATATATTTGAACTAGAAATGAAATTAAAATAGAATGACTTTTCTAAATAAGTAAATAAATTTATTAACTTCGTCAGATGCCGTCTGGCACCTGACCTGGTCCTTCGACTAATTACATTCTCTCAGGATTATAATTCGCTGTGCTCCACCGAGTCAGACTCGGCTGCGCCAAGTACTCTTGGCAAAGACGAGTTTGACGAAGGTGACCAAGTTAGACTTGGCACTTTCCATATATTCTTTTTTCTTGCGACGTCAGACGTCGCCACCGAGTCAGACTCGGTGAATATGCAGAAATATAATACTTCACAAAATAAAAAAGAACGGTATTACGTTTACACTCTATATTCATTAAAAGATCACAACTTCTACACAGGATTTACAACTGACTTAAAATTACGATTAATCAAACATGCAAAAGGATTAGTTACTTCAACAAAATTCCGAACTCCTTTTAAATTAATTCACTACGAATACTTCATTAATATTGAAGATGCAAAAGCAAGAGAAGTATTTTTGAAAAGCGGGTTGGAAGAAAACAATTAAAAGAATTTATAAAAAGAACTTTAAAAAATATTTAAATCTAATTTAGAGTTATTTTCTTTCAAGACTTACTACGAAACCTGGTTTAATATCGTCTCCAAATCTTTCATATTTACCGTCTGCTCCGGTTGACAAATGAACAGGATATTTAAAATTATGAGGAGGTCCTTTTAAATGGTAAATAACCCGTAAATAATGAACTAACGTATTTCCGGCACCATCTCCTTCAATAGGTATAATTTTTTTACACCTACAAAGCAAAGTTCTATTTTCCATTTGGAAATATTATATTATTGATTTGTACTTCTAACAAGCGCCATTTGTATAGAAAAGTAATTCTGACTTTGCGGGATTAACACATCACCGATGTAAAAAAGTTATAAAC
Organism: Candidatus Roizmanbacteria bacterium RIFCSPLOWO2_01_FULL_35_13; assembly: GCA_001789635.1. GTDB lineage: Bacteria > Patescibacteriota > Microgenomatia > UBA1406 > GWC2-37-13 > 2-01-FULL-40-13. Next base: position 6,433 of record MGAF01000026.1, on the reverse strand, counting down.
TTTGTCTTTCGACTTTGCTCAAGATTATAATTCGCTGTGCTCCACACTTCGTCCCGACAAACAATCGGGACTTCGCATTTAAAGTTAGCCTTATTTGGCATTTTTATTTAAAGATTCTTTTAATAAAGCAGAGCCATAATAACGAACGTATTTCCCTACTTTTTTTCTCATAACTAAATTTAGTCTTTGAATCATTTTTAAATCCGAAATTGCTGTGGTTCGACTAATTCCACACAGGGCTTCATAGGATGAAGGGTTTATATAATATCCCTCTCCTTTGGTTAATAAGTAGTGTAGTGCTTGAATCTGTCTAGAATTTAAAGCATAATCCTCACTGAAAAGATTTTGAATATTCTTATTCTCCTCAATTTTTCTTTGTAAATAAGCCTTAAAATTTCTTAAAGCCTGCATAAGTTTTCTCATATGAAAATCATAAAAATAAGTTAAGTCAAAATCATCCTGTTCACTATAAACATAGGCCATACCATATTGTATTGGCGCTTCTTTAATAACTAAAGATATAGGTAAATATTGCATAACTCCATAACCTTTTTTCAAAAGATACCAATAGAATATTGTTCTTGCCAATCTCCCATTCCCATCACAAAAAGGGTGCAGTATTCCTATCCAAAAATGTAGAAATATGGCCTTAATAATTGGGTGGGTAAAACCTCGACCATCCGCATCATTAGCAAACTTTATTAATTCTTTAATCTCTTGAGCTACAAAGACCTCTTTAGGAGGAATATAATAAATAAATTTCAATTTATCGTTAATCGTAATATCATCTGAATCTTTTCTATATCTTCCCTGTTTATCTTGTTCTAAGGTATCTCTTGTAATTAAACGGTGCAAATCAAACAAAACTTCATGCGAAAGTTTTTTATCTTTGTATTCTGAATTTAATGCCTGCATTGTTTTATAGTTATTAACTATCATTCTTTCTGATCTATCTGTAGGCGTTCTTTTTTCTGCAAGTAATTTTTTTGCCATACTTGTTGTTGTCGCTGCTCCTTCTAATTGACTGGATGCAATGGCTTCCTCTATAATACTTTTCGTTAAAAACTTTTTTCTTTGTTCTGCATCAAAAGAGGTTTTGCCGAGAGTAACTAATTCATTTGTTACTAATTGAGTATCTAACTTATGCAGAAATTCTTCCGTATAACTTAAGTGTAACCAAGAGTAATATTATCCATTTTCAGCTTTTATTTTGGTTTTTCTAGAAGAATATTTTCGGACCTGTTTGACAATATACCAGAACTCCTTCGGATTTATGTCTCCTGGAATTATATTGCGATATTGAATCTTATCCCAATAGTAGTAAAACGGCTCGCTAACTTCGTTTATTGCTTCCATAAAAACCTCAGTGTTATCTTGAAGTTTTTTATTCAAATCAGCCTCATCTATATCGGACAAATTTGGTTTAGTTAATTTAAATGGTTCTAACATATGTTAAATACATGTTAAATTATGTTAAAGTTAACATAATTTAACTCATTTATGCTTACAAAAAAGGTTAATTGGATATACTAATGGTAATCTAAGCAGTTCGATCTAAAGATTTTTCTATTTCTTCCTTTAATTTATTGATTCCATAATCTGTGGTTACAGAGATAAACTGGGGATCATAATGACCATATTTGTTACTAATTTCCGACAATTTTTTTTTGCCGTCTCCCTTAAATGCGTCAATCTTGTTGAAAACATAAATTATTCTTTTTGCTTTAACTTTTAGCTCCTCTAAAATTTTTTCGACTATTCCTATCTTTTCATCCATCTTTGGATCGCTGATATCAATTACATGTAATAATATATCCGCATGGATGGACTCCATCAGAGTCGACTTAAAAGAATTAATTAAGGAAGACGGCAAGTCTTTTATAAAGCCAATCGTATCGGAGATTGTAACTTCTTTTTTTAGAGTAGGTAAATATAGTTTACCTGTCACACTATCCAGAGTTACAAACAAAGCATTTTCAACTATTTTCTTTTTTTTGGTTAGATGATTAAAAAGTGACGTTTTACCGGCGTTGGTATATCCGACTATGGAAATACCCTGAATATTATTTTCCTTTCTTCTTTCGAGTTGAGTCATGTGTTGCATGGATATTTTTTCCAACTGGTCTCTTTTCTTTTTTATCTGATCCCGCCAGTGGCGCTTCATCAACTCGATATTAGTCTCACCGATTCCCCTTCCGCCAATTCCTCCTGCTTGACGGGAGAAGTAAGTTGTTCCCAAACCGTAAATTCTCGGACCCATATGTTGCATCCTGGCAATCTCTATCTGCAGCTTTGCCTCCAAAGTCTGGGCGTGCTTATCGAATATATTTAAAATTAAATCAACCCTGTCCCAGACCTGGATATCCGGGTTAATAATCCAAAGTTTTTCCGTCAGGTTAAACAAAACGCTCGGATTAACAATAGCATTAACAACAACAATTTCTATTTTTTTCCCTGCAACTATTTCAGCTAACTCTTCAACTTTACCCGACCCGATAAAAGTAGCTTTGTCAGGTCGGGTCCTGTGCTGAATTACATCAACAATGTCTATTCCGTGATAAGTGGCAACCAGCGATTTTAATTCTTCTAAATTTTTTATCGCTTCGTCTTTATGCAGGTGAGGATCAATTACGTCGACTAAAACAATACGGTGTACTTTTTGCATTATTTTAATGTACTTCCCATTAGTATACGGTTTGCCCAATAGAAACCTGTTTCCCCTGCCGGCAGAATATCATAAGTTTTTGAGTCTTTATATGAAATAACTTCTGTCTTAAGAACCCGAGAGCTGTCATACTCATCGCCAACCATCAGCTTATCAACTGTCTTACCATTTATAGTTGGATGTCCTGATGATACAAACAGGTCTCTTCCATCCTGTAATGTCAGATGAAGCATCTTGTGATTTTTCGGAACTAAAGTAGAAGAAATTTTAATTACTGGCTGGGCAATTTTTTCACCTTTTGTATCCGTAGTCCAAACGATTGTGCCCACATTAATACTTTTTATATTGATATTACCTTGCGGTGTAAAGATTGAAGTAGATGACGAAAGACAAATCGGACAACCAAATTTCATACGGTTCTCATATATTTGAGGACTAAGACAACTATAACCTGGCTCAGGATCATCTGATCTGGCAACAGGCGGGCCGCAATTTTGCACACACCTGTACCTTTTTTCTAAAAGAGAATTCGAACAACACTGCGGATCGCTGCTTTTCGTTATCTGTGGTTTTACTCTCTCTTCCTGCTCCTTGATACAGACTCCGCCGGCATCAGGGTAATTGCCCTCAAGTTGACATGAATATCCTACCGGACAGGCAATGCCGGCAATCCCACCACAGAAAGTATTATTTTCATCTGTAACCGTTGGACAGGGTGAAAATTCGCAATTGGGCCCGGATCTGCCTACCGATGAACCATCCGGACAAAGCATTGCATCCATAGTGCAAGCTATTTGTTCTGGAGGCGGTAATGGCTTAAAATTAATTAATCCGGCCTGGTACTTCATACCGAGTATGAAGGCAATAATCGGTAAAAGCGTAAACATTATTAAAGCGATCGTTTTTGATAAGGGCGTTACTGTTGTTAATTCCTTGGGAAGTAGCATGGATTTAGTATAACAAGTCTATCTATTTTCTTGAATTATTTTTTGAATTGCTGTATGAAGTACAGGTGATGCAGCACAAAAAGTATAATTTTTCTTGAAATTTAATAATGGACTTTTATAACTTAAAGGGTTTCCGAAATAATCAGTAACTTTACCACCAGCTTGTTCGATTATTATCTGCTCCGGGACATTGTCCCAAATTTTCTGGTTTTGATTTAAATATGCTCCGTAATTTCCCTTCGCTACCATCCCAACATCAAAACAACTATTACTGCTTCTAAGATTGCGAGAATTAAGGATAATTTCTTCGAGTATTTCTGATTCTTTTCTTGTCGCCTCAGGATTTTCTTGCTGTCCATCTATTCCATATGAGACTAAAACTGACAGTAAATTTTTTTCCTCTGTTACATGGATCTTTTTACCATTACAAAATGTGCCTTTTCCTTTTTCACCGTAGTAGATTTCATTGAAATTTGGTATGGCTATTCCTCCTAATATGGGAGCATCATTTTCTAATAATCCAATCATTATGCCATAGGTTGGAACACTTGCGGCAAAATTACTTGTTCCATCTATCGGATCTATTATCCAAGTGTAATCTGAGTTACTATCTACAACACCTGTTTCTTCATCAATGATATTGTGTTGAGGATATTCTTTTTTTACCTTATCTACTAACAATTTACCTATAGTTAAATCAGTTTCTGTTAAGACTTGATTGTTATCTTCTTTTTTTGTCGTTCCGCTAACCTTTCCAAAATTTTCCCTTGCAATTTTTGCCGCTTCGATTAAAGATTCGATAATAAAATTCTGATATTGCATATATCTTATTTAACACCACATGCTTCAAGAATTTCTGAGTTTCTAAAAAGCACTGTACGATTAGTTGTATAAGTTAAGCCTTTATTAGGTTGCATTTCAAAACCTAAATAGATTACTTCAACATGTCTCTTTTTAGCCTCTTCTATTACAGGTTGAAGGTCTGAATCAGAACTACAAAGAATTGCTGTTTTGAGAAGTTTATCAGCTGAAAACGAAACCAGGTCAACGGCTATTTTTACATCGACACCCTTTTCCCTAAAAATTATTTTATTTCCAATTTTTTGGGCTCTTACGTTTCCTGCCATCACAAACTCATACCCTTGATTTATCAAGTTATTTCTTAATTTTCGCTGTAATTTTATTAATTCTTCGGACTTTTGTCTAGTTTCTGGATGAAAATGAAGTTTTGCAGCATAGAATATCTTTCTGGACAATTTAAACTCGCTTAGAGTTTTGTTAAAAAGATTGCTAAAGTTTACAGAAGCAATGTCTATTTTATGTTTGTTAATTTTCTTATTCTCTAGAACTTCCTCAATTTTATGAACAAAGTTTTCACCATCAATAAATAGTATTGTTGTATTCATTTGAATTAATTATACATAAAAAAACCTCAGCGGGCTTGCGCACTGGCTGAGGCGTTTATATAAATAATATACCTTAATATAATCAAAAAGTCAACCACTTTAATAATACTGTAGAAACCATATGATAATGTCATAGTTAGCAAGACGAAAATGTCACCCCTCTGATATTTGGGAAAAGGTAGGATAAAAGTTTATTAGTTTTACCTTTTACCCAAATATGAAAGACAGGATTATGACGACCGCGGAACGGATACGCTTAACAGTTATCGAGGAGTTGACGGACGGCAGGATCAATGTTCCAACCGCCGCCCTGAAATTAAATTTATCGGTGAGACAGATCAAAAGGTTAAAGAAAAGGTTTAAACAATATGGACATGATTCTTTAATCCACGGTTTACGAGGAAAGCCAGGATTAAGAAAAACAGATATGCAGATGGAAATGGAGATTGTAAAAACAATTAAAGAAAAATATCATGATTTTGGACCTTTGTTGGCCTGGGAGAAGATTGCGGCAGTTCACAATATTCCAATTGGACGGGAAACAGTAAGAGCTATTATGATAAGAAACAATATCTGGGAGTCTAAAAAAAGAAAAAGAGGTCAATATTTCTCTTGGCGGGATAGACGTACCGCATATGGAGAGCTTGAACAATTTGATGGCTCTTACCACGACTGGTTTGAAGGAAGAAATCCCCTCCTTCCGGAAACCTGTCTCTTGGCTTCAATAGATGATGCCACAGGCCGCCTAACCAAGGCTATTATCGGTGAAAATGAGAGTGTTGAGGCAGTATTTGCATTTTGGAGAGAATATGTAGAGGACATAGGAATACCTGTAGAATTATATGTTGACAAATTCTCAACTTACAAGATAAATCACCCTATGGCAACAGACAATTTGGAGTTGATGACGCAGTTTAGACGGGCGATGAAGGAACTGGGAACAAATTTAATATGCGCCAACAGCCCACAGGCTAAGGGAAGAATTGAGCGCTTGTTTGAAACCCTGCAGGATAGACTGGTAAAGGAGATGAGGCTTGCGGGGATAAATACCATTGATGCGGCAAATGTTTATTTGAAAGAAACATTTATTCCCTGGTTCAACGACCGTTATGCCGTTATCCCAAAATCCAGTAGTGATACCCACAGAAAACTTGATACCAAAACAGTCAAAAAACTGGATAACATATTCTCAAAACATTATATTCGAAGTATTAATAATGACTTTACAGTTCAGTACAAGAGCAGATTCTACCAACTTCAAGAAATACAGCCTGTAACAGTCTTTAAAACGGACAAAGTCTTAATTGAGGAGAGACCGGATAATATCACTTCCTTTTAATTAGTTAATACTTGTTATCGTCTATAGGATTAAACTCTAGGCCACCAGTGGAATAGAGTCTTTGCGGTAATTATTT
>MGAF01000025.1 GCA_001789635.1 Candidatus Roizmanbacteria bacterium RIFCSPLOWO2_01_FULL_35_13 | reverse complement strand
TGTTTAAGGCCGCAGTCTATTTAGCCTTAATCATTATTCTAATACGATATTCCTAGTTTTGAAATGGGTTCATAGTTTAAAGCTGGATTCCACAGACATAAACTTACTATTTCGTTTTGATTTTTTTCGGCATAAAGCGTTGCTATTCCACCTCCGACACTTGCTCCCAATAATCCGATTTTCAGATATCAATCTTTTTTTACAAAATTAATTGCTGACTTAATATCTGCAACTTCACCTGAAATTGTTGTATCTATGGATTTTCCTTCACTTTCTCCGTGTCCTCTGAAATCAAAACGAAAAACTGCAAAACCTTTTTTTTTAAGTAGCTCTGCGAGCTCTACAAAAATTCCTTCCTCGTCTTTATCTACCGTTAAACCGTGGGCTAAAATTACTGCCTTATTAGTTGGCTGATTTGGAATATGCCAAATACCACACAGTTTTAATCCATCTTTTGATTTGAAGAATATTTTTTGTTCCACTCGCTTATTATACTACCTTGCCAGATTAAGAACCTGGGCGGCTCTTGCGTAATCGTAAGGATTGACAAATATAGCTGTTACCTGACCAAAATAATTGCGGAACATATAGGCGTTTATGTGATACGCCTCAAGAATTTCTTTTGCCAGATCAGCTTCAATTCTATCTGAAAATTTTTTAACAAGTTTTAGCTGTCTTCTAAACTGCTTTTTTATTTTTTTAAGCATTTTGGGCATTCTAGTATTAATAAAACTTTTAATCTTATCTATGAGTATGCATTGAATTTTAAAAAAGTTTCACTTTTCAAATTTATTTAAATTAACTTAACCAAAATCCCTTGCAGAAAATATTTTGATCTGTTTAAATAAATACTATTAACATCAAGAGAGATAGTTAGGGTGTCGGCCCGCAGACTATCCAGCAACCGTATCCCAAAAAATATCGGGAAAGCGGTGCTATCCGGCTTTTAGGATGAGGCCTTAAAATAATATGGCAAACGCTTCTTATTTTTTTACTTCCGAATCCGTCTGTTCCGGACATCCGGATAAAATCTGCGACCAAATCAGCGATGCAATAGTTGATGAAGTATTGAGACAGGACAATTACGGCAGGGTGGCAGTAGAGACTCTTGTCACCAAAAACCGGGTTGTGATTGCCGGTGAGGTAACGGCGGATGCTCGTGTAAATTATGAAAAAATAGCCAGAAATCAAATCAAAAGACTGGGATATACGGATGAGTCGCTTGAATTCACTTATTCCTCACCAATTAATGTGCTTATCCATACACAATCTCCCGATATTGCCCGCGGTATTAAAATGCAGGGGGCAGGAGATCAGGGAATGATGTTTGGTTTTGCCTGCCGCGAAACTGAAGAATTAATGCCTCTTCCGATCATGCTTGCCCACCGCCTGGCAATGCAACTTGATAAAATAAGAGAAAATAAAATTCTCCCTTATTTGCGTCCTGACGGAAAAACCCAGGTGACGATAGAATATAAAAATGCAAAACCGTATAAAGTATCTTCCGTGGTTTTGGCAGCTCCTCACAGAGAAACAGTAGAACTTATACAAGTAAAACATGACCTATTTAAAAAAGTAGTTGCACCTATCTTGGCGGAATTCGGATTCAAAATAAAAGAAAAAAATCTGGTGGTGAACGGAACCGGTGTCTGGCATAAAAGCGGACCTGCAGCCGACACCGGCGTCACCGGGAGAAAAATAATTGTCGATACTTACGGTGGTTATGCAAGAATCGGAGGCGGCTGTTTCAGTGGCAAAGATCCGACCAAGGTCGACCGGTCTGCTGCTTATGCGGCTCGCTTCCTGGCAAAAAATATCGTAGCTGACCGCCTTGCCGATAAAGTTGAAATCATCTTGGCTTATTTTATCGGAGCCAAAAAACCGATCATGCAGGAAATCAATACTTTTCAGACAACCCGTGTCAAAGAAAATATTATAAAAGGTTTTGTTTCTGATCTGCTTGATACTTCAGTTGAGGGAATTCTAAAGGGATTAAATCTTCGCCGGCCGATCTACCTGCCAACCGCAGCCTACGGCCACTTCGGCCGCTCAATCTTCCCCTGGGAAAAAATAATTTAATTTGTAGTATAATAAGTTACTTAATAATACCGATCCGCTCCACTTTACTTTGAGCTTCGTTGGGTATTAATTTTTCAGTTATATTTAACTTATTAATATGCAAATAAAAAATATAGCAATCATAGCACACGTTGACCATGGAAAAACCACACTCGTGGACGCTATTCTAAAACAAACCCATACTTTCAGAGATAATCAAAAGGAAATGGGCGAAACCCTCATTATGGATTCCAATGATCTGGAAAAAGAAAAAGGAATTACTATTCTTGCCAAAAATACGTCTGTATTCTATCACGACACAAAAATAAACATTATTGATACTCCCGGACACGCCGATTTTGGCGGCGAAGTCGAACGAACTATTAATATGGCTTCAGGCGCAATACTTTTAGTTGACGCTGCCGAAGGTCCGCTCCCCCAGACTAAATTTGTCCTAAAAGAAGCGCTAGAAGCCAAGCTTAAAATTATTCTCATCATCAATAAAATTGATAAAAAAGACGCCCGCCCTAAGGAAGTACTGCATGAAGTTGAAAATCTTTTTTTGGAATTGGCCGAGGATGAACACGCCCTCCACTTCCGTAAACTTTTTTCGGTCGGTAGGGACGGAAAAGCTTTTACGGAATTACCCGATCATTATTTTTCAGACATGAAAGGCGACCTTACGCCTTTATTTGAAGCGATACTTTCAGATGTTCCTGATTCTGCCATCAACCAGGACAAACCTTTTCAGATGTTAATTTCAACACTAGACTATGATAACTATGTCGGCAAACTTTGTATCGGTAAAATTACACAAGGTAAACTCAATAAAAATGACAAAATAACTTTGATAGACGAGCAAAAAATACTGGGAAATTATAATGCGCAAAAACTATACACTTTTGAAGGTTTGGGGAAAAAAGAGGTTGATCAGGTTTCTGCTGGAGACATTATTGCAATCGCAGGTATTCCCGATCTTACCATTGGTCAAACAATTACTGATCCGGATCATCCGGTTAGTCTGCCAAAAATATTCGTCGAAGAACCTACGATTAAAATTTCAATTGGACCTAATACCAGCCCGTTTGCCGGTAAGGAGGGAAAATTCGGCACCTCGAGACAAATTAAAGAAAGATTAATGAAAGAAAAAGAAACCAACGTTGGCTTAAAAATAGAACAGGATGCCGAAGCAACTCAATTCACGGTTCATGGCCGCGGAGAACTTCATCTCGCAGTACTTATCGAAACAATGCGCAGGGAAGGATTTGAATTACAAGTCTCAAAACCGGAAGTAATCTATAAAACCATAAATGGAGTAGTCAATGAACCTTATGAAGAAGTCATCCTGCATACTCAAAAGGAATATCTGGGAAAAGTTACGGAAGAATTCGGTAAAAGAAAAGCCGAGTTAATCGACATGGCAACGGATGACAGGAAAAATGAGGTTAAATTAAAATATAAAATATCTGATAATAATCTTCTCGGCGTAAGAAGCATATTGATTACCCAAACAAGAGGTACAACCACCCTTAATACTTTTTTCCTGGATTACTTTCCTAAAGGCGACAAAATAGAGTCAGTAAGAAACGGTGCTCTTGTTGCGGTTAAACCTGGACAATCTTTACCGTATGGAATAACCAAAGCCCAGGAAAGAGGCGATCTTTTTGTCGGCCCCGGTATCCAAATTTATGAAGGAATGGTTGTCGGTGTCGCCAGCCGCAATCTTGATATCGAAGTTAATATCAGCAAAGCCAAACAATTAACCAATAACCGCTCAGTCGGAGAAGGCGTAAAAATACAGTTAACTCCACCAACAACCCTAACCCTTGAACAGTCACTTGATTTTATCAATGAAGACGAACTCCTGGAAGTCACTCCCAAATCACTCCGCATAAGAAAAAAAGTACTCAATACTACTCTCAGACGTGTTGAAAATAGGAAAAATTAGAAAAAAGTCAGCTTAAATTTTTGTGCGTTAAGTAAAGAATTCCAACTCCAAATAAAATTGAGATTAGAAAAGATACCAGTGGATTATCCGGAATAATATATAAATCCATCAATCCCCATATTCCTCTCCATACACTAATTAAGCCAATACCTACAATCAATGAAGCCAATAATTGATGATGTTTTTTTAAATTATTTATTTTATTGAACATATTAAATTTAAATTATAACAAACATAAAATACGCTATAATCAAATCCATGAGCAATTCATCTTATACAAGCAGACACGCATTAAAAAGTCTGAAGGCAAGATATCAGGCTAAGAGATCTTCATGGGAAAAAATTGCTGATTGGATGACTGCAAATTTTGGCAATGCTAAATTTTTATTCGTCAATCTACTATTTTTTCTTGTCTGGTTAATAATTAATGTTGGCGTTATTGAGTTTATAGAACCATTTGATCCGTACCCATTCGGACTTTTGACAACAATTGTTTCACTCGAAGCTATCATCCTCTCAATCTTTATCTTAATTTCGCAAAATAGAGGTTCTAAAATTGATGACCTGCGGGAAGAGATTGATCTTCAGATTGATATCATCACCGAATCAGAAACTACAAAACTTATGAAATTAGTAGTATTGCTTTTACACAAAAACGGGATTGACGTTTCTGATGATAAAGAGTTAGAACAAATGCTAAAACCCATAAATGAAGAAAAAATCGAAAGATCTCTTGAAAAGCAAATGGAAAATAATTCCAAACCCTAATAACCTGATTAAATTCAGATAAGGGGTAATTATTTTATGGTGGTGGGGCAGAATACGGTGAAAAGCCGTCATATTTCCTTTTTACTTCTAAAGGAGTTAAAGCATAGTTATTAAGTTCAATTTCATCAAGATAACCCTGATATAAATGCGAGTCCCAACCTCCCAAAATTAAGGGGCTTCCACTCAGCTTTATATCGTTATGATTAATCTTATAAAAAGTTTTGTTTACTCCATCAACATAAATTTCGCAGTTGCCGCTTTTCATTACTATCGTTATATAGTGCCAGCCGCTCCCTGGTGCCAAATATCCTCCTTCATAATCTGTGTATGTATCCTTAAAGGTTTGTCCGTCTGAAGTACGGCAGTATATTTCTCCGTTATCCCCGGAAACAAGCGCAAAACCTCCATCATAACTATTTGTATTTGAAACCAAGGCAACATTCCCTCTATTCAATCTGTTTGCCCATAAAGATAAACTGAAGTTTCCGGATATTGTTTTATTAATAAGCAAATTATTTAAGAATTCTCCAGATTTTTTGGAATCCGCTGAAATATATATAGCCTGCCCTTTATATCCTTTAACTAACCGGGCATTATGTATTCGAACTGTATTTAATTCATCATTTGGTGAACTGGTATCGAAAGAGCTTGAAATTATGAACGGAATAAGAGTCGGTGTTAGGTTTTCAAACGATACTCTATTTGTTTCTTTTTTATAAACTAAGTCACCCTGTTTTTGCAGATTTGATTTTAATATCTGTTGAGAATACAAACCGCGCTTAATACTGAAAATCATTAAGATTGCGCTAAAAACAACAATCCCGAGAATTATAAAAAATATTAAGAACGCAATACTATTCCAAAATTTCTGAGTCGAATTTCTCTTGTTATTATTACTCATTTATTTTGATCATAGATTCTTTAAAGAAAATAGTCAAACAATCTTTTGAATTTTAAGTTAATTTACTCTTTCAACCGAGATTGTGCATTCTCCTATTAACGCAGCCAGTGCTCCCAAGGCAGCCAGAATCGGAGCAATTAGCGTTCCGACAACGCCCAAAGTAAGAGGAAAAGTCATATTTTCTTTTCCGTTTTTGTCTTTAATTGTAATTTTTCTAATGTTTCCTTCTTTCACTAATTCTTTAATCTTTTTTACCAACCCCTCACCGCTGATTTTAAATTCCTCTTTTTTGGTTTTTACCATTGCTGTTTGAGAAAAATTTTAAATAAATAAAAAGATCCACAGATTATGCAATATATATTCCATCTATCATTCCTCCATTTTTTTCCAAATTAATTGTACCAATTTTTTTAAAAACTTATGTAATCTAAATCACAATATCCAATTGATTAATTAATTGGACTAGTTAATTTATATTCCTTACAATTTGGATGTATAATTCAATTTAATATGATAAATGGAATAACATTATTAACTTCGAATTTTCCTTCAAAATTAAAAAGAAATGTATTCCTTTTTATTATTTTGAAGTCTTTAAATAGTGTATGGTTTGTTGAAGCTGTGTGGTTTTTTTATTGGTCAAAGTTTGCCAACTACTTTCAGATTGGGATAATGCTCTCCATCCTGACCGTAGTTTGGCTTGTAGCTGAAATTCCAACCGGTTTATTTGCAGATAAATTCGGAAGAAAGTTGTCGGTAAATATAGGTTTATTGTGTCACGTAGTTGGAGCTTTTATTATCTTCTCCGCTCAAAGTTGGCTATATTTATTTATTGGTGGATTTATCGAGAATTTTGGACGAGCTTTTATCTCCGGTTCGCTGGAAGCGCTGGTTTATGACGACTTAAAAAATAATAGTCGTGAAAAAGATTATGACAAATTAATTTCTACGGCTAGTCAATTTTCTATAGCTACTTTTGCAATAACTGTATTAATAGGGGGGTTGTTATTTGCCGTTCACTTCCGACTTCCGCACTTCTTGATGTTTATTAACTTCTTAATTGCCGCAATATTTTCTTTTTGGTTAACCGAGCCTGTCAATTCCTTCAAAAAACTTTCGATCAACCTTAACAGACAGCATTTATTTATAGGATTTAAACAATTGCAATTACCCAAAATCAGGCCTTATTTAATTACAGCTTCAGCAATATTAATTTTGTACTTTCTTTACGATTGGGGATTTTCTAAACCTGCCATGGCTGTTAATTTTGGTTTCTTTGCACAAGGTCAAGGATTAATCTATATGTTAATGTCTGTTGTTAATATATATTTAGTTGGATCACTTCACGTTTTTAGAAAAAAAGTTAATGATCTTGAAGGATTAAACAGGCTGGTTATTATTATTTGTTTAGGATTCATATTGTCAATATTCAAATTTGGGTATTTTGGGATATTAATACTACTATTGATTGAAGGCGCTAGCAATTTGGCTGAGCCGTGGATTTCAACAATCGTAAATAAGAATATTGATTCTGAGTTTCGTGCCACAACCCTATCCACAATGCATTTTATTTCTAAAACACCATTTTTAATTTTAAATATTATAGCTGGAAGGTTTTTAGATCTAGGTTATATTAATTATTTTCATTTAATTATGGGCTTAACATTTTTAATTGCAAGCCAATTTATTTCGCATATTTACAAAAAGAATATTAAATTGCCTGTTTAAAAAATAAAATCAAGTAAATCTTGAAAGCTTGAATTGATCTGTTGATCTGTTATTGAATTAACATCAATCTGAACATTGTTTTTGATTTTTTCTTCCAAAAGATTTCCGTTACTAAAATAAATTTCATGATTTTTGGATGGTACTCGTCGCTCCAGATCCAAAAGCCTCGCTTTTAATGACAGAATACCCTTTGGTCCAATCCGCATATCGCAATATATCTCTACTAAAGAATTCAGATTATTTTCTTCCAATAATCTGGGAATATTTGCCCATTCGGATAAACTGACTATATTAACTGCAGCTTCACTTAACCCGATTTCTTTGCATATAGCCACACTTACGTCATGTTCTACTATTCCATATTTTGTTTTTAATCGTTCCTGCAACTGTTTCAGTCTCTCAATATCTTTATATGACATACCGTACTGAAGTTGCTTTACCGGATCAAATGTAATCGGTTTTGCAATATCATGGAAAAGACAAGCCTTGATAATTTCAGACTTATCAATGTTTCCTTTTGTCCAATTTTCAAGTAGAACTTCCGCTAAAGCAGCAACTCTCAACATATGTTCCTGAAGGTTTTTCGGAATCATATATTCTTCATATATCTGTTTGGTCTTCATGAAGCTATTCTATACTTTGAAATAAAAGCTGTAAAGCGTATCAGGAGTTTATTTTATCTCATCACTGCCTACGATCACTATCACTTCCGAAGAATCAGAGGCGTCTAATACTTTATCTTTCCCTACCGAATATGTTTTGGAAAGTAAAACTTTTAATTTATCAAGAAAGGATTTCTCAACTCCCTTTTTTGCTTGAATAACTGTATCGGTATAATCAAATTTATCAGCATTTCCCGTATCAGATACTTCAAATCCTTCCTCTTCAAGAATTTTCTGCATCTTAGAAGCCTCACCCGCTACTCCGCTACCGTTTAACACTTGGATCGGATATTTATCTAGTTTGACTTCGTCGCTGGCTGTTTTTGTCGGAGAAATAGGAGATGCGGTCGGTGTGACTAAAATTACTATCTCAGATTTTTTTGCTGCTTTTTTAGAAATATTTGAAAAATAAAACCACCCTCCGGCTAAAACCAAAGCTAAAATAAAACCTGCCAGGCCGATCCATAGAATTTTCCTTTTAGAATTGTGCTCCTGAAAAGGCGGAATATTAACCTGACTGGCAGTTACTGCAACCGGCGGGGACGGAGGTTGTGGCGGCAAAGATACCGGAATACTTGCCGCTACTGATTGTATAACCGGCTGGACCGGAATCCCTTCCGAAGCCGGAACAATCTCATCTATTTTAACTTGCGATTCTGTATGCTCAGGCAGTAAATTTTTCGGGGGTTCTTTTATTTTATTATTTTCATCGTGAGAAGAATCCTGATTATCAATTTTTTTCTTGCTGTCATGAGTTTTCATAGGTTATAAAATCATGCTACAGGATACTAAAAATCTTGTCAAACCAATTATTCAGGGTAGTTTTATCGGTGAAGTGGACTGACATACTCGTCAGCATAATCTATTTTGATCTCCTGTTTTTTTCTCTTATCATGCGCAATTCTACTAATAACTACAATTGAATAAATTATAAAAATCAATGCGAAAATACTTAGCGCAGTTAAAACTAGAGAAAGAAATTTTTTTAATCTGTTAGTATTCATTTTAAGGGGCGGGCCTTTGGGTCGGACTTGGACTTACATACTCACCGGCGTAATCTTTTTTAATCTCCTGTCTTTTTTTCTTATCCTGGGCTAACCTGCTGACAACGACAATCGAATACATAATGAAGATTAAGGCAAATATGCTAATTGCTGCAAGAAATAGGGAGAAAAATTTTTTGACTCCATCGAGGTCCATAATATAGAGAATTATTTCAACTCTCTTATTTCATTTAAGCAGGATAAAAACCAAAAGTCAAATTTCTTAGGTTTAAAGGTAGACAATACTTCTATGTCCGGCGGTAAGAATATTAATTAGATTATCTTTTTTATTTATCGAATGTATTATTCTGTAAGGACCAACTCTATATGAATATTTTCCAAACAATTCTTTGCTAAGTGGCTTACCAATGAAGGGATTTTCTTTAATCTCCTCAATCGTCGCCTTAACTCCGTCCTGATAAATTTTTTTTAGATTTTTTAGCTCTTTTCTTACTTGAGCCGTAAGTTTTATTCGATACATCATGTAGAGTTTGGAAACCTAAGTTTTTCTTTACATCCTCCTAGTCATACATTTTTCCTTTTTTCTCATCTTCCTCTCCCTTTTTTATTGCTTTCATTAAACCTGGATCTGCAAGAATTTCATTAGTTTCTTTCCATGATTCATACTCAGCAGCCGAAATAATAACAGCTGCGGGCGATCCATTGACTATAATAATATACTCGTCCAGTTTATTTTTGGCGTTATCAACAAGACTGGTTAAATCTTCCCGGGCTTTAGTTATGGATAAAGTTTTAATCATGTTTTGATGATACATAATTATGTACAGATTGTCTATGTTAAAATTCTTAAACAAAAGTAAGAGCATTACCAATTTTATCTGCCCGACCGGTTCTGCCTATCCGGTGAATATAGACTTCGTAAGTTTCCGGCGGATCATAGTTGATTACATGTGTAACATTATCTATGTCCAACCCTCTGGATGCTACATCGGTCGCCAGAAGTATATGGATCTGATTTCTTTTAAATCTATCCAATATTCTCAAGCGCTGGGACTGAGTTCTGTTGCCGTGAATTACATCTGCGTTAAATCCTCTTTTAACCAACTCCTCAGATAATCTCTGTACTCCCCACTTTGTTCTGCCGAAAATAAGAACCTTTTCAAATTCCTTTTTAATTAACAAGTCGTGAAGATGCTCGATTTTTTTTGCCTGATTGGGTATTCGAATTACGTCGTGTTTGATATTTTTCAGCATATCCTGTTTTTTAACCGATACTGTAACCGGATTTCTGACAAAACCATTAAGCACTTCTTTTGCTTTTCCGTCGACTGTAGCCGAGAAAAAAAGTGACTGGCGTTTATCAGCCAATAATGATATGAAGTATTTAATTGAAGAAATAAAACCTATATCTACCATCTGGTCGACCTCATCAAGAACAATCGTTTCAAATGTTGAAAGATTAAGACTTCTATGTTCTATAAGATCCATCAGTCTACCCGGAGTTCCAATAACAAAATTTGGATTTCTTCTCAAATCACTTTTCTGCCTATGAAGATTGACTCCTCCGATAGCTAATACACAATGAATATTCATACCCCGGGAAAATTCAAAAAACTCATTTCTTATCTGGTCTGCCAGTTCTCTGGTTGGAACTATAATCAGAACTTTTTTATTTCTGTTTTTACTGACTTCATTAAGAAGTGGTATCAAAAATGCAGCTGTTTTTCCTGTCCCGGTATTGGCGATTCCGATTACATCTTTTCCTTCCAGAATTAAGGGAATAGTCTGATCCTGAATCGGAGTTGGAACCGTATACCCGCGGGCTGATATATTTCTTTTTAAAGAATCACTTATGGCAAAACTGGCAAAAGAATTAACAGCCTCATAAGGCTTATCCTCAACAGAGGCTTGAACGCTGTTTCTAACCAAATTAGAAGGGTCGTAAGATTTAACCGGCCATCGCCTGTTATTCGAAAAATTTCCTCTATAGCGATTGTTATTTTGTCTATACATAGAATGAACAAAAAAAACGAAAAATATATGGGAGTTTTAATAGTGAGTACGGTGAAGTGCTGAATGAAGCTTCTTAACCTATCCCCCTCTGCTTTCAAATTGTAGGGGGTTATACCCAACGTAGCTTTAATTTTTGAAAGTTGTTTTAACTATGAAGTTAATTCAAACTTTCATTTGAAAGCTACGGTAGGGATATACCACTTATCCAAAAATTAAAGCAAAGTGGTATAAATCAATATCTCAACTCAATAAGTTCATATTATACCACATTTTAACCAGATTATTGTTTGCTTTGATATTTTTATTGAAATAAGGTGATATAATCAATATCTCTTGACAATATAATTTTTGTATGTCAATGTTTAATTATGAAACTAAATAAAAAAGTAAAAAAAACCAGTAAAAAATTTAATAAAAAGGAATTTATCTATTGGGCAAAAAAAGCAAGAGATATTATTGAACGAGTTGCTAAAGAAAAAGAAGAAAATGAAAGATTCACCGTTAGTCCATACTGAATTTCTGCCGGATTTAAAATCCTATCCACTTTTGTTAGATACAAATTTCTTCATTGAAAGCAATAGACACCCTGATCAATTCGCAAATTTAATTCAGCATCTAAAAAGTAATACAAATAGTTTATTTACTCTAGAGGTTATTAAAAAAGAATTTTTAGCAGGCGTTAGAACAAAAACTGATTTAATAACTCTGGAAAATTTTTTTAAGCAAATGATAAATAATGTCATTACCGACATGAATTCTTTCTCACAAAATTTATACACCGTTACTAAACTTTATAGAAATTATCATAAAATTTCGTTAGAAGATTTTTTAATAACGTGCCATATGCTGTCAAATAAAAATACTATTTTACTGACAAAAAATCATAAAGATTTTCCGAGGAGTATATTTGATCGAACGGGTTTTATTATTGTAGAATACGATGCAGAAATACAGATATACGGACTTTACAAACTAAATGATAATAAAATCAATACTGCTCTGACCAACTTTGAAAAAACTCTTTGATGAATAAAAATTAATTCTTCCTTCATTGACTTTTTCCACCTCTTGACTTGCCATTCTCTTTTCATAGCTAATTGAATCGTGGGATATTCTTCTGAATATACAAGTTTCACCGGTTTTTTCGCCCGCAAATACTTTGCGCTTCTTGGACCATTTGAAT
Organism: Candidatus Roizmanbacteria bacterium RIFCSPLOWO2_01_FULL_35_13; assembly: GCA_001789635.1. GTDB lineage: Bacteria > Patescibacteriota > Microgenomatia > UBA1406 > GWC2-37-13 > 2-01-FULL-40-13. Next base: position 13,348 of record MGAF01000025.1, on the reverse strand, counting down.
TATGCTCCATTATTCTTTTTTCCAAATTATTTGTCTGCCCGGAATAAAGAGAATTATCCGAACACCTAACCATGTAGAAGTAGTACATTATTTAAATTTTTCTCCAATTTTCCAAACTCCTTTCTCACGGAAAGCTGGAATTGTTTGGCGGCCGGCTGCATTTATTAAAACAGGTAGCGGTTTATTTATTTTTTTGGCAAAATCGGCAAGGTTGATAATTATCTCACTTTTTAAATATGCGATACGTTTATGCAATGATTCCATCAATACTAAGGCGGTTATACGTTCCATTATTTTCGTTTTTTTGTTTTCCCGGTATTCAGCAAATCCTCTATAGTATTCTTTTTTTTCCTTATTGCGGATTATAATTCCGGGAAATCCTATACGGTTAAGTTGATAATTTATCAGTATGCGCCCGATCCTGCCATTCCCATCATTAAATGGATGTATCGTTTCAAATTCGAGATGAAATTTTACTATTTTATCAACAAAATATTTCCCCTGATCACTGCTGAATTCAAGAAGTATCGATTCAATCATTCTTTCAATATGCTCTGGAGCTGGAGCTATATGAGTCCCTACGCGTACAAATTCATATTGTTTGCGGAATCGGCCTGCAACAGATTCTTCGATATTGCCGATTAACATTTGATGTAAAAGAAGAATTATTTTTTTGGAAAGTTCTCCCTCTTGAGATTTAATCCGGATATATTTAATCACCTGAGCTAAATTCTTTGCTTCAAAAACTTCCCGTAAACTGATATTTCGGGATATTTCCATTTCCATAAGAATTTTTTCCGTTTCACGCAAAGTTAATGTAGAATTTTCAATTGCGTTGGAATTAAAGACACTTTCCGGTATTTCCACTTCATCAATTATTTGAAGCAGGGAATCTTTACCTATTCGTAAGCGATCGTATTGCTCTTTAAGATTTTTGATTTTCTCCCTAAAGGGATTTGAAGTTGCCATTTATAGAATATTATAACAAATTCACGCCTTTTTGTCAATTTAGCGTGAATTTAACCCGCAAACCGACCCAAATTCACGGTTTTTTTAATTTGGTAAAACCGCTTTTTTCTAATTTTTGAAATAAATCTTGGTTACTTGTATATAAAATTGTCATCAATCCGGCTTGTTTTGCTGCTTTTATATTTTGATATAGATCGTCAATAAGTAGCATTTCCTCTAATTTTTTATTGAGTTGTTTAGAGATAATTTTATAAATGGACGGTTCGGATTTTTCGATTCCGTAATCTTTAGTAGTCAGAATATTGTCAAAGATCTTTTCTATTCTGTTTCGAATCTCCGGAGCATTTTTTTGAATAGACCCGGAAGTTAGGATGTTTATTGATAAATGATCCTTTAAATTCTGATAGTAGTTAAGTAGTTCTTCATTAAATACATAATGATCGTAAAAAATTAAATGACTTATCAGTAAGATTTTTAAATAGACTGTTTAAAGTACCTTTATAACCTTTATTTTTAGGAAATAAAATGACTCTGGAGAAATCGGAAAGTATGGTAGTTATCACTAAATAATTTTAGCAAATTCTATATTTCGACAATCTCATTCAAATCTACGAAGTTTAAATTTTTATATTTAAAATTACTAGATCTTTTTTCTTGAGTCTTCGACTATTTTTTTAGGGATAAAGCTGAAGGTCAGCCAAATAAGTGAAAATATAATAGCCAGATCGTCTACTAATCCTAATACCGGGATAAAATCGCTTATAAAATCAAAAGGAAATAAGGCGTATCCGATCATCAATACCAAAATAACCTTTACGATTTTCGGTGTTCTTTTATCACTTATTACTAACTTGTATAAACGTAATTGTACGTTAATTTTTTCGAGTAATTTTCCGATTTTTTAAATATATATTTTTTTCTGCTTAAATACAATTAGATATTGTATCCTTTATGAGCTACGATAAAATTAAAAAATACTATCTTTTTTTATTTACGTGTCCACTCTGTAAAAAAATCGTTGAAACTAAAGTCACTGAAATTTAGTTTTTATTTAAAATAAATGCAATTGAACGGCTTGACAAAAAACGAATTAACAAAATTAATCGGCAAAAAAATATATAATGTATATTCATACTATGGATTCAGGAAAAAAACTTCGGTTAAAATTGTTTTACCTAGTTCTTGCAGCTTTCACGCTGTTGGCTATTTTCACTTTTCCCGGATTTCTAGGGTCACAGAATGAAGTCGTAATCTACGTCACACACGACCAGGATTATGCCCAACCGATTCTGGAAGCTTTTGAAAAAGAAACCCGTATAAAAGTAAAGCCTGTCTACGATACTGAAGCATCAAAAACTGTCGGACTTACCAACAGACTTATTGCGGAAAAAAATAATCCCCAGGCGGATGTTTTTTGGAATAATGAAGTCGTCCGCGCTGTACAGTTAAAAAAAGAGGGTGTATTAGAAATGTATAAGCCGAAAAATTATGACAAACTTAACTCCCTTTATAAAGATTCTGATGGCTATTGGACAGGATTTGCGGCGAGAGCCCGGGTACTTATCGTCAACACGAATTTGGTTGATAAAACAATTAGACCTGATTCACTTGAAGATTTAACCAAACCGGAATTTGCTGGACTGCTGACGCTGGCTGATCCACGGTTCGGCACCACAGGCCCTCATATTGCCGTACTTTATACCTTATGGGGAAAGGAAAAAACCGAAAATTTCTTCACGACTCTAAAAAATAATGGGCTTGATATAGCCCAAAGCAACGGACAGACACGCGACAAAGTAGTCGAAGGAACCAAATGGATCGGATTCACCGACACCGATGATGCCAACGACGCGCTTGTCAATAAAGAACCTATTGCCATGATCTATCCTGATCAAAAAGACGGTCAAATTGGAACGCTTGTCATTCCAAATACCGCAATGGTTATCAAAGGTGCAAAACATGCGAACAACGCAAAAAAACTAATTAATTATTTAATCTCAGAAAAAACCGAGTCCAGTCTGGCTTATGCTAAGTCTGCTCAGATGCCGCTTTTACCCGGAGTCGACCGTCCTAAAAACGTTCCGGCTGTTGAGAGCATTAAACCCATGAACGTAAGCTGGGAGAAGATTTACAAAAATCTAAAACCCAGCGTTAATTTTTTTGAAACCAGTATCTTGGAGTAATTAATATAAATATCATGCTGTCCAATCTTGAGCTGCACGCTCTTTTAAATTCTACTTTTATCTCTTTGGGGGTAAGTTTTTTTTCTGTTTTGATATCTTTATTTTTGGCATTTTCTCTATCTTTCTACAAAATTCCGGGTAAACGTCTGTTTTCTTTTTTATTTCTTATTCCCCTACTTATCCCGCCCTACCTGCATGCATTTTCCTGGATGCATCTTCTACTGTTTTTGGAGAACTATAATTTATCAGTCATCAGACATCTAAATTCCCTTCCCGGAATAATCGGTATTTTAACCTTAGCCTATTTCCCCATTTCTTTCTTTATTATTCATCAGGCGATAAAAAACATTCCTCAACATCTGATTGATGCTGCACTTCAGGTAACCAATCCGGTTAGAGTATTAAAGCGCATTGTATTTGCTGCAATACTACCCTCTACGCTCACTGCAACACTATTGACTTTTATAGTGACATTTATTACTTTTGACGTCCCGGCTTATTTGGGAAAAAATGTCTTCATTACACAGATCTTCAAGTCTTTTACTTTTACGAGTGAAATACCGCGAGCTTTATACTTAAGCGTCATACCTGTTTTTATTGTCGGTTCTATGTGGGCGATCCTGCTACTTTATCTAGTTAAGGAAAAACCTTTTTTTTCACTCCAGTCTTTTAAAAAAAGTGTGCCCTTTTCAATTCAACAACCCCGACTTTTAAAAATATTAATGCTCTCTCTATTCGTTGTTCTCTTTCTTCTCTCAAGTATCTTGCCCATTGGAATACTGCAAGTTAAAAATATACTTTACGATAAAATTCCTTTTTATACTGCCTCGTCATTCGGGGTTATTACTAATACTTTCTGGATTTCTTTTATCTCAAGTATCTGCATTGTCTTCTTTTCGACTCTTATATATATTATGTTTTTTAGAAAAATGGCTGGCAGGATATTTTTTCTATCACTTTTAGCGTTACCGCCAATTACTTATGGTATCCTTTTTATCTATCTGTTTAATCATCCATCACTTAACGTAATTTACGCGACGCCGATCATTCTCATTATCGCTTACTGTTTTCGTTTTGCTCCACTCGTATCTGAACTTTTACACACTCATACGCAACAAGTAAATCCGCAATATTTGGAAGCCGCGCGATTGGTATATCCCCCATCCTTACGAATGTTTCATAGAATAGTCATACCTTTATATAAGCCGGTTCTCTTTTTAGCCTGGGTGTTTAGTTTTTGGCTTGTTGCAACAGAACTCCCAATCACTTTACTTATCCAACCCCCGGGATTTCAAACTATTATCACACGACTTTTTATCGTACTTCACTACGGTGCTGTCGAACTCATGAGTCTGATGACAGTCGCCTTGCTTTTCGTAAGCCTTTTACCTATTCTGGCAATATATTTCTTTTTTCATATTGACAAAAAAAATGACCAATAATCCCATCATAAAAATTGAGGAGCTAACAAAAAAGGACGGTAAAGAAATTATTTTTGAAAATGTTTCTTTTGAAATTAAAAAACACCAATTTGTTTCTCTTAAAGGACCCTCCGGTTGCGGAAAAACTACTTTTTTACGTATTCTTTCAGGATTGATGCCGCCATCTAGCGGGAAAATATTTATCAAAGGAGTTCTGGCAAATTCGCCCCAGATCCTTATTCCGCCACACGAGCGGGTGATGAATTTACTCTTTCAGGATCTTGCCTTATGGCCACATATGACAGGCTACGAACAACTGAAGTTTGTCTGGGAATCCTCAAAAAAAGGAATTCTAAAAAATCGAATTTTGAAAGTATGTAATGATATAAGCTTACCCAACAATCTGTTAACAAAGTATCCCTCCCAACTTTCCCGTGGAGAACAACAGCGTCTTGCTATTGCCAGAACCCTTATCGCTCAACCTGAAATCATCCTTCTTGACGAACCTTTAACTGCTCTTGATCAGGATCTTCGCACACAGTTTATTACATTCCTTAAGAATTTGAAAAAAGAAAGGACAATGACTGTCATTTTGGTTTCACATGATCTAATGACGGATCTGTTAGATTTCGACAAAGTACTTCTATATCAAAACAATACATTTAAAGATTCCAAAAAATCCTGAACCTATGAAAAAACAAAATATTTTAATAATATTTTTTATTTTACTCGGTACTACAGCTGGCTTATTTTTATTACCAAAAGGATTGCTAAAATCAAATAATAGTTCATTATCAAACCTCAATACAGGTTATGATCCTGTGGAATATACCCCAATCGATTTACAGTTTTTACTGCAAAAACAAAAAGATAAATACGTTGTTATCGATACCCGCACTAAGCATGAATACAATAAAGGCCACGTTCCGGGTGCTCTGCATTCGGATTATTATAATAGAGATAATCTGATAAAAACAGCCGGAAACAAAATTCCCGTTACCTATGACGCTTTTTCTACTATGCGTGGTCCTTATGCGGCTTATATTCTTTATCAGGCAGGCTATAAGAATGTCGGAATTCTCTATGGAGGTTTAACTGCCTGGGCTGAAGATATCCAAAAAATGGAATCTAATGATGGTCAACCTCCAAGTGTTTTCGGACATCCAAAAAATATTTTCCCAAACAGAAAAAAAAGTGCATATCCGCCAAATAAAGGGATCGCCGAATTTAATATCACGGCAAAAAGGTTTTCGTTTAACCCAAATCGGATAACAGTCCAACACGGACAAAAAGTCTTACTACATGTAGTAAGCATTGATGTAATTCACGGTTTTGCCCTACCCGAATTTAACATCGAAGCAGAACTACTACCTAATGTTCGGAAAGATATAACGTTTGTCGCAGACCGCAAAGGCAATTTTACCTTTATTACCAATATCCTGTCAGGACGGCAATATGCCTCAATGGTCGGCAATATTATCGTAGAGTAAATTAACTTAGTTTTGTTAGAATTTATTTATGAATTGGTTTATATTCGCACTGCTTTCAGCTTTATTCGCAGCACTCACTGCAATTCTGGCCAAAATAGGAATTAAGAATGTCGATTCCAATCTAGCAACAGCAGTAAGAACGTTGGTAATAATTATTTTTGCCTGGGGAATTGTTCTTTTTCAGGGAACCATAAAACAGATTGGAACCATTTCACAATTTTCACTTTTATTTCTCGTGCTCTCCGGAATAACCACTGGACTTTCCTGGCTTTTTTATTTCCGTGCGCTGCAGTTGGGTAACGCATCCCAGGTCGCTCCTATTGATAAATTAAGTCTAGCATTGACTGTAATCCTGGCTATTTTATTCTTACGTGAAAAAGTAAACTTTTCCATTATTCTGGGAGTAATCCTGATGACCATCGGAACCTTCCTCATAGCTTTTGGAAAATGAATATTTAGTAAAATCGTTAGATAAAGAGAGTCAAGTTAAACTTAAGAATAAATATTAATAATATGTTGCGAGTGTTCGGTCGAAAGTGAGTAGCTCGCAACACAACTTAGGGAAAATCGTTGGGAAAAAACCGTTAGGTTTTGTCCCAAATCGGAAAGGGGGGTGTAATAATATAACAGGGTACATAGATAATATCGAAGAAAAAACTCAGCAAAATAAACATTTCCGGCAGGTACTTTTTACCAGTCAACATGTTCAGTTGGTGGTCATGAATTTAAAACCAAATGAAGAAATCGGATTTGAAGTTCATGAAATCACCGACCAGTTTTTAAGAATAGAGTCAGGCGAAGGAAAAGTAATAATGAATGGTGAGGAAAAGAATTTCAAAGTAGGTGACGCGTTAATAGTTCCCGCCGGAACCAATCATAATATTATAAACACTTCAACAACTGAAGAACTAAAACTTTACACAATATATGCTCCGCCCCATCACAAAGACGGAACAATTCATAAAACAAAAGCCGATGCCGAATCCGATAAGGAAGATCATTTATAAACTGCAAAACTTATTCAGCAAAAAAATAAAACCGGAATTTGTTTAAGTTTTATCGGATATAGAACTTGGGATGTGAAGAATTTTTTCTATTTCATCCATATAGTGGTCGTAAGTAATGTAATTTGAATCGCAACTGAAGAATTTAATATTTCCTGATTTAAATATTGTTGAAAAATAAGCGTCTCTCTCTCTTCTTTTGCTAAATCTTTTTGTATTATCGTTTAACTCGATTACCATAAACGGTTTAAATTCTCGTTTTGTTGACAAAACAAAATCAAAATAAAACTTCCTGATATTGACATGTTGATCATATAAATCTTTTTGATCTTCCTTTATATCAAATAAAGCCGATAAGCTAACTAAAGGTAGAACCTGATACTTTTCTCCGAATTTTTTTTGTAAATCGTGATAAAAACGCAACTCATTTGGAGTTAAAAGTTCATCATGCAAATGGACTTTATCATGATTAAACATTACCTGGAGCAATTGCGATTCAATATCCTTACGGCTTTTCTTTTCAAGAATAAGCTTCACAACTAAGAAAATTATTATTAATACAAGTGGAATTGTAATATACGCTATGATTTCCATAGGATTATTTTATCAGTTGAGAACTGTTTCCGATGACTATCGTAACATCAAACTCAGCTGACCCTGTAGAAATTTTATTTATTGACAGATCCGGAAAAGCTTTCCCTAATTCATTTACCAGAATTACGCTGTCGTCCGGTGACACGGTATCTGAAACTGTCAATAAAATATCACTGACATCTTTTGTCTCATAATTTCCCGTTTCGATTTCTCTAGTTCCTGTTTCCCTTAAAAAGTTTTTTAATTTTAAAGCCTGACCGGATGTAGAAGAACCGTTAAATATCTGCATTTTTAAATCTTCCAATTGCTTATACACGATAGTCGGATAAGGCGTAAGTGTAGGCGGAATAATTACCGGTGTCGAAACCGGAATACTAAGCGGAGCCTTACTTTGTACTTTTTGATTTTTAATTAAAATAAACAATATTGACGCTAATAAAAGTAATATTATTATCCCGAATGCTAACCTTATGTTGATTGAGCTGTTAACTTCAGGCTTGGACATTTCTATTTTATGGTCAAAGTTGAAAAAAAGATCCATTCCGCTTTCAGCCGAATGAAAATTATATTTTTTAAGTAAATCATGGGAATAATTTTTTGCCAACGACCTGTAAGTTAGTTCGTGTTCCAAATTTGATCTAATAACAGACAACGGGACAACAAAAAGAATTTTTTTATTTTCTCTTGCGGCTATAGATAAAAAAGGCTTATAAATATCACTATTCACGGCAACAATCTCGGCAGTATTCTCTGTTAAAACCAACGTATAAGCTATCTTAACATCCTCAAACGGTACCATTGTAAGAAAATCTTTTTTTATTTTGTGAAGATTTGCATCCGATACATTATTTATATTTTTTTTATAAAGAAATTCATCATCAATCAAAATAACCAATTCCGCTTCCGGTAATTTACTTATAACTGCAGACAAAAATGAGTGGTATTTGACCATATTCAATACTTCGTGCTCGATTATTTCCTGGTCTGCAAATTCATATATCGTATTATGCTCATGTTTACAGCTCAAAAGCCTTACCCCTGCACTGGTCAGATGTAAAAATATCTTTTCTCTTTTAAACATAAATGTGTTAATTAAATTTATCTATAGGATATTAACTTAAATAGCTATTTTGCTGTTTGTAGCTCATAATTATAGCATTAAAGAAAGATTTATGCAACTATAGGATAATAATGGATTTTAACTAAGTATTTCCTGAGCCTCTTTGAAGTTATTGGTACTCATAAGTTTTATCCGTAATTGGTTTGCTCCTTTGAAGTTATTGACATACATTTTGTAAAACTTTTTCATGATGTGATAATTCCTTCCGTCACCGTAAGTTTTTTCATAGAGATTGAGATGCTTGATTAAAACATCCTTGTATTCTTCCGGTGTGTGATTCTTATTTCCTTTTTCAAAAACCCAGGGATTGTGAAATATCCCTCTTCCGATCATCACTCCGTCAACTCCAAATTTATTGTGTTTTTCTTCAGCATCCTCATAACTGTTTACGTCGCCGTTGCCGATAATCATAGTTTCAGGTGAAATTTTATTCCTTAACTTCACCACTTTTCCGATTTCATTCCAATCCGCCGGAACTTTTGACATCTGTTCGACTGTTCTTCCATGAATTATTAATGCTTCTATTTTTTGTTCGAGTAAAAAACCAGCCCAATCTTCTGTTACCACCTCTTTAATCCCTATCCTTATCTTTATACTGATTGGCAGTCCATTTGCGCCTTTCTTCACAGAATCAATTATTTCTTTAGCCAAGGGGCGGTTATTAATCAGTGCTGAACATACGCCCATTTTAAAAACTTCCCTTACCGGACAACCCATGTTAATATCAATTCCATCAAATCCAAGTTTAGTAATTAATTTTGCCGATTTGTAATAATTTTCCGGATTCATTCCCCAGATTTGAGCTATAATAGGTCTTTGCTTTTCGCTGAATTTAAACCGGATAATAGTTTTTTCAAATCCTTTCGACATTAGCGATTCAACGTTCGTAAATTCAGTCATCATTACATGCGGCTTAGGCAACTCAGTGGCCACAATTTCACGGAAAACAAAATCCGTCACACCCTCCATTGGCGCCAACACCAAAAAAGGTTTTTTTAATCTCTGCCAAAAATTTTTCATTAAGAAATAAACTTGAGTCTTTTTTGAACAAAAATTTCCAGGATTATATGAATAAATAGTGCCATAAATGAATTATACCATCAGTAGTAATTATACTGCGGGGATTGGATCAAGTTAGAAATTTTTTCCAAACGGTTACACAACAAGAAGAATAAAAAAATAATCTTAACATATTGAAAATACGTGTGTACTGTGCTACTATCCATAACAGTTACTGAAGCTAAACAATTATGAGAATCTCTAGGCTTTTTATAGGAATGGGGGTCGCGGTTATTTTTGTTCTTCTTGTTTCTTTCTCTACCATCATTTCTTTTGTTACTGACTGGTGGTGGTTTTCCGAAGTAGGACAAATCGAAGTGTTTGTAAAACCTCTAATTACAAAAATAATAATTGCTCTTGTAACTACAATCATTGCGGCAGCTTTTTTTCTTACTAACTTTCTCATTGCCGTTCGATCAAAAACTCCGTGGGTAGCTCTCATACCTGCGGCACTACTTGGTCAACCAGTGAGTCTTGATAGCCGAATACTAAAAAAATTAGGTGCAATTGTGTGTGTCGTTCTCTCTCTATTTCTTGGGCTGATTACCACAATAAACTGGCAGGAAATACTTAAATTTTTTTCAGGAGTTTCTTTTGGAGAATATGACCCAATTTTTAAAAAAGACATTGCTTTTTATATCTTTTCTCTCCCTACTCTTACTATAGGACTAGGTATTTTAAGGATGTTTATTGTTATTTCGCTTATCAGCAGTGGAATCATATATTTACTCAAAGGTAGTTTGAATATCGCTGGGTTTCTTAGCAAGTTTAAAATTACCGGTTTAAAGTTATCTCAAAAAGGTCAAACAGAACCCAAGGCGCAACTCCATCTTGGCATCCTGCTTTTTCTTTTTTTAATAACAACTGTAGTCAATACTTATTTTTCCTTATTTAATCTCCTTTCCACCCAAAGCGGACCAATTTTTGGAGCCGCTTTTACGGATGTTGCCATTATGATACCTATTCTAAAAATTTCTATTGGTATTACCGTTTTAATCGCTATTCTAACTCTGTTTTGGGGCATAAGCGGGAAACTTACTCCGCTTATTACAGCGATTTCTCTTTATGTTTTTATAGGACTTGCCTCAGCGATAGTTCCATCTCTCTTCCAAAAACTAATTGTTGCTCCAAATGAGCTGGTTAAAGAAACACCATTTATCAAAAATAATATTGCCGCTACTCGCGAAGCCTATGGTTTGGATAAAATTGAAGAAAGAGAAATTTCAGCAGATAAACCGCTAACTTCTACTGATATTGCTTCAAATAACCTGACGATTAAAAATGTACGGCTTTGGGATCGGGAACAGCTCCTTTCTACTTTTTCCCAGATTCAGGAGATAAGAACTTATTATGAATTTATCTCTGTTGATAATGATCGATATGTCATCAATGACGAAATTCGCCAAATCATGCTTTCGCCAAGAGAACTAGCTTCGGAAAGTCTCCCTAACAGGAGCTGGATTAATGAAAAACTGTCATTTACTCATGGCTATGGATTAGCTGCTGGACCTGTAAATCAAGTAACTGCCGAAGGATTGCCGGTTTTATTTGTTAAGGATTTACCGCCAAAATCAGAATTTAAGCAACTTAACATAAATCGCCCTGAAATATATTACGGCGAAAAGACTAATGACTATGTTATTGTTAATACAAAATCAAAAGAGTTTGATTATCCTAAAGGAGAAGAAAATGTTTACACAACCTATCAAGGTAAAGGAGGCGTAAAGATCGACTCTCTTCTCAAACGATTATTTTTTGCCATTAAATTCAACTCTCTTAAACTATTTTTATCAAATGATGTAACAACTGAAAGTCGAATTCTCTATTATCGTAACATTAAAGAACGCGTTGAGAAGATTATTCCATTTCTCACTCTGGATCGTGATCCATACGCAGTAGTTGCTGATAATAAAATTTACTGGATTTATGACGCCTATACAAAAGCAAATGATTATCCCTATTCTCAACCATTGACTCTAAATGAAGAAAGTATCAACTACATCAGAAATTCGGTAAAAATTGTTATCGATTCATACGAAGGATCAATCAATTTTTATCAAGTTGATACGAATGATCCTATTATTCGAACCTATGCTAAAATATTTCCCAATCTCTTTCAACCTATTACCAAAATGCCAAAAAGTCTTATTTCTCACCTTCGGTATCCGGAAGATATCTTTAGTCTTCAAACAGCTATCTATACTATATATCATATGGATGAACCGCAGATTTTTTACAATAAAGAAGACCAATGGGAAATACCAACTATTAGTGAGGAACAAAATCAGGAAGTCACCGATGCGGGACAACAAATGGGTCCTCGCCATATGATTATGAAGTTGCCGGGTGAAAAAAAGGAAGAATTTATCTTGATGCTTCCGTTTACTCCACGAAATAAGGATAATCTTTCCGCTTGGATGGTGGCCAGAAACGACGGAGACAGTTATGGAAAAATTGTGGTCTACCGTTTTCCAAAACAAAAACTTATCTTTGGCCCAAAACAAGTAATCGGTCGTATTAATCAGGACGCCGAAGTTAGCCGCCAGATTTCCTTATGGGACCAGAGAGGATCACAGGTTATTCAAGGACCGCTCCTTGTCATTCCAATCGAAGAATCATTAATTTATGTAAGACCACTCTATCTTAAAGCAGAGACAGGAAAAATTCCAGAACTTAAACGGGTCATTGTTGCCTATGAAAATAAGATCGCAATGGAAGAAACCTTGGAGGCGGCTCTCTCAAGAATATTTGGAACAACAATTAGCACTCAAACTCAAGAAGAGAAAACCGATCAACCAACTATTATTGTCGATCAACAAATAAGGGATTTGTTTAAGCAAGCCCAAGAACTATACGATGAAGCTATCCGTTCTCAAAAAGAAGGTAATTGGGCACTTTATGGAGAAACAATCAAAAGATTGGGTGAAATCTTAAAAAGAAAATAAAATGATATCGCTCCAGCTTATAAGAAAAATTATTTTGTTTTTATTGCCGCTTCTTGTTGTCCATATTTTTAAATCACGAAACAAAAAAAAGAAACATAAAACTCCTTTCTTCATTGATAAAGATAAAATACAGGAAGGAGAAATTATCGAAAAAAAAGATTAGATATAAATATCTCTGTTGATATAATAGTTTCATGGATTTGGTTACTGTTACTATCTTTCTTTTAATTAGCACCATCGCAATAGGTAAAGGTTCTGATTGGTTTACCGATTCATTAATTCCAATTGCTAGAAAATTAGGCGTATCTGGAGTATCTGTTGGTCTTATTTTAGTATCGGTTGCGGTGAGTTTACCAGAAGTATTGGTAGCAGGATATGGAGCATTAAAAGGTCATCCTAACTTAAGTTTAGGGGTCGCATTAGGATCTATCATCTGCAATATCGGCTTAATGACAGGCATTTCTGCGCTTATAATATCAAATCCTCTTGAAGAATTAATTTAGAATGGGTAATATAGTAGTATATGAGAAACTATATTTCCCTCAAACCCAAGGTTGACGTTA
>MGAF01000024.1 GCA_001789635.1 Candidatus Roizmanbacteria bacterium RIFCSPLOWO2_01_FULL_35_13 | reverse complement strand
TCCACTCATTGTTGTGTAACCGCCGCCTCTTTTTGTGGATAGAATGTCAATTCCCGGAGCACCAAGATCAACTACATTTCCGAAGTTTGAAAAACCGGCAAATGTATCATCTTTTCCGTCCCAGGTATTCGGACCAAGACCTCCGGGCTGTCCGTCGGAATCGCCGAGAGCAGAAATAGTTATTACGCTGTCGTTATAAGCTGCTGGAACGGTTGAAGAAGCATTATTGCCGTTATTTCCGGCTGCGGCTATATAGGTTATTCCTGCGTCTCTTGATTTGCAGATTGCCAGATGAAGAGCATCGCCGTTGGTATTTCCGCAATTATCATCGCTTGATCCGCCGCCGCCCAGACTCATATTGGCGACTTTAATATTATAATTTTTTGCATTTGTTGTAATCCAGTCAATTCCACAAATTAGACTGGAGTAACTTCCGGATCCTTGAGAGTTGAGGACTTTAACGGCAATTAATTTCGCTTGAGGTGCAACGCCTAGAACTCCAATCGAGTTATTGAGTGCGGCAACAGTTCCGGCAACATGTGTCCCATGGCCTTGGTCGTCTTCACCGGTTGATTTTCCACTAATGCAGCTTTTATTTGCAATAATATTTCCGGCAAGATCCGGATGGTCAAGGTCGATTCCTGTGTCAAGAATTGCGACTCCTACACTAGCGCCTTCGTTGATTGTAAGACCAATTCTTGAAACGCCAGATGGAATTGTTTGAGTAGTTATTACTGTGGTTGGAGTAGGGGTCGGGGACTTAACAGTTGTCGGTGTAGGTGATTTAAACGGAGTTGGAGTTCTGGTTGGGGTAGATGTTTGTGTCGGGGTCGGAGTCTTTTTCCGCCTCCACCACTGGGCCATTGTTATTTCTTTGTCTTCGGTAACAAAGGCGACTCTCGGATCCGTCTTAACTTTTTCCAGTTTTTCCGGAGTAAAAACTGCAGTATAGCCTTTTAATACTTTACTAAAGCGGAATTTTGACTTGAGTGAGTGCAGTTTTTCCAGCTCGTCGGTTACGGAATCCGGATTTGACACAGAATCTTTATAAACAACAATATATTGGTCGGGAATTATTTTATCTTCAAGTTTTTTAATTATTTCTTCTTGGCTGATGCTTTTGGCGGTTTTTACAAAAGAAAGTGAAAAAAGTATTGTAGCGATTATTACTAAAGCCGAAAGCAGGGCTTTTCTCATTGAGAGTAATTATAACAAAGAAAAAAGGAAATGTCAAAAATCATCTGAAAACAAGTCTGTTAATGCTCCTACGATTGGTCCTTCCATTGTAGCAAATAAAGGAAGGAGCATGGGGTTACGCATTGGTTTTAAATAGCCTTTAGCCTCAGGATATTGATTGCGTATAAGACTTTCTGCTTCCATTTTATTCAAAAATTGTATCCAAAAAATAATTCCTCCAATTACAGCGCCGGTCATTCCTCCTAATAAAATACCATCGACTATAGAATCAGCTGAAATACCAATCCTCAGAAGATTTACAAATTTAGGATGATTTATACTTTCCCAAGGTAAACCGGTTGCTTTTGTAAAAGCGGCAGGAATTGTTTCGCTAAAGTTCATATGCATCAATAAACTTATATTGACAATCTATTTTACCATTTTAAATTTTATTTTGTTGTTAATCTTTCTTCGCGAAATTCTACCCCATATATTCAGGAAGATGATAGGGGAATTTCACAAGGCTTTTTTCATTGAAGATAAAGATAGTAAAGAGAAAAGGAAATGTCAAAAGATAGAAAAAGCAAAGCAGGAGCGTAATTTATTTGTTATGGGGTGGGAGCGTCAATGTTTGAAGATAAGACTGAATACCGGCTGAAATTTCCTCATTAGTTGAGGCAACTTTGGTTGAATCTGCGTTTATAGTTGAAAGAGCAGCGGTTGAGTATGAGTTCAAAGTGGCTTGAATATCTAAATTGGATTCAGTGGGGCTAGCGGTTATCTCGGCATCTGGAGTAGATAGAGCCATTGCAGTAGCAATTTGAGATTGAATATCTGCCTGAATTCTTAAACTCGAAAGAATTCCTCTTATTCCTAAGTAAGCACCAACTAATGATACAATTATTATTGTAGCATTCGTAATGTGCTCTCCTTTCAGCCTCATAAACTTGAATTATACGCATTTAACTTCTTTTTTACAAGGGCAAACTGAAAAAGTAACTATTCACAGTTCTTGACAAAGATTATAATCAATTGTCATTGCGAGCGGTGAGTTTTGGAGCGAAGCAATCTCATTAATGTGATTGCTTCGGAACGTCTGACGTTCCTTCGTCGTCGTTCCTCCTCCTCGCAATGACATAGTCTGGTATAGTTTTGTCAAGAAGCGTGAACTCTTACCTTCGAAGCTATCAATCATTTGTAATTGAAGCGAAGTGGTATGATAAAATTATTACATTATGGTTTTTATCTGGGATTATGACATCGATGAATTGAAGAAAACCGAATCGGGAAGAATCCTGATTTTGGAACGGATGATTAATTACGGCCCGGGGAAAGAAAAAATTAAACTGGCTGATGTCAAAAAATATTGGGACAGATTAAATTTAAGTCCGTTAGCTTATCGTTTGTTTGAACTATTAATATGGGGAAAGTACACATCCTCACCGAAAATCAAAAGTTTATATTGGAAGGTATAAATCAAAGCGACTACCTAAGAAATCGATTTTACTTCACAGGTGGCACTGTTTTGAGTGAATATTATCTTCAGCACAGATATTCTGACGATCTTGATTTTTTTTGCAAAGAAAGATTTGAAAATAAAGTTATATTTGCTCTAATGTCTGACTGGAGTAAAAAATATAAATTTACTTTTACGTCAAGATTTGCAGAAGTTGTTTACAGATTTGATCTAAAATGCAAGGATGAATCAAATTTTAAAGTTGATTTTGGCTATTATCCGTATAGCCAGATAGAAAAAGGAAAGGTTATAAAAGGAGTATTAACCGACAGTTTAAGAGATATCGCTACAAATAAGTTGATTACTATAAATCAAAGGACAGATGTTAAGGATTTTGTTGATCTGTACTTTCTTTTGAAAAATTACTATACGATTTGGGATTTGTTTTACAGCGCAGAAGTAAAATTCAAAAATATGGATTTGGATGTGGAACTTATTGCAATGGATATGCTAAAGATCGAAGATTTTATTTTACTTCCCAAAATGATTAAACCGTTGACCTTAGATCAATTGAAAAGCTTTTTCCGTGAACTTGCTAAAAAATTAGGGAAAAAAGTAGTGGAGTGAAGATTATTCAAAATCTGCGGATATACCCCTTTGCTTTCAAATTGTTGGGTATAATACCCAACGTAGCTTTGATTTTAGAGAACAGTTTTAATTGTAGAGATATTTCAAACTCTCATTTGAAGGCTACGGTAGGTATATACCAAAAAGTTGCAAAATCAAAGCAGAGTGGTATAAAAATAAAGCTACTTAAATTTAATCTTATAAAAATTTACTAGCGGGTGAATATAATGACTTTATATATGTATATTTAGAGTAGTGTTTTTGTATAGTCTTCATCAGAACAGTTTAAAATCAAATGTGAATAAACTATATTTATATTTTTAGTATTTATACCGGCCACTATAAGACCAAAAGTTGTATAAGAAAAATGAGGTATTTTGCATATTATTATATCCACTTTGAACTCTTGACTATGATTTTTTTTAAGCTTACTGTTAAGTTAGATGAAAAATTCATTGTTTAATTTGGAGCTTCAGGAAAGTCTAAAATGTAGTTATGCTGTTGCAGTAAGAAGGTCAAAAAAATAGTGAATTTGTTTATAGAATTATTGTCCGCCGATTCTTAGCATTCGCCTTTTCAGTACTATTCGTACACGGCTCATGCTGCGAATTATTGGCGGACTTAAGAAATTCTAGAATTCACTTTTAAAAAGTTGAAAGTTCTTAAAAGTTCATTAAGAATTTCTAAAGGGGGTGAAAAAAGATGAATAGATCAATTTTATTGAGTATTTTATCAATCTTTGCAGTAGTGGGATTAGTAGGAGGAGTAACTTTTGCATTTTTTAGCGACACTGAAACAAGTTCAGATAATTTATTTTCGTCTGGAACTTTGAATATGCAGCTTTCTAAAGACAATTCAACATTTACAGAATCAGTTACAGGAAGCGTAGGGGGATTAGCCCTAGATCCAGGAGAATCATTTACAGGTGGAGATTTATATTTAAGAAATTCCGGATCAACTCCAGCCGATCATGTTGATTTGACTTTTGCCAATCTCGTCGTTGATGCAATAGGAGCTCCTGGTTCAACTACGACGCCTAATTTTGCATCAGTTTTAGAAGTTACACAACTTATGTGGGATCACGACGGAAATGGTGTGGCTGATGTAAATATACTTCCTTCAGTTGGAACATGTGATGCGGCTAGCTTCAATGCAAATGGATATTGTGATTTACAAGATTTAGCAGCATTATCAGCATCAGGTGCTGATATAACTAATCTTGCATTTGGTGGTACTCAGACTGATGGGCATAGGTTGCATATGGAAGGTAGACTAAGTTCAACAGCAGTAAATGCAAATCAAGGCGATAGTAATACTTTGACACTGACCGTATTTATGAATCAGGGAACGCACGCAAGCGAACCTTAATTGATCGCAAACAATCGGTAGCGGGTGGAGATGTTCGCCCGCTACCGGGAAGAGGGGAAATAATAATTTTTACATAGCCGGGATTCGAGAGGTAAGTTAGCTGGAACGACTGAAACAGATAAAGGAATTTACCCCACTTCGCTCTTCGAGCTTCGAGGGGCAGGGAGGAGTTTGAAGGAAGTTAGTTCCTGAATTGAGTTCACGATACAAAAAATAAAATATGCAAAACGAAAAAATTTCAACAATTTCACCCATGAACCAGAATGCCAATGGCATCAATATTATGGATAAGTGGCATTCGGTTCAGGGTTTCGCACTCCCGAATAATGATGGGTCTGAAGTCTCAAGCGTAAATCCGTGGAGTGCTTCACAAATATTTCAGATTTTGTTGAAGGCTTTAGTTATTGGGACGCTGCCATTTATAGTATTTATAGCTGTGACTTCACGGACGTCGATTATCGGTGGAATAAGATCTTTTGTAGTCTTAACCGGAAGTATGGAACCGGCTGCTCCGGTTGGAAGCATTGTCTTTACTAAAAGTTTTCCTGTTTATCAACCAAACGACATAATAGCCTTTAAATCAGGAAATGTAACTGTGACACACAGGGTAATTGATTTTGAAATAAAAAATAAGGAATATTTTTATAAGACACAGGGGGATGCAAATAATAATCCTGACTCGCAACAGGTTTCGGCAAGTAAAGTCATTGGGAAAGCCTTTTATATCGTTCCTTTTGTTGGAAAAGTGTCAATATTTATAAAAACTTTACCCGGTTTTCTTTCGTTGATAGTATTCCCCGCTTTAATTTTCATAATATTTGAATTATTAAATATTAAGAAGGAGTTAACTAAAGAGATTGAGAAAAGAATGATGCAGAAAATGCAGACAATCTAACAATTTATTATGTCATCCTGGAGGAACCGATGATTAGGCGGTAACGATAGGATCTATTCTAAAGATTCTATCGCTCCACTTCGTTCCGCTCCAGAATGACATACAAAAAAAATGAAAATAGATAAAATTATATTTTTTACTTTTTTGCTCTTTGTAGTGGGTTTTTTGACGTTTAGAATTTCACTTGCCTATTTTTCTGATAGCGGGACATCAAGTAATAATGTTTTATCTGCATCGGCAGAGTTTCCTTCGCCAACTCCACAAGTTGCAAATCATATTGTGATAAGTGAAGTGCAACTTCATGGAGGAAATGCAAATGAAGATTTTGTCGAATTATATAATCCAACAAATTCCGCTATTAATTTAAGTGGTTGGGAAATTAGGGTAAAAGGTTCTTCAGGTGCTGATTCATCTCTAGTTTTGATACCTTCTGGTAAGTCAATACCAGCGCATGGTTTCTTTTTATGGTCAAATGACCAAGGTACTTATGAAACTGATATCGGGGCAGATGTTAGTAATGGAAATAATATAGGTGAAAATAATAGTTTAAAACTTGAAGATGCATCTGACAATCCTGTAGATCAAGTAGGTTGGGGAAATGTAGTAGGGCATTATGTTGAAGGAACACCTTATGCTAATTTTTCAGCATCTTTTCAAAGTATTGAACGTAAAGCTTATTCGTCTTCAACAACGGTGTCTATGTCAACCGGTGGTAGTGATATAGACAAGGGAAACGCTTTTGATGCAGGAAATAATTTAACTGATTTCATAACGAGAACTTCTCAACCGCAAAATAGTACAAGTTCACCAGAAACACCATGAAAAAAAGAATATTTAGAATAACATTTTTAATTTTGATAGTAGGGGCTGTATTTTATTTTAACGGCGGTCTGGAAAAATTAATGAAGAGTCAAACGGTTGAGGCTTTTGGAGACTTGATTGTTGACTTTCATGTTCCAATTGGTAATCCGATCTTCTCACTATTTAATATGAAGCCTTCAGACCTAGAGACTCGACAAATTGACGTAACAAATAATGGCAGTGTTTCCAGATTTATTTCTACCCGCGGAATCAGAACCGGCGGAACAGGTCCGGATCCAAAAATTGAGTCCGTGCTGTTAGTCAGAATCAAGGATGGATTGATACCGATCTACGGCCCGGTGACAATGGCCAACTTCTTCAGCCAAAGTGCAGGAACAGACGGAGTTCCCTTAAACACTATTAATGCCGGCGGAAACAAAACTTACAACTTTTCCGTTGAATTTCCATCCGGTGCCGGTAATCTTTTTCAGGCAAAATCAGTGCTGGCCGATATCAAGTTCGGAACCATAGTAGGCGATGATCTGGTGATAAATGAAGTCTTTTATAATGTCGATGAAAAACACCAACTTCGGGAAAATAGGGGAAGAGGCGCTATTGACATTAATACAAAGTTAAAATTCCAGTGGATTGAGTTGTATAACGGAACCGATCATGATATTTCACTTAAAGGCTGGAGAATATATAATGAATCAGGCAAGTATTTTGACGTTCATCCCAACAAAAAACTTAAGGCTGGACAGTTCGCGCTTCTTTCGCATGACGGATCATTATGGAGATTCTGGAATACGGTGGCGGGTGGGGCGTTGCGCATCGAAATTGGGGCACATTTTGCCGGTGGTCTTGATATTGACGGCGATGTGTTGATACTTAAAAATCCGCAGAGAGATGAGATTGACAGAATGAGTTGGGGAGATAATACTTCCGGATTTACTCCACCCGGGACGAATCCTAAAGTAGCAAAGGGTCATTCGACTGAAAGACAGGCTCCGGGATTTGATACTGATGCGGCTTCTGACTGGCTGGATCGAAATTCTCCAACTCCGGGAAACTAGCTTTATAATTCCAACTTTTTTCGTTCTTCTTACTGTCTAAATCACTCACTTTGTAGTTTATAAGCGATAGACATAAAAGTCCATAAAGTCTATAAAGTCCTTAAAGTGAAAAGAAATAGATTAATTTTTTTGTTCCTTATTCTTTTATTCAGTGGATTTTTTATCCTCAACATTTCTTACGGGTTTTTTAGTAGTGTTAGCAGCAGCAACAGTAATGTATTTTCAGCGTCAGAAAATTTTCCAACAAATCCTTCAATAACAGAAACAATAACTCCGACGGAAACAGTGGCAGTAACACAAACTCCAAGCCCAACCCCGGTTTTGGCAAATCATATTGTTATAAGCGAGGTTCAGATCAATGGAGCAGCAATAACTCAGGATTTTATTGAACTTTATAACCCGACAAATTCAAGCATCGATCTTAGCGGTTGGAAATTAAGGAAAAAATCTTCAACAGGGTCGGAAAATTCATTAATCGTAATTGGAACGGGAAAATCAATTCCCTCTTATGGTTTTTTTCTTTGGGCAAACAGTGCAGATGGTTATAACGCAACGATTGGGGCCGATGTCAGCAATACTAACACTTTAGCTGGAAATAACAGTATTGTTCTTTTAAAACCGGATGATTCAGTTGTTGATCAATTAGCTTGGGGAAATGGAGCAAATCAATTTGTTGAAACACCTGCTTATCCAAATAATCCCGCAGCCGGCCAGAGCATTGAGAGAAAAGCGTATGATTCGTCAACTTCAATTTCAATGTATACTGGCGGAGTGGATGAGTTAAAAGGTAATAGCTCTGATTCTGATAATAATTCAAGTGATTTTATTTTAAGAAATATTTCTCAACCGCAGAACAGCGGTAGCTCAGCGGAAGCACTCTGAGATTGTAACATCATACCTCTATAACCGATAGATTTAACTTAGAGTATGACTAGAATTTCCCGCCGGCCGGTTAGGGCCGCAGTAATGGAGAGAGTATTCCAACTTTTCTTTGAAGCAGTAGGAAAAAAATCCAAAAAGGAAGAATTTTTATAAATTAATTATTTTAGTTAAAAACCTTGAAGTGCTTGAGAAATTGTAATTTCTATTGGAACACCATTTTGCTTATAGTTGATTAATTTATCGGCCAATTCAGGAGGGTTAATATATATTGCAGGGCTACCTGAGGGATCTTTAGTTCCGGAAGGTGTTATAATTTCTCCAAGGAATAGGGGTGTATCTTGTATATCTCCTGATTGGTAGACTCCAATAATATTAACGGTACTATGACCGGGTGGAGGAGTATAACCTTCTTTTATACCATTTCTTGTTATAGCGAATACTGTTATTGGTAATTCTCCCATGATGTGATTTTAAGCTGAAATATGAAATTAAGCTTACAATAGGATATTGTACCTTTTTTTTAATATTTAACCTTAGTGGTTTAATTCCTCGCAGCTTGCTGCGAAATGTTTGTCATCCCCGCGCAGGCGGGGATCCAGTTTATAAATTCCATTACAAATATGATTATTTTAGTCTGGATTCCCTCCTTCGAGGGAATGACATAAAGATACCCCGTCCGCTTGCTGTGGGGTAGTTCATTTAAAATGGTAGGTGATCTTAATTTAGTCACAGTTATTTTCTTCTTCGGGCCTGGAGGCGTTGATTACTGCGTAATTTTAATGCATCCTGCTTGGCTTTTTGTTTTTTATTATTAGCATCGACTATTTTTTGACATTCTTTATCCGGGCAAGCTGTCATTGTTGCAGTAATAGTAGAGTAACCCAGTTTTTCTTTCCAGGTTTTTACTATTATTCGTTGTTTTCCGCATCTCACACACAGATTACTGTAGTCTTTACTCATATTATTTATATAATCCCAAATGCCAACTCACAAGTTTACCAAATGGTTCGATAAACTCTCCCTTTGTTTCTTGAGAGTTGGGTATCTGCGATCTAAGAGAATAAATTTAGAAATTTTGATCTCTTCGTCCTCCGCCGTAGCCGCCGCCGCCGCCTCCGCGGTATCCGCCGCCACCACCGCCACCACCACGATAGCCTCCACCACCACCTGCCGGTCTTGCTTCTCTAGGGCGTGCAGTGTTGACCACTATGGTTCTTCCTTCGACTTCTTTACCATTCATTTCAAGTGCTTTTGCAGCATCTTCTTCTTTTGCGAATGTTACGAATCCGAAACCTTTTGATCTTCCTGTGTTTCGGTCGGTTATAACAACAGCCTCGGTAATGTCGCCGTACTGGGCAAACATCTCCTTAAGACCGTCACTATTTACTGACCAGGGAAGACTTCCTACGAATAGTTTATTTTTATCCATTCATTATCACCTCCAATCTTACTACCTAACTGTAAGTAAAGTAGTTTCCTATGACCTTATTATATCGATTAAATCCTAAATTCTAATTTCTAAACTCTAAACAAATCCTAATTATAAAAATTATAAAATTCAAAACTTTTTTCTATTTGGAAATTGGAACTTTGAATTTGTTTAGGATTTAGGGTTTAGAATTTAGAGTTTTCTTAAAATTATTTTCTCTTAAATTTACTGAATTTATTATACCGGCTGAATCTGTTTTTCCTGGCCAGATAACCGCTGTCCTGATCTATAGGATGAGCTTTGACTACTCTTATATTTCTCTTTTTATAAAGGGAATTGTTCAACTTAAGAATTGCTTTCTGCATGTCTTTATCATTGACCATCATTACATATCCGTATCCTGAGTTAGTTTTACCATCCATACCCATTGTTATCTGGGCTGAAATAACTTCCCCAAAAGGAACAAAGAGTTCAAAAAGTTCTTTTTCTGTAATTGAAATGGGGAGATTGCCTACGTATAT
This sequence comes from Candidatus Roizmanbacteria bacterium RIFCSPLOWO2_01_FULL_35_13, assembly GCA_001789635.1. Taxonomy (GTDB): domain Bacteria; phylum Patescibacteriota; class Microgenomatia; order UBA1406; family GWC2-37-13; genus 2-01-FULL-40-13. Next base: position 6,684 of record MGAF01000024.1, on the reverse strand, counting down.
TTTATTTGCCATTTAATATTTTTTTTCCAGAAGTTCTTTTGAAAAACGGGAAGCCTTCAAAGAATTCCTAGTATTAATTATAACACTAATATTTAAAAAGTCCAGGGATTTTTTAGTAACCGTTCAGGAGTTGTCAATGAAAATGTCATTGCGAGCGTAGCGAAGCAATCTTATGAGATCGCCACAGCTACTTCGTAGCTTCGCGATGACAAAGTTTTGTCAAATCCTGAACGGTTACATTTTTTATGGTTTTTATGGAGAAACTGTCGGGATTGGGGTTGGAGGTTCTTTGGTCTGATAATAAAAAGTTCTTTTCAGAGTTGTTTCATCATTTGAAACTGTGCTTTGAACTCTGAGATCGAGTTCATGTTTGCCCGGATCAAGTTTTGAAAAGCAGAAAGGGCTACTTGTATAGTCTGACCAGTTATTATTATCCAGTTTATAAGACCAGGCTACAGAACAATATTCTCCGGTTGTATAGTCGATTTTTACACAGATAAGATCTTCATTAACTACTTCTTCTTCGGCAGGATTACTGATTTTTACCGGTCCGACTTCTTTTTTGCACTCTTTAGCGGTTTGAGTCGGAGACAGAACTAAGGTAGGGGTGGGCGTCGGAGTATTTGACTTTTCATTTTCTTTATTTTCGTCTTCTCTGATGATGACTATTTTTTCTGATTTTTCAGGGGTCGGAGTAGCATTTGACTTTTTATCTTCGCGAATACTGACCATATTTGTATAAATTACAGTTAGAAGAACCGGAATAGTCAATAAGGCTGTGACAAATTCGAGATAGCGTTTTTTATCGGGTAGTTTGCGATACCAGTGTCTGAATTTTTCCAACATCGATATATTTAATTTTAACAAAGTATGAGCAGGTTTTCCAAACTAAGAGTAAGGAAAAATTACAAAGTTCGTGCCTGTCAATCCCCGTAAAGGGGACTATAGCCCACAGGGTGGGATTACTCTATGCTTATTAAGAAGTTAATTTATTTAATTTTTTCAAGTTCGGAAGGATCAAGCCTCACAGCACCTTCTGGTTTAAAAAAATGGAATTCTACGCGTGTAGTTGGAAAATATACTCTTGCGGCCATTTTATCATGTGCAGGTGTAGCTAATTTTTTATTTGGATATGGTCCTACAATTTTTTTGCGACCTTTAAATGTATTATCTAAAAAGTCAATTATTCTATAAAAACCAGGCGCTAAAACCGATAGCTGAAAGCCTTTCTCTTCTGGTCGAGGTGTTTGTTCAAACATAATTAGTATATTATACTATAGGTATCTACTCTTTTCAAGTAATACTATTTATTCCTCCTTCGCGAAATACCCTTATCGTAAGATAAGGGATTAAAGCGAAAAATATTTTCGCTTCGGAAGGATTTCAACTCCTGACGAAGCGTTGTCAAAGATTCCCTGATCGTAGGATCAGGGAGTTTCAATATCTCGTTAGGAAGCTTTAAGTCCAGGGGAAGGTATCTTTCGTTAAAACTTCAGATACCAAGGCCTCCCTTTTTCGCATAAAGCTTCGGAGGAGTTTTTTTCTGATGCACTTTTATCCAATATTATTGCTTATTGAAAAATTCCTTAAGCATTGTTTTAAGTGTAGTTTTACCACGATTACATTTTAAGTATTTCTCTCTTCTTTTTGCGTCTTTTTGATTTTTATATGCCTCGTAATGGATAAGTTCAAGTGGAAGATAATGTTTTGTTGAAATTACTAAGCCAGAATTATGTTCCTCGAATCTTCTTTTGAGATTATCAGTGTATCCGATATAAATAAAATTCAGATGGATACTTTGAATAATATAAACGTAGAAAAAATTCATGTTGTCTGACAGGTACCATTCGGCACCTGTCTGCGGCAAATACTGCTTTTGCTCCTGGCGGAGCAAGGCGCAGTATTGTGCCTTGTCCAGGCTGGTTGAATATGTTGGAACTTATTATCAAAGAAACTACTTATTTATAGATGTCCCATCAAATTAAATATATCTTATACCTGTCATACTCCTGATTCTATCGATGATATAATAGCTTAATGGATTTAGTTATCATAGCTGTCTATCTATTGATCAGTACGGTCGCAATAGGAAAAGGGTCAGACTGGTTTACTGATTCGTTAATCCCCGTAGCAAGAAAGCTTGGAGTATCCGGTGTTTCTGTTGGACTTATTCTTGTTTCAATTGCTGTAAGCCTACCTGAGATATTAGTCGCTGCATATGGCGCATTAAATGGTTATCCAAATTTAAGCCTCGGTGTTGCATTAGGTTCTATTATCTGCAATATTGGCCTGATGACAGGCATATCAGCGCTTGTCAGGCCTCTAAAAGTTCATACTTATGTAATTCTGCGTGACGGTGTTTTTTCAGTTGTTGTACCTATTTTAGTATTCGCGGTCGCTTCAGGAGGCGAATTGACCCGCTTTGAAGGTTTAGCATTCATGCTGCTGTTTATTCCTTATGTCATTAATGTTTTTCTACAGGAAAAGCTCACGAGCAAGTCACAAAAACAAAAAGATTATAAAAATGTTGAAATAAAACTTGAGTTATTGGGATTTGATATAGGAAAATTAAAATCAGGTTGGCTGTCTTTTTCATTAGGTATCGCTTTACTTCTTTTCGGAGCGCAATTTTTTACCAATACAATTATTCAGATCGTAAACAAATTTCCTGTAGATGAGCTAATAATAGGACTTACGATAGGAGCGATTGGACCGTCGATCCCTAATATATTAGCTGCCTATAAAGCGACTAAAAAAGGTATGGGTGATGTTGCGGTATCGGAAACTTTAGGTTCGAATATTTTTACCTTACTTGTAACTATGGGTTTTCTCGCCTTTTTATCCCCGGTAAAAATTTCAGAAAGATGGATTTATTTCGATATACCTGTAATGATTATAATGAGTTTAATGTTGCTTATTTTTATGGCCACAAGAAAAACTATTTCAAAACTTGAAGGAAGTGTACTTTTAGGTAGTTATTTACTCGCCCTGCTTTTACAGATTTTTGTTATTAAATAAGCGTTTAGCTTATTATAGTAAGCTTCGTCCAGACTTGGAGAAGTTGTGAGAACTTTTTTACTCTCAACTATAGTTTTTTAAGCAAAGAATAGCCTTGCAGGATAGGTAAATCTGTGGAATGATTTACAAAAGTAAATTTAGATCTAGTAAAGAGATTGTCAAAATAATCTTTTTGATATGAATAAATAGTTACCCCGAGCCAAATTTTAGCTTTCCAAACTGCTTTTTTATAAATTATTTCCTCAATTTAGTTTCTATAAACAGGTATTCGAGTTGTTATAAATCCCTCATCATTCAGAATTTGACGCCAAACAAAAAGCATTTTGCTTAGTGATTTTTTGTCAAAAAACTCTAAGAAGCCATCTTTCTCTATCCAGTCTATTGTTCCATTTTTTATTATTTTTTGAAGGGATAATGCATTTATTTGTTTAACAAAAATATCTAAGCTTGAATGTTTCTCTTTCACTAATTTATTTACATTTTCAATCCGCTCTTTTCCTAAATCAATTATTATGATTTTAGCCTTTGGATTTCTAGTTGTTAAAAACTTTATAAATACGTCAGCCGTTCCTTCATTTCCAACACCGCATAATAAAGCCGTAAAACCCTTTCTTTTGAATTTGGGTGAATAATTCAACACTGACAAATCCTTCACACTTTTGTCTTAAGACCATTTTAGATATTTTCTAAAAATTGGACTCCCTATTACTAATTTGAATCTTTTGTAATAACTCATAAAAAATTAAGGTTAAAACTATTTATACTATTGATTGGCTTTCGATTTACTCAGTATTTTAACTCTGTGATATATATAAAAAGTTATTAAAAAAACAAAATATATTATAAGAACAGAAAACCACTCTTGAGAACTATTAAAAGTGTATGGAAATCTAAACACTACAGAAAGAAGGTAATGAATCTCATCGATAATTAGACCTATTCCTACTCCGCAGATAACAATCCGACTTTTATTGCTCAGCATATTTGAGAATATAAAGCTAATGATAAATAAAAGAAATCCAAGCTGATAGTGTTCTAGGTTATCGTTTTTTACAGTTTGCCACAATGAAGAATTTTCAAAAAAGACTACCATTATTGTTTCCCAAGCTCTAACAATGACAAGTGTAATTGAAGTAGAAATAAGCAATAGTCGCTGATTTTCCATATCTGACAATAATTTCGTTAATGAATTATATCAAGAAGTTCTAACCGTTCATTCCTTCGAAGTAGTTTGGAGCTTTACTTCATTTAGACTTTCTTTTAACATAATTCTCAATGTTTTTTTACCAGCAGTAGTCTTAAAATATTTCTCTCGACGGGTTGCGTCATGTTTAGATAGATAATATTCACAAAATAACAAAGTAAATGGTCTTCGCGGTTCAGTAGATTTTGAATTTCCTGTGATATGGGAAGTCAATCTTTCGTGAAGATTAGTTGTATAACCAATGTAAAATTTATTGTCTTTTAAAGAAAATAAAATGTAAACGCAGTATAAAAGTTTTTTCATGGTTGACTTTTTTATTATATAGAGTCATTTCGGGTCATGTAGCAGAACAAAGTTCGCTACATGACTGTGAAGTGAGCTTCGCTCTACTTCACTGTCCAGGGGGAAGGATTCGAACCTTCGCAGGCATAAGCCGCTAGATTTACAGTCTAGTGCGATTGGCCACTCCGCCACCCCTGGTAAAAAATTAACTCATTATTTTAAAAGAATAAAAATATTATATCATTTTTGAAGCTAATAAAAAGTTCCCGCTTAGACTAACTTGTTATACTTTGTTTATGACGACAATTAGGTGGATTTTTCTAGTGTTACTTATTTTTTTCATATATCACTTGATAAGAGATATACTGCAAATATTAAATGTAAATAATTTATTTTCTAACATAGGACATCGGCTTCATGAATGGTGTAAACCTTATTGTAATTACGTTACTATTCCTCCGGAACTTTTTGGAATTGTAGCTTCTGCTATTGTTCTAATTAGAAATAAAGTAGGAATGACAGGAAAAATACTTCTTTTATCATTGCCAATTTGGTTAATATTTACCCTTCTAAGGTAATAGCAGAAATAATTTGTAGACTGTTAAGATAACTAATTCAACATCCGAGGTTAAATTGCATCAAAAAAATTCTACCAGGTGTTATAAAATGTAATAAGGGTGAAGCGGCGTTTAGATCGCCGTCGTATGACGGAATCTTACGGGAGGATGTCAGCGGTTAAATCTGCAAGTACATGAAAGCCTATGGGTAACTGCTGCGGCAGGCTATAGGATGTTAACATGGTTGGCGCAAGTCCGACCCACCCCTATTTACGATTTAATTATGTGTAAGTTTTGTTTAAAGTGGAATGACAAACAATATCATAATCTTTCCGAGCGAATTTTGAAATTAAAAAAGGATCAGATAGGTGGACTTTTTGGAAAGGTGGGAATTAAATGGGAAGCGCCAATAGAAGAAATAGTTGAAGAAATGTTTAGCGAGAAAGAATACTCCTTAAATTTAAACATTTTACTTTCAGAAGCTGGTTCGAAAAAAAATTTGATTAAGTGGGTTAAATATTACGAAAAGCAAAATGAAAGGATTTAATAGTATGATAAAATTTATTTTCCACTTTTTGTCCGTAAAGTAGGCAGGACTAGTAGTACAAGAAGTGTGACTAAAATAGCACCAACAATATAAAAGGTTTCTAATGGGCCAATAACTATCTTCATATTATTTAATTATCCTTAACTTTTCTAAACAGTTTAATACTAACAAACCAGCAAAATAATGTCAATAAAAATCCTACCACTGTTAAAACAAGATTAAGCTTTTCTACATCTGAAAATATTGGAACTATGATCGATCCAAAAAATAATAAGCCAAGATTAGAAAATATTTCAGCAATGCCCTGGACTTGACGGTTTGTAAGGTTATGGTAAATTTTCATATATCAATTTGATTTTACTACACTTGTTAAAATGTAAATCATGCAAAGACAAAAAATCATAGCCAGATTAAAAGAAATTGAAAAATCAAAACGAATTAAAATATTATATGCCGTCGAATCGGGCAGCAGAGCATGGGGATTTGAATCTAATGATAGTTTATGCTTTAAAAGCAGATAGAAGAATTATTGATCAGAAAAAAAATGGTGAAGAATTGGATATTGAACCAAGAAATGAAGCCCTAAACTCTTTTATAGAAGAACGCATCCGGTATTTTAGTAATGAAGTAAAAAATGTAAAAAGTATTGCTTTTCCTGATAGCAGTAAGTTGAATGAAATATTTAGAAATGCCATTTATCACTAAGAATTTTGATGTTTCTGATTTTACGATTCTATTTTACTTTGAGGGTTTCAAAATTCCTAGCTCATTTTGAGAATGGCAAGTTTTAACATCGTCCACGAGCTATCAATATGATATTTTTTGGAGTTTTTTCATCTGTTTTTTCAGATCAGGGAGATCTTTTTGAATTGTATCCCATACTAGCTCTAGATCTACTGCAAAATATTCATGAATCAGGATATTTCTCATTTCGATGATAGCCTCGAAAGGTACACCAACATCTTTAAGAGATCGGTTTTTTTCCTCAAGAAACTTTTCAAGCGGCTAAATGGAACTAATGTGTGGAATTTTTAGTACGATTTCTTTCTTGTAATAGTCTAATCTTCATATTATCC